>NZ_NGFP01000017.1 GCF_002149035.1 Streptosporangium minutum
TCTTGATGACGTGCTGCGCGGCCTGAGCCGCCAGCCCGTAGTTGTCCTTGATCTGCCCGTAGGCGTGCTTGCGCAGGTCGTAATTGCGAAATACCCGCTGGCTGTGGGCGAGCGCCGCCACCCAGGTGGCCGCGTCGTTGACCGCGCGCAGTGTCGCCTCCAGCGCCGCCGCCTGCTCAGGCGTCGGCAGGAGTCTCACCTGCACCACCAGCTTCACATCGCCCACACTATCCTTTGGTCTATGTCACCGTGATGGGAACCCGACTCCGACCTCCGCCGGGGCCGAACCGTTGTCCACACGCTGCACGCGCATTCGGTCGTCACCTCCAGGTATCGGTGCGGGGCCTTCACCGGCGAACCGCTGCGCCACTGCAAAGACATCACGATCGAGGTGTGCGGCAGCCTCGGCGCCCAGCTTGTCGAGTTCAACGGCGAGGAGGATCACGTGCACCTGCTCGTGCACTACCCACCCAAGGTCGCCCTCTCGACGCTGGTGAACAGCCTCAAGGGCGTGTCTGCCCGGCTACTGCGCAAGGAGTACCCGCTCACGTCCGCACGTACCTGTGGGGCGGCCATTTCTGGTCACCGTCCTATTTCGCCGCCTCCTGCGGCGGCGCACCCTTGAGCATCATCAAGGAGTGCATCGAAAACCAGAAATGCCCGGGCTGACGACCGGACGTTCACACCCCCAGGGCCGGGAAGCGATTCCTCCCGGGCGTGAACGCCTGGGGTTCCTCGCTAAACAACGCTGAAGATCGAGCCGCCCGGTGGGCCCGAACGCATCGTGCGCGGCTGCCGGGCCCGATTCGAGCGGGCGTTCTGTGAGCGGGTGACCGGGTGCCTGTCGGCCGACTCGACCGCCGCGCTGCTGGAGCTGGCCACGGGAGCGGACGCTCTTACTCCAGCTACTACCGGCGGATGTTGCCCAAGCTGCTGGCCGCGATCGAGTTCAAGTGCAACAACACCGCCTACCGGCCGGTGATGGACGCCCTGGACCTGCTGGGCCGCTACGCCGACGTGCCAAGCAACATCCGCCACTACGGCGGCGTCGACAAGGTGCCGATCGTCGGCGTGGTCCCGGACGGCTGGCGGGAGGCGGTGGTGGACGGCGATGGTGTGGTCGAGCGGGTCTCCTACGAGTTGTGCGTGCTGATCGCGGTGAAGGACGCGCTGCGCCGCCGGGAGATCTACGTCGACGGCGCCGCCCGCTGGTGCAACCCCGAAGAGGACCTGCCGGCCGACTTCGAGGACAACCGCGACGTGCACTACGAAAACCTGCGCCAGCCCCTGGACGCAGCCGAGTTCATCGCCATGCGTCTTCTCCCAGCTCAAGTCCTGTTCGACCTCGGAGGTCTCGGGGATGATCGAGGGCGTGCTGCGGCACTGCACCGATGCCACCATCGACCGGCAGTACACCGACACCCACGGCCAGAACCTGGTCGACTTCGCCTTCTCCCACCTGCTGGGCTTCAAGCTGCTGCCCCGGATGAAGAACGTCTCCCACCAAAAGCTCGTCCGCGTCGACGCCGAGCAGCCCGTACCCACATGCCTAGCCGACATCGTGAGCGAGCGCACCATCACTGGTGGAGGGGAGTTATTTCGACCGTGCGCTATTCCTCCAGTCTGGAGGGTCGCTCGCGAGGTTTGGTGAGCAGCGCAGCCGCCCAGAGGAACACCTTGGGATCGCCAAGACCTGAGTCGGTGAGCCATTGAGCGGCCTGGCGCGCGTCTTGTTCGTCCTGGATCAGCCCATTGAGATCCGGCTGGACGCCGGTGGCTTGGTGAACGTCGGTGACGAGGTCCCCGATGCAGGTCCAGGTGTGCCAGTGTCCGCTATCGAAACCGACCAGCTCGAAGCCCAGCCGCCGCTCGCCGGACCCGGGAAACTTCTCACCCCGGGTCAGCCGCTCCGGGAGGCTGCCGGCCGATGTGTCCCCGCCGCCGTCAGCCATGTCGGCCAGTAGCGCGGGAACATCGGTAGCGGCGAATCCGATCCCGAGCACGTGCAAGCCCGACGTGCCGGCTTGATCGCGGGCGATCTCAGCCTCCTGTGGACTGGCGAACCAGTCGTCCCAACCAGTGGGATCTACTGGCACCAGGTCCACCACGCAGTCGCTCAGCGAGAACAGATGAGGAGCAGGAAGTCCGGCCTCCTGCCAATCTTGCCGATCAGTGCGTGTAGCGACCCGATAGCCGGCAAGGACGTAACCCGGTTCCATGGCGCTATCCCCTCTCACTTGTTGCTGCATTACTGGGCAGGGCTTCCCTTCTACTCTGCGGCGCGGTCGGCGAGATAGCCGGCCCAGTCACTGCGGGCGTAGGTGACCCGGCGGACGGCGGTGTTGACGTGAAGGCCAAGGAGATCGGCGAGGATCGCGGCGGGAAGGTCGGAGGCCAGGGCCGCGAGCGCTCCGTTGCGGGCAGGTCGAGCGCTGATGCCGTGGCGGTTGAGCTGGTTGATGAGGCTGCGCAGATCGAGGGACTGGCCGGGAACCCGGCCGGGGAACAGCCAGCGGGGTGCGGCGGGCCCGTGGGAGATCATGAGGCAGGGTGGTGGCTGGGCGGCCAGTTCGCGGAGGAGGGCGCCGAGCCGCGGCGGCAGAAGCACAGGGTGACGGCCGACGGTCAGGTAGGTGCGGCCATCCTTCTCGATGATCTGGTCTGCGGTGAGATGGCGGATCCGTTGGACTTGGAACCCGAAAGGTATGGCGGGGTCTGGATGCGAAACTGCCATGCCTACTTCTCCCATCAGAAGCCGATGCCCTCTGATGCTTCTCGGACCGGATTTTCCGCATCGGAGGCGAACGTTCTGCCGTCAACCGCTCTCATCTCCGGCCTTCACGGCGAGTATGAGGTCAGCGACGGAGGCGAGGATGCACATCGAGCAGGGTGTGTCGCACTCCGTGGTCCGCTCAACGGAGCGGCCTATACCTCAGTCATAGGTGTGGACGGTCACTAGGAACTTCTGGCTGACGGTCATGCGAGTCCGGATACACGGCCACGAACCTCCTGGTGGGCGGCCGGCACCTCCTCCGCCCCATGGCCACTGGACTCGGGCGAAACTGCCCGAGGGAGGAGCCTGGTCAAGGCCCATCGGGAACAATCGGACACTCGTTGGCGATAGCCAGCCGTCGGGCCGGGGGATAGCGTCAATCACCGTTCCACTGCATCATGGGCCGGTCCGGCGGTGCTGGTAGGAAAGCGTGACGGCGGCGAGGAGCGGGGCCCACGCCACCAGCGGCAGGTAGATGAACCCGACGAGCAGACGTCCAGTCACGGTCATGCCGGGGTGCGGCAGCGTCCACCAGAACAGGAACGGGGTCCACAGCAGGGCGAGAACCCCGACGCCGAGCCAGGCTGGCACGGTAACGGCCGGGCGCGGGATCGTCCGGCCGCCGAGCAGCGGGATCCAGCGCGGTACTGCTTCGCCCCAGCGTCGCACCAGGCCGAGAGTGAGCAGGGCGGCGGCTTCGGTCAGCACGGAGAGGGCGATCAGGTACAGCGGCCCCCACGCGGTCGTGCCGACCAGGTCGCGCAGGCCCTGCTCGGTGTAGCCGAGCGGAAGTCCCAGGGCTAGGCCGATCCGCCACAGACTCGACGGCAGCGCGAGCAGGGGCACGACGTGCGCTACCCCGACGGCCCAGCGCGGGACCGGCCGTTCGGTGTCGATTGAAGGGGGGCGTACCGCCGCATCCTTGATCATCATCAACCCTTTCGAGACTGCAGTTTCGAAACTATAGTCTCGTATGATGATGGAATGGAGCACAACGGGCAACAGGTCGGGCGGCCGCGCGACAGCCGGGTGGACGAGGCCATCACCGCAGCCGTCCAGGAACTCCTGAGCGAGGTCGGATATGCAGGTCTGACGGTGGCCGCCGTGGCCGAGCGCGCGGGGATCGGCAAGGCCTCGATCTACCGGCGGTACGCCACCAAGCACGAGATGATCTTCGCCGCGATAATCCACGGAGAAGTGCTGGAGGTTCCGCCCGACACCGGGTCGCTGCTCGAGGACCTGACCGCGCTGGCGCGGGTGATCGTTGGCCATCTGAGCAACCCCGCGGCCGCCGGCGCATTGATGAGCCTGCTCGGCGAGATCGCAGCCGATCCCACACTCGCTGAACGGTTCACCACGACCTTCGTGGAACCGGAACGGGCCGGCAACGCCGAGCTGCTGGAGCGAGCAGTGCGGCGCGGCGAGCTGGAGCGGCTGCCTGACATGGACCTGTTCCACGCGATGTTCGGCGGCACTGTGTTGTCCTGGCTGTTCATCTCCCACCATGACCCGCATGACCTGCCCGAACGGCTCGCCCGGTTTGCCTGTGCCGCACTCCGGTCCACCGCCCACCAGCCGCTCCCATCCAACTGAGTCCCCGCTATCGCCGATGAACGTTCGGTTGCTCCTGATGGCCGGTCAAGGCCGTGCCGATCGCCGGCGAGCGTCAGACGCCGCTCATGGTCGGGGCGATCGGAGCCGCAGGTCTTTCCTCCGTCGGGCCCTACGGCATCGGGGCATCGCTCACGGTCAGGGGCTCGATGCCCGACCGGGCCACAGGGCGAGGGCGAAGGTGACCGTCCCCCGGGAGGTTTCGTGGCCGCCTGCCAGGAGCCATGTGGTCGCTCAACAGAATCGCCATGGCCGCCGACCGGGGTTTTTCCACGACCGCTTACAGCAGGCCCTCCACTCGGGTCGGTGTCATAGGCCGCAGTACCAGTAGGAACGTATCCCCAGGTCAGGACAGCGCGCTGATGGCTGTCGAAATCCGCTCACCCACCCGTTTACCGACGTCGATTCTCGGCACGAGTTCTCGACGCTCACCACCTGCGACCTCGTAGTTTCCCGGCGGAGTGTCGACAGACGAGGGTCTGCCGACACTGACACGCGACTACACAGAGCTACTTTCCGTCCTATGGCACCGACCCGAGCGCCGGGCCTCACAGGGCGGCCGCGAGGAACTCCACCAGCGCAGCGAAATGTTCCCTCGTCCGTTCCGACACCCACGGCCGCCGGAACGGTTCCGCCTTCTCCTCAACCCCCTGCACCTCAGCGACCAGACGCCGCGCGGCCGATCCGCCACCGCACCAGGCCGGCCATATCCCGGGCTGAGCCGACCTGTGCCGACAGCAGCTCCTCGACCTCGCTCGGCGGCATGTACCGCAGCAGCAGCGACACCAGATGCTCCAGGGAAGCCAAGCCGGTCTTGGTCGGCACCTCCGTTCCGGCCGGTACCCCTCCGTCCCGCTGCATCCGCCACACAGCCACGCACCTGTTCAGCACGTCCCGGGCCGCTCCTCATCCGTCGCTGCTGGTTTTGTCCCCCCACGGGCTGAGCCCGTGATCGTGCTGGACTCCGGGGTTCAGGAACAGCGGGACAGCCATTAGCGGTGAGAACGATCTTTCTTCTCGTAGCTGCCCTGAACTGGCCAAACGTGAAGTGCCAAGAAGCTCGGACCATCTGCGACAAAGCTCACGGCCACGAAAAAGGCTGCTGCGGCATCCTGCCTGACCTGCCCCTGACCTGCGACGGGATGCCCCAGCGCTGACAACCGCCCCGTTGTTCCTCAATCCCGGAAGAGCAGGAGAAATTGATCAAGCTCAACACCCTGCTGCTCAACCTGGTCGTCTTCCACAACGCCCTGGATATCTCCGACATCGTGCGCGACCTGGTCGCCGGAGGCTGGAGCATCACCGCTGACCAGCTCGGCCAGATCGCCCCCTACCTGCGGGCCCACATCAGCCGCTTCGACAGGCCGGCCGGCTCACCCGGGATCTGGGTGAACCGTCCTGAGTTCCCGGCGTAGCCGGGCCGGGTCGACTTCGGTCACGGCCGTCTTCCCGTCCAGCTTCCCCCCCTTCCCGTACGCCGCGGCGAAGGCTTCCTCTCCCAGCGCGGCCCGCCCCCGGCGGGTGAGCTCGCGAACCTGCCGATCGGTGCGGTCGTGAGCGCCGCGCAGCCGGGAGGCGGCGCCGAGCAGGGCGGCCGACTCGTGATGCCGTCCGTGCGCCTCGGCGAGCGCGGCCGCGTTCACCGCCACCAGCGACAGGATCGGCAGGTCCCGGGTCTCCAGCGCCGCCGCGTACGCCTTCTCCAGCGCCTTCTCCGCGCCGGCCAGGTCACCTGTCTCCAGGCAGAGCGAGGCCCGTACGCTGCCGGCCAGCGTCCGCGCGTGGTCACCGGGGAACGTGGTGTCGCCGCGCAGGCCCCGTTCGGCGTCGTCGAGCAGTTCCCGCGCCCGGTCCAGATCACCGAGCCGCACCCGGAAGACGGCCTCCCACGCGTCGACCAGGGCCGGCATCTCCGGCGAATTCGCGCGCAGCGCCCGCTCCCGGGCCGAGTCGATCACCGCGATCGCCAGGTCGGTGTCGCCGCGCCGCAGGTGCAGGTCGATCCAGCGCACGTCGATGAACACCTCGTCGCCGAGGTCGAGCGGGCCGAACTCGCCGGCCAGCGATCGGGCCTCGCGCAGGTCGGCCAGCGCGCCGTCGAGATCGTCGTACTGCCGCAGCTGGGCGCGCATCGGCAGCACGGCGGCCTGGCCCCAGCGGTCGCCGGCCTGCCGGAAGCAGGCCAGGGCCGCCTCCACGTCGGGGCGCATCCTGTCGAGCTCGCCCGCGTTCTCGGCGAACTGGGCCCGGAACATGCGGGCCAGCCCGGACAGCCAGACGTCGTCGCCGTCGGCCAGATGCTCGATGATCGTGGACGCGGTCTCCTCCTCCTGCAGGAACGCGAGCGTGAGCGCGGTGAGCGCGCCGTACGGACCCGGCAGCTCCGGGTACGCGAGCAGCCGGTCGGCCGGCTCGCGCATCCGCGCCCGGTCGTCCGCGGCCTTCTCGGCGGTCCTCCCCTGCCGGGTGTCGACCCGGTCGATCAAGGAGATCACGTGAGCGCAGTCGCGCTCAGGCGTCGGCTCGCCGCCGGGCACCGCCAGTGCCTCGCCCAGCCAGTAGGCCGCGTCGGGGTGCCGGCCGAGCATGTGCCAGTACCAGGTCAGGTTCAGGGCGAGAGCGACCGCGCCGGAGGCGTCGCCGGTGTCGCACCGCCGGCGCAGGGCGGCCAGCGCGTTGTCGTACTCGGCTCTGACGACTCGCATGGCCGCCAGCTGGCCGGGCCCGCGCAGCTGCGGGTCGTAGCGGGCCATCAGCTCGGCGAAGTAGCCGGCGGCCAGGTCGCGGACGGCGCCGAGGTCGCCCGTCCCGGCCAGGCGGCCGGTGCCGTACTCGCGCAGCGTCTCCAGCATGCGGTAGCGGCCCGGGTCGGGCGCGAGCTGCAGCAGCGACCGGTCGACCAGGCCGGCGAGCAGCTCGGGGATCTCGGCGGCCGGTACGGCGGTGCCGGCGCAGAGCGCGGCGGCCGAGGCCGGCGTGACGCCGCCGGGCAGGATCGAGACGCGTTCGGCGACCGTACGCTCGTGCTCGCTCAGCAGCTGCCAGCTCCAGGCGATGACCGCGCGCAGCGTGCGGTGCCGGGGCAGCGCGGCGCGGCTGCCGGTGGACAGCAGCCGGAACCGGTCGGACAGCCCGTCGGCGAGCTCGGGCAGCGACAGCGTCCGCAGCCGGGCCGCGGCCAGCTCCAGCGCCAGCGGCATCCCGTCCAGGCCGCGGACCACCCGCCGGATCTCGGGCAGCGTCGTCTCGTCCACGTCGAAGCCGGGGCGTACGGCCGCGGCCCGCTCGGTGAACAGGCGTACCGACGCCGCCCGCCGGGCCTGCTCGGCGCCGTCGTCCGGCCCGGGCAGCGCGAGCGGGCCGAGCGGCACCAGCGCCTCGCCGTCGACCGCGAGGGGTTCGCGGCTGGTGGCGAGCACGCGCAGCCCGGAGCATCGGGACAGCAGTGCCGCGACCAGGTGGGCCACGGCGTCGATCAGGTGCTCGCAGTTGTCGACCAGCAGCAGGCTCTCCCGGCCGCTGAGCTGGTCGACGAGTACGTCCAGTTCGTCGCCCTCGACGCGCATCCGGGCCTCGAACATCGCGCCGCCGCGCAACCCGATCCCGGCCAGCACGGCCGCGCCGACCTTGGCCGGCTCGGTGACCGAGGCGAGGTCGATCATCCAGACGCCGTCGCGGTACTCGTGGCGGTGGCGGCGGGCGGCCTCGACGGCGAGGCGCGTCTTGCCGGCGCCGCCGGGACCGAGCACGGTGATCAGGCGCCCGGCGGCGAGCAGCGTGTCGATCCGGGCCAGATCGTCGTCGCGCCCGATGAAGCTGGTCAGCGGCGCGGGCAGGTTACTCGGCCTGCTCCGCTCGGCGTCGGCGGACGGGGCGGGCCGCTCGGCGCGCAGCAGGCGCAGGTGGCGCTCGCGCAGGGCGGCGCCCGGGTCGGTGCCGAGGACGTCGGCCAGGGTTCCGCGGACCCGCTCGTACAGGGCCAGGGCCTCGGCTTGGCGTCCCTGGGCGGTGAACGCGTCCATGAGCAGCGCGGCGGTGCGCTCGTGGACGGGGTGCTCGGCGAGCAGGGCGGTCAGGCGGGAGGCGGCCGCGTCGGCACGGCCCAGGGTCAGCTCGGCGTCGGCGAGGTCGGCGACGGCCTCGATCGAGGCGTGGGCCAGCCGGGTCACGGCGGCGGGCGCTACCGCGGCGATGACCGTGGGCTCGGCTCCGGGACGGTCTCCCCACAGCGCCACGGCCTCGCCGAGCACGGCCGCCGCGGCATTCGGGTCACCGGCGCGCAGCCGGTCACGGCCGGCGGCGGCGAGCCGCTCGAACCGCAGCGCGTCCACGTCGGCCGCGTCCACGTCCAGCCGGTAGCCGCCCGCGACCTGCGCGACGTCGCCGGCCGAGCCGAGGGCCCGGCGCAGCCGCGAGACGAGGGCCTGCAGGGCGTGGGCGGGGCCGGCCGGCGGGTCCTCGGCCCAGATCGCGTCGACCAGGACGCCCTGCTCGACGGCGCGCCCGCCGGCGAGCGCCAGCCGTACGACCAGGCCCCGCAACCGCGCACCCCGAACGGGCAGGGCGGCGTCACCACGAGACGCCTGAAAGGCGCCGAGCAGCGTGACGCGAAGCCGCATGTCCCCGTCCACCTCCCGATCTTCGCGCACGCACCCTCGAGTCCCCAAATCACGGCAGGGCTCCGGCCTTCCTTCGCTCACGGGCGCCACCGCCCCTCCCCACCACGCCACCGGCCGAAGCGTGCCGGGTGCTCGAACGCGGCGCTGACGCGTCGCAGGACGGGAGTGTCAGCGCCATGTGTGCCCCTGTCAGCGCCGTGTGCGCCCCGTGTGAGCGGCCCGCGCCAGTCTTTGCGTGCCTCGGAGAACAGCCTGAAGGAGCCACCGTCTTGGACAGCCCTGTCACGATCATCGGCGCCGGACTCGGCGGACTCACGCTCGCACGCGTCCTGCGCGTCCACGGCATCCCGGCCACGATCTACGAGGCTGAGCCCTCCCCGACGGCGCGCGCTCAGGGCGGGATGTTCGACATCCACGACTGCAACGGGCAGCTCGCCCTCGAAGCGGCAGGCCTGATCGACGAGTTCCGCGGCCTCATCCTGGAGGGCCGCCAGGCGACACGGGTCCTCGCCCCGGACGGGACCGTCCTGCTCGACGAACCCGACGACGGCACGGGTGGACGCCCCGAGGTGCAGCGCGGCGGGCTGCGACGGATCCTGCTCGGCTCGCTCCCGGCCGGCACCGTCCGGTGGGGCCACAAGGTCAATCGAGGCCGCTCTCACCGAATACGAGCAGGCCCCGTTCCCCCGCGGCACCAAGGCCGCCACCCAAGGCGCCCGCGTCTACGAGCTCATGTTCGGCGACAACGCGATCCACAACCTGACCGACGTGTCCAGGGCTTGGCACCGCAACCGCATATCGGTGATGGATGGGCTTCAAGAAGGGGATCTCTCGTGCATGACGTAGTGATCGTGGGCGCCGGCCCGGTCGGTCTGTTCCTCGCCTGCGAGCTCGGTCTCGCGGGCTGCTCTGTCCTGGTGCTTGAGCGGGAGCCGGAGCCCCGCTCCCCGTGGAAGGCGGACCCGCTCGGGATGCGGGGCCTGTCCGCCGCGTCGGTCGAGGCGTTCTACCGCCGCGGGATGCTCCAGCCGCTGCTGGAGGCGTCGGGCGTCAACGACCGTCCCGGCGCGGACGAGCCGGCACCCCCTCGTGGCGTGGGCCATTTCGCCGGCATGATGCTCGATCCGGCCAAGGTCGACGTCACCGCCCTGCCCTTCCGGCTTCCCAGCCCGGCGATGGAGGGCGTGATGACAGCCCTCGAAGCGGTCGAGACGGTGCTGTCCGAGCGGGCATCCATGCTCGGTGTGGAGGTCAGGCGCGGTGTCACGGTCTCAGCCGTCGCGCAGGACGATCAGATCGTGGTCGCGCGAGCCGGCGGGCGCGAGTATCCGGCGCGCTGGGTCGTCGGCTGCGACGGCGGACGCAGCGCGGTGCGCAGGCTCGCGGGCTTCGACTTCGCCGGCACCGAGCCGCAGTTCACCGGCTACGTCGTGCTCGCCACCATCGCCGACCCCGACAGGCTGCGCCCCGGGTTCAATCTGACGCCGACGGGCATGTACCTCCGGACGCCCGCGAAAGAGTACATCGGCATGCTGGAGTTCGACGGCGGCGCTTTCGATCGCTCGCGGCGTCCGACTCGCGAACATCTCCAGGCGGTTCTGCGCCGTGTGTCCGGCACCGACGTGACGCTGAGCGACGTCCATCTCGCTTCGAGCTTCACCGATCGGGCGATGCAGACGACGACCTACCGGCAGGGGCGCGTCCTGCTCGCGGGCGACGCCGCTCACATCCACTCCCCCCTCGGGGCGCAGGGGCTCAACCTCGGCATCGGCGACGCCATGAACCTGGGATGGAAGCTCGCGGCGACCGTGCACGGGTACGCCCCGGACGGGCTTCTCGACACCTACACCCGCGAGCGCCATCCGATCGGCGCACGGGTGCTCGACTGGACACGCGCCCAGGCGGCGGCCATGAAGCCGGACCCGCATGCCCAGGCGATCCAAGGAGTGATCCGCGACCTGATCGGGACCCGCGACGGAACGACCTACGTGTTCGAGAAGGTATCGGGATCGTCGATCCGCTACGACCTCGGCAGCGAGCAGCCGCTGGTCGGCCGCAACGCCCCGGACCTCCATCTCGAGGACGGCACTCGCCTCGGCGACCTGATGCGGGACGGGCGGGGCGTCGCGCTGGATCTCAGCACCGACCGGTGCCTCCACGGTTCGGCGATGGGCTGGGAGAGCCGGATGCGGTATGCGGCCGGGCCGGCGAGAAACGACCTCGGGCTGGGTGCCGTGCTTGTCCGACCTGACGGCATAGTCGCCTGGGCAGGTGATCGCGCCCCTGACCGTGAAGCGTTCGAGCGGGCCGCCGGCCGTTGGTTCGGCAGTCCGGCGATCTGAAGCAGCCGCCCCGTTCCCTTGTCGTGGCCGTGGGCGTCGACGCCACTTGACCGATGTGAACTTTTCCTCTCCTCGACCGAGTTACAGGAGCACACATGACGATCACCCTCCGAGCGGGAAGCACCGTGATGTTCACCGGCGATTCGATCACCGACTGCCGGCGGTTGGAGAGCGAACAGGGTCTCGGGTCCGGCTACCCGCTGTACGTCGCGGGCGAGTGGGGCTCGCGGTACCCGGACCGGCCCGTGACCTGGCTGAACACCGGGATCGCGGGCGACAAGGTGATGGACCTCGAAGCCCGCTGGCAGGCGGACGTGCTCGACGCGCGCCCGGACGTGGTGTCGATCCTCGCCGGCGGCAATGACATGGGCTGGCACACGTACGACCCGGACGGCTACGTGATCCCCGCGGAGGACTACGCGGCAGGTTACGACCGCCTGCTCACGCCCCTCGCCGAGGCGGGCGCGGAGCTGATCCTCATCGAGCCGTTCCTCCTGCCGATCCGCGGCCTTGTCGAGGTCGGCGACGTGCACGTCGGCGAGGAGATCCGCAAGGAGTGGCGGGCCGACCTGGACCCGAAGATCCAGGTCGTGCGCGAGCTCGCTCGCAAGTACGGCGCGCACCTGCTCGCCGCCGACGGCATGTTCGCCGAGCTCGCCGCGACGACCGGGCCGGAGTACTGGGCCGCGGACGGCGCGCACCCGACGCCGGCCGGTCACGCCGCACTCGCGGCGGCCTGGCTGCGCCTGGTCGCGTGACCGTGCCCGGCGATCGCCCGCGACACCGGTGCCCGTCGGCCGGGGCAAGCGGGCCCTCGCCCCGGAACCGCACGATCGGGACCTGGGCCTGGGCCTCGGTGTGTCTCAGGTCACCAGGCCCCTGCGGTAGGCGTAGACCACCGCCTGCACGCGGTCGCGCAGGTCGAGCTTGGTGAGGATGCGCGACACGTACGTCTTGACGGTCTCCTGGCTGATCACCAGGGTGGCGGCGATCTCGCTGTTGGACAGGCCGTCGGCGATGAGGCTCAGCACCTCCAGCTCGCGCGGGGTCAACGCGGTCTCGCCCGGCGTGGCCTGGGCGGGGCGGATCCGGGCCGCGTACCTGCCGACGAGCTGCCGCGTCACCTCGGGTGCCAGCAGAGCGGCGCCGGTCGCGACGGTGCGGATGCCGTGCAGGAGCTGCGCCGGTGGGGCGTCCTTGAGCAGGAAACCGCTCGCCCCCGCGCGCAGCGCCTCGTAGACGTACTCGTCCAGGTTGAACGTCGTCACCACGAGCACCTTGACGGGGTCCGCCACCCCGGCGCCGGCCAGCCGGCGGGTCGCCTCGATGCCGTCGAGCACCGGCATCCGCACGTCCATCACCACGACGTCGGGGCGCAGCCGGCGGGCCAGGTCGACCGCGGTGCGGCCGTCGCCGCACTCGCCCACCACCTCCAGGCCGGGCTGCGCATCGATGATCGTCGCGAAGCCGGTGCGGATCAGCGCCTGGTCGTCGCAGACCAGGACCCGGACCGGCGTGGTCACGACGGGCGCCCCGCGGGGATGCGGGCCCGCACCACGAAGCCGCCGCCCGCCTGCCGGTCCGCGCTGAACTCGCCGCCCAGGGCGTCCACCCGCTCGCGGAGCCCGACCAGGCCCCGCCCGCTCCCACCGAGGGAGCCGGCCCGCGAGCCGGAACCGTCGGTGCTCACCGCCACGCTGATCTCCTTCTCGCCGTAGCGCACCCGGACCACGGTGCGGCTGCCGTGGGCGTATTTGAGCGCGTTCGTCAGGGTTTCCTGCACGACCCTATAGGTCACGGACTCGGCGCTGCCCGCCGATTCCGCCGGCATGCCCTCCTCGGCGAACTCCACCGGCTGCCCGGCCCGGCGGGTCTGCTCCACGAGCGTGTGGAGCTCGCCGGCGGAGGGCAGGCCGACGTCGGTGTCGTGATCGGCTTTGAGCAGGTCGAGCATGTGCCGCAGGTCGGTGATGGCTCGCCGGCCGGTGTCGGTGATGGCGCTCAGCGTCGCGTCGAGGCGGTCGGGAGCGGCGGTCAGGTAGCGTGCGGCCTCGGCCTGCACGACCATCGCCGTCACGTGGTGCGTCACGACGTCGTGGAGCTCGCGGGCGATCCGGGTGCGTTCGGCGGCGCGGGTGGCCTCGGCGACGTGGCGGCGGCGTTCGGCCTCGGCGGCGCGGGTGGAGCGCAGCCAGGCTCCGATGCCCCACGCGAGGGCCAGGGCCAGGTAGAACACCACGTAGCCTTCCACCCGCTCGGTCGCGCCGAGTCGGCCGAGCGCGAGCGCCAGCGGCACGTACGCCATGGAGAGGAGGACCACGGTGACCCGCCGGTGGCGCTCCAGGTGGGCGCCCGCGCTGATGAGCGCGATGGGCATCGCGTTGCTCGCGAACACGTGGTAGGAGAAGATCTGGTCGAGGGCGAAGCCGAGCGACACCAGCGCCAGGCACCCGGCCGGCCACCGCCGCCGCACGGCGAGCGGAAGGCACTCCAGGGCGATCACCACGAACGCCAGCGCGTCGAAGGGACGGGTCGGCAGGTCACCGACCTGCGTCCCCTTGCCGTGGAGCGCCGGCAGAAGCGATGCGACGGCCAGCAGCAGCCCGAACGGTAGGTCCCGGACCACGACATCACACCGCCGCCACAGGTCCGTGACCCGCCGTGGATCGATCATCAGGCGAGCGTAGCGGGCGTACGGCGACGGCGCGGGACCACGTTTCCACGACGGCGGGCCAGCCACATGAACGCGACCGTCAGCAGCAGACCGAACACCACCGCGTACAAGCTCGCCTCCGGCCCGAACTCGCCGCCCGTGAGCAGGGCGTTGCCCGACGTGACGCCGTGCAGCAGCCCCTCCACCGCGCCGTTGCCCGAGACCTCGGTGCCGAAGATGCCGGCCGCGGCGAAGTTCCAGCCGAAGTGCACGCCGATCGGCACCCACAGGGTGCGCGTGGCGGCGTAGGCGGCGGCGAGCATGCCACCCGCCTCGATCGCGATGGCGAGCGCGCCCCACAGGCTGGCGTGCGGGTTGAACAGGTGCGACAGGCCGAACAGCAGGGCGGTCAGCGCCAGCGCCACCCACGTCCCCGTGCGTTCCTCGATGATCCTGAACAGGATGCCGCGGAACAGCAGCTCCTCGGTCACCGCGGCGGCGGCCATGAAGCCGATCAGCCCGATCGCGCCGGTCAGTGAGCCCAGGCCGTCGATCCGGTAGCCGCCCATGAGGGCGATGTTCACGATGACGGCCGCGAACAGCGCGACCCCGATCAGGGTCCCCCGGGTGAGGGCACGGGTGGCTCCCTGCCTGGCCACCTCCACCGGTTCGCGGCGTTCGGACCACCGGACCATGCGGGCGTACACGAATACGGCGAGCGCGGCCGTCGCGAGGCCGAGGAGCAGGGTGAGGAACCAATTCCCCTGCACCGCGCCTACGATCGCGCCGCCGGCGAAGGCGACCAGCGCGACGGGCACGAGTTGTTTCAAGAACCGCATGACGACTACCTCACGTGGGGGACTCCGCGACGGGGCGCCGCCGCTACGCCGAGAAACGCTAAAGATTCGGCGGTCCGGAATCGTCCCCCTGCGGTGGACATTCGCGGGTAGCTCGCACGGGGGACAGATCGGGGTACGGGCCGAACCGGTCGATCGGCAGGTAGTGCTCGATGAACTTCCACCGCTCGCCGGTGAGTCGCCTACGCGTCACCTCCGGTGCCCTAACGGATCCCGCCCCGGGACGGGGACGGAACCCGGAGATCGATCACAACATCACACAGGCCCTAGTCGAGCCCGAGCAGGCGCACGCCCTCCTCGCGCATCTCGACCTTGCGGATCTTGCCGGTGACCGTCATCGGGAACCCCTCGACGACGTGGACGTAACGCGGGATCTTGTAGTGGGCGAGCTTGCCGGCGCAGAACTCCCTGACGGCCTCGGCGGTCAGGGGTGTGCCGCCCTGGCGGATGACGACCCAGGCCATGAGCTCCTCGCCGTACTTCTCGTCGGGCACGCCGATCACCTGCACGTCGACGATGTCCGGGTGGCGGTGGAGAAACTCCTCGACCTCGCGCGGGTAGACGTTCTCGCCGCCTCTGATGACCATGTCCTTGATCCGGCCGACCACGTTGACGTAACCGTCGGCGTCCATGGTGGCCAGGTCGCCGGTGTGCATCCAGCGGGCGGCGTCGATGGCCTCGGCCGTGCGCTCCGGCTCGTTCCAGTAGCCGAGCATCACCGAGTAACCGCGCGTGCACAGCTCGCCGGGCTCGCCGCGCGGCACGGTCAGCCCGGTCACCGGATGCGTGATCTTGACTTCGACGTGCGGCATCACCTGTCCGACGGTCTCGGTGCGGCGCTCCAGGCTGTCGTCGGACCTCGTCATGGTGGAGACGGGCGAGGTCTCGGTCATGCCGTAGCAGATGGCGACCTCCGCCATGTTCATCTCGGTGACGACGCGCTTCATCACCTCGACAGGGCAGGGCGAGCCCGCCATGATGCCGGTGCGCAGGCTGGACAGGTCGTACTGCCCCGCGAGGGTGAGCTCGGCGATGAACATGGTCGGCACGCCGTACAGGGAGGTGCAACGTTCCTGCTGTACGGCCCGCAGCGTCGCCTCAGGGTCGAAGCCGGGCGCGGGGATGACCACGCACGCGCCGTGGGAGGTGGCGCCGAGGTTGCCCATCACCATGCCGAAGCAGTGGTAGAAGGGCACCGGCAGGCACACCCTGTCGTGCTCGTCGTAGTGGATGAGCTCGCCGACGAAGAACCCGTTGTTGAGGATGTTGTGGTGCGAGAGCGTGGCGCCCTTGGGGAAGCCGGTCGTGCCGGAGGTGTACTGGATGTTGATCGCGTCGTCGGCGCTCAGCGACGCCATGCGCTCGCGCAGCCGCTCCTCGGGGGCGGTCAGCGCCAGCAGCCGGTGCCAGCCGGGGTCGCCGAGGTAGACGACGTCGGCGAACCCGATCTCCTCGACCATCGCGCGGTAGTCGCTGCCCTTGTGCGTGAGCGCGCTGATGAGCAGGCGCAGGCCCGACTGCCTGACGACGTAGTCGAGCTCGTGGCCGCGGTAGGCGGGGTTGACGTTGACCAGGATCGCGCCGATCTTCGCGGTGGCGTACTGGACGATCATCCATTCGGCGCAGTTGGGCGCCCAGATGCCGATCCGGTCGCCCTTGGCGATGCCGGAGGCGAGGAGCGCAAGGGCCAGCCGGTTCACGTCGGCGTCGAGCTCGGCGTAGGTCCAGCGACGGCCGGAGGGCACGTCGACGAGTGCCTCGCGGTCGCCGAAGCGCCGTACGGTCCGCTCGAAGTTGTCGCCGATGGTCTCGCCCAGCAGCGGGGTCGCCGCCACCGCGCTCGAGTAGGACTGCATGTCACAACCTCCGGTCGGTGGGTTCATTGAAGACCATGGTGTGCCCGAGTGGCCAGCCGGGATCGCCTGTGCGGGCGAAACGCACCCAGGCGGCGTGCATCGCGTCGGCCACGGCCTGCGGCGCGTCTGGCCCTGCGGTGCGTTCGACGCCGGGCGCGTCGAGCACGTCGAAGACGAAGGGCAGGTCGAGGTTGTGCACCGCGCCCACGCGTCCGCCGCCGACCGGGCTCTCGACGGGCGACTCCCACCGGAACTCGTAGGCGTAGGCGGGCCTGGCCTCGCGGATCCAGCGCGTCTCGCGGGTGAACAGGTGCTGGGTGAAGGCGCGTCCGACGCGCTCGGCGGGCGTGAGGCCGGGTCCGTCGACCTGGACGCCGAGATGGTCGAGCACGGCCTGCGCGGCGGCCTCGTCGAGGTCGGCGGCCAGGCGGCGGACGAACACGTCGGCCTCCTGGGAGGTGCAGCCGACCAGCAGTGGAAGGTGCCCGCTCGCGCCTGCGCGCAGGGCGGCCAGCGGGACGGCCGGGATCAGGTCACCGTCGACGACCGGCTTGACCGGCACCGACTCGTTCAGTCCGCCGGAGTCGCCGGTCAGCGGCGGCGGCTGTTCGGCGACGAGCGCCTCGGGGGACAGCCTGGCGAAGGAGGACCTGGTCGGGTCGGTCCCCAGCCGGGTGGCGAGCGTCTTGGCGTAGTCGCGCGCCTCCTGCTCGGTGGCGACCAGGTTGGCCGAGCCGCTCATCACGATCGCGCGCCGGAACAGCCCTTCGGCGCGGGGCATCGTCAGCAGGGTGGCGACGGCGGCGGCGCCCGCCGACTGCCCGGCGATCGTCACGTTGCCGGGGGCGCCGCCGAAGGCCGCGATGTTGTCGCGTACCCATTCCAGCGCGGCCAGCCAGTCGAGGACGCCCCGGTTGAGCGGGGCGTCCTCCAGGGCCAGGAAGCCCTCGAACCCGAGCCGGTAGTTGATGGCCACGCAGACCACGCCGTCGCGGGCGAAGCGGGGGCCCTGGTGCCAGGCCGCCCCGTTGCCGCCGATGGAGAACGCGCCGCCGTGGATCCAGACCAGGACGGGCAGCCCGGCCCGGCCGGTCTCAGGGGTGCGCACGTCGAGGTTGAGGCAGTCCTCGCCGACCTCGAAGACGTCGGGCGCGTACAGGCCGATGTCCTCACCGGCCGCCTGCGGGGCGGCAGGGCCCCGCGTGACGGCGGGCCGTACGCCGTCCCAGGCGGGTGGCGGGACGGGCGCGCCGAAGCGGTACTCCCCGAAGGGAGGGGCGGCGTACGGCACGCCGAGGAAGGCGAGCACGCCCTCCTCGGCCCTGCCCTCGACCAGCCCGGCAGTGGTTCGCACGATCATGCGCGGCGCCATCCGGCCGTCCCTTCGACGATTCTGATCGCCGCCCGGGTGAGCGGCTCAAGGCTGGCCTCGTGCACCTTGTCGAGGGTGTCGGCCGAGTCGAACAGGTACATGGGAGCCGACAGGAAGTGCACGAGCGGCACCCCTTCGGGGTGGAAGAAGGCCCCGTCGGTGGGCGGCATCGGGGAGAACACGTCCGGCGGCAGCACGAACGAGCGTCTCAGGTCCTCGGCGACGAGGGCCGCCGCCACCAGGCTCTCCAGCTCCGGCTTCCCGGTGGTGAACCACCAGCCGGGTTCGGGGTCGCCGGTGGGCACCAGCTCGTCGTCCACGACCACGCACCGCCGGGCGGCGTGCTCCAGGTGGAGCTGGAGCACGACGTCGCCCAGCAGGCCGCGGTTCTCCTCGATGAAGGCCCGGGTGCCCGCGGCGTGCGCCATGTGACCCGCGGTCAGAAGGAAGATCAGGTTGTGCGGCCGGTCCCGCTCGGGCACGCCCGCCCAGTACTGGGCGGCGGCCAGCACCAGTGCGATCCCCGAGGCGTCCTCGACGGCCGAGGCCCAGGGCGCGTCGTGGTGCGAGCCGATGATCACCCACTGGTCGGAGCGGCCGGGGAGCGTGCCGATCACGTTGTGCGAGACGGCCGGGCCCGTCTCCGACTCGACGGTGAGCGTGCCCGTGCAGGGGCCCTCGTCGACCAGGGCGAGCACCCGCCGCGAGTCGCGGCCCGACAGCCAGACGGCCGGGAGGTCGCGGCGCACGGCGTCGTAGGGCACGTAGTAGTCGCGTGTCTCCCACGGCACCCCGGTCAGCGCCCCCGCGAAGGCGGCGCCGCCGCCGTCCATGACGCCCTGGATGACGTCGAGGTAGTCGAGCTGGAACGGCAGGGTCTGGACCAGCTCGTCGAAGACGCCCTCGGGGTCGTGCACGGCCGTCGCCAGGTCCCTGAGGTAGGACTGCGGCAGCTCGGTGAAGGTGTACTCGGGCACGACGATCGCGCCCGGCACGACCTCGCGGCTGACCGGCGCGCTCACGGTCGCCTTCGGCGTGGTGTACGGCAGGGCGGACGCCGCCACCCGCACAGCTCTCGACGGGTCGGCGTCCAGGCGCACCACCAGGGCCGCCGTCACCGGTCGCCAGACGGGCAGCTCGACCGGCGCCAGCCGTACGTCGTGGAGCCCGAACTCGGTGAAGCGCTCGGCGGCCCACGCGGCGGTCCAGTCGTCGGCCGGGTAGCCGGGACGCCTGATGCCCCGCGAGGTGACCGTCTCGATCCACTCCATCATCCGCGCGGTGTCCGGGATCATCGTTTCAGCCCTCCGAAGGTGAGCCCCGCCACGTAGTAGCGCTGCAGCGCCACCATCAGGATGAACGGCGGCACGGCGGTGACCAGTGCCGCGGTGGTGGTCAGGTGATAGTTGAAGCCGACCTCGCTCTGGAAGTTGGCCAGCCCCACCGGCAGCGGCCACAGCTCCTGCTCGTTGGCCACGATCAGCGGCCAGAGCAGGTTGTCCCACTGCGCCAGGAAATGCACGAGGAACAGGGTGATGAGCGCGGGCTTGAGCAGCGGCACGGCGATGCGCGCGAAGATGCGGAACTCCCCCGCGCCGTCGACCCGCGCGGCCAGCAGCAGCTCCTTCGGGATGCCGAGGGCGAACTGCCGCACCAGGAAGACGCCGAACGCGCTGATCATGCCGGGCACCATCATGCCCTGGAAGGTGTTGACCCAGCCGAGCTCCTTCACGATGAGGAAGACGGGGATGACCAGGACCATCGGAGTGAGCGCGAGCGTGCCGATCACGAGCGCGAACAGGACGCGGCGGCCGGGGAAGGACAGCTGGGCCATCGCGTATCCGGCGGCGGCCGAGAAGATCACGTCCAGGATGCCGGTGCCGACGCACAGGATGAGGCTGTTGCGCAGGTAGGTGGGCAGGTTGCCCTCGCCGAACAGCAGTCCGATGTTCTCGGGCAGGTGGAAGCCGTTGAAGACCAGCCCGCGCAGGTCGGTGTCGTCGGGCGCCGAGGCGACGACGAGCATGGCGTAGACCGGCAGCAGCATGAACCCGACCGCGACGATCAGCCAGACGGTGCGCAGGATCGTTCCCGCTCTCATTCGTCGCCTCCCTTCAGGAACCCGAACTGCAGCGCCGAGACGATCACCATGGCGACGAGCAGCACCATGCCCATCGCGGCGGCGTAGCCCATGTGCTCGTAAGGGAAGGCGTTGGCCCAGATGTAGTACGGCAGCACCTGGGTGGCGTCGGCGGGCCCGCCGCCGGTGAGCAGGAAGGCGGGCACGAACGCCTGCATCGATCCGGCCACCGAGATGACCAGGACGAACAGCAGGGTCCTGCGCAGCAGCGGGAGCGTGATCCGGGTGAATGTGGTCACCGCCCCTGAGCCGTCGATGGCGGCGGCCTCGTACACCTCGCCGGGCAGCGCCTGCAGTCCGGCGGTCAGGATGATCACGAACAGCCCCATGCTCTTCCAGACGACCATCACGACCAGGGCCCAGATGGCCAGGTCGGAGCTGGTCAGCCAGGACTGCGGATCGATCCCGACCAGGCCGAGGAGGGTGTTGGCCATGCCGCGGTCGGAGTAGATGATCACCCAGACCATGGACGTGGCGGCGAGCGGCATCACGGCCGGAATCATGACGAGCGCTCTGAGCCGGCGGTTGAGCCGTCCCGGCTTGCTCAGCGGCACGGCCACCAGCAGGGCCAGCACGATCGTCGGGACGACCGTGCAGACCGTGTAGACGACGGTTATCCACGCCGAGTTGAGGAAGCCGGGGTCGGCGAACATGCGCTCGTAGTTGGCGAGGCCGATCCAGTTGGGCGTCCCCGCCATCTCGTAGTCGGTGAAGCTGAGATAGATGGCGGCCAGGAACGGGACGAGCCAGAACACGACGAAGAAGACGGCCACCGGGAGGGTCAGCGCCACACCCGCCGTGGCCTGGGGCCGGGCTCTGCCCCTGTCGAGCACGACGCTCACAGGGCCAGTCGCACGGTGGAGTCGAAGGCTGCCGCGGCCTGGGCGGGGGTCGACTTGCCGTGGGCGACGGCGTCGACGGCGCCGGCCGCGGCCTTCGCCAGTTCGAGGGTGCCGGGGATGATCGGGCCGAAGTCGACATGCGGGAGGCTGTCGGCGACGATCTTCATGATCTCGGACTTGCCGCGCGGCCCGGCGTCGCGCCAGCCCTTGGTCGGGATGATGATGCCGTTGTCGAGGTTGGCGGTCACCGACGGGGCGCCCTGCAGGTAGTTGACGAGGTGCCAGGCGGTGAACTGGTTGGGCGAGTCCTTGGCCACGCCCCAGCCCCAGGTGTAGGCGGGGACGACGGGCGGGCCGCCGGCCCAGGTGGGCATGGGCGCGACGCCGTACTGCTTGCCGAAGGTGAGCTTGTCCTTGCCCAGCTTCTCCAGCGCGGGGCCGAGGAAGGCGCCGCTGATGACCATGGCGGCCTCGCCGGAGTAGAACAGGCCGAGCGCGCCCAGCGGGTTGGAGAGCTTGGGGTTGCCGATCCCCGACATGTACGTCAGGGCGTTGAGGCCCTGCTCGGTGGCCAGCGACGCCTTCGCGCCGCCCGCCGCGACGAGCTCGCCGCCCTTGCCCTGGACGAGGGCGGTCAGCGTCATGAGGGCCCACTGCGGGTCGCCGTAGAGCCATTGCAGGCCAACCCGCCTGCGGTCCCCGGTGGTGAGCTTGGCGCTGTATTCGGCGGCCTCCTCCCAGGTCGCCGGGGGCTTGTCGGGGTCGAGCCCGGCCTCCTCGAACCGGTCCTTGCGGTAGTAGAGCATGCAGGGGTTGAAGTCGACGGGCACGCCGTAGGGCACGTTCTGGTAGGTGAGCGGGGTGGTCGTGCCCGGCTCGTAGTTCTGTAGCGAGAGCGCCTTGGTGTCGACGGGCGCGAGCCGCTTCTTCTTGGCGTGCGCGGGGAAGCTCCAGTGGCCGATCTTGAAGACGTCGGGCGGGGCGCCGCCGCTGAAGGCGGTCAGCAGTTTGGCGTCGAGCTGGCCCACGGGCAGGTAGAGCAGCTTTACGTCGACCTTGAACTCGGCGATGTAGCGGTGTACGAGCTCCTGGAACTGTTGGCCGGTGTCCTGCGAGCCGTGCAGCCAGACCGTGACCTCGCCGCGCGGCCTGCCGTCCGCGGCCTGCTGCCGAGGCTGGTCCTTGCCGCATCCGGCGAGCAGGGTGAGCGCGCCGGCGGCGAGGAGCCCACGCCGCGTCAGATCCGCCATGGTGGTTCTCCTAGGTGAGGTTCTTGAGGGCCTGGTTCTGCCAGGCGGTGTTGGTGGGGAGCTCCGCGGTGCTGCCGGCGAACGCCCCGCGGGCCTGGGGGTCGGCCTGGAGGCGGTACCTCAGCCAGGCGGTCACGTAGCCGAGGAAGGCCCCGCCGGCGTTCTGGATGTCGTTGTGCCCCGCGCCCTTGAGCAGCGCCCTGCCCGCTCCGGCGGTGGCCTGGTCGTAGTAGCCCTGCACGGTCGCGGCCGAGGAGATCAGCCAGTCGTTGGCGCCGCTGAGGAAGAGCACCGGGCAGGTCAGGTCGGCGACGGAGAACTCGTCTCCCGGGCTGGCCATCCACTGCGCGGGCACGGCGATCGGCACGACGGTCTTGATCAGCCCGGCGGAGTCGTTGGCCGCGTTGATGGATCCGCCCGCGCCCTGGGAGTGGCCGACGGCGGCGACCTGGGCGGTGTTCAGCTTGCCGTGGAAGACGCTGGCGGGGTCGGCGCCGAGGCCGATGAGGTGCTGGGCGGCGGCGAGGATCTCGGCGCCGGTGCCCGTGGTCGTGTCGGTGGAGGCGACCACCGCGAAGCCCCACGAGGCGAGGTGGTTGAGCAGTCCCGGATAGTTGTCGGGGGTGGCCCACGAGCCGTTGCCCCATGTGACGATCGGGTGGGTGACGCCGCCCGAGCCCAGGGTCGAGGGGTAGTAGAGCCGGTGGCCGCCCGAGGTGCCGGTGGCGACCGGCCACGGACCCGTTGCCTTGTAGATCGTCTCGATGGTGGAGGCGGCGTTGGCCTCGGTGGTCCACGACAGGAATCCGGCCGACATGAGGCCGAGCGCCCCTGCCCGCAATGCCTGCCGACGGGTGAAGTTCTCCATGGTCACCTCGTAGATTATTTGGAGACGTGAACGTCTCCAAAGAGAGGGAAGTACGATCGGTGAGCGATGTCAAGACATGAACAGAAGGAAATTCCGGCGGTCCGGCCACTCCCCCGGGGGCGGCACGGACTCTCCCCCGACACGGTGCGCGACTCCCAGCGAGAACGCCTCGTGGAGGCCATGCTGAGGCTCGTCGCGAGGCGTGGCTACGCCGCCACGAGCGTGCCGGACGTGATCGCCGCCGCGCGGGTCTCGCGCAACGCCTTCTACGCCCAGTTCGCCGACAAGGAGGCGTGCTTCCTCGCCGGATGCGAGCGCGACCTGCCCGAGATGATCGACTCGATCTACACGGCCGCGTCAGGGGCGGGCGACCGCTGGAGCGAGGCGCTCCGGCTGGGGATGGCCGCCTACCTGCGGTGGTGGCAGGAGCGCCCGGAGTACGCGCAGGCGTACTTCGTGGAGTTGCCGAGGGCGGGTGAGCGGGCCGTCGAGCAGCGTGACGCCGCCTACCGGCCCTTCCTCGACATGTTCGGGGCACTGGCCGCGCGGGCCAGGCTGGAGGATCCCTCGCTGCCGCCGCTGCGAGCCGCGGTGCCCCGGCTGATCGTCTACGGGATCACCGAGTTCATCGCCTCGGAGGTGCGCGAGGGCCGCGCCGCCACTCTGACGTCGTCGGCCGGCGACCTCTACCACTACACGGTCGCCCTGCTGGCCGGCCCCGATCACGGCATCGCGACCACCCCTTCCGCCTGAACCAGCCAGCCTTCGGGGAAGCACTCCTCCGCCGCCATGTGGGCGACGGCGGCCAGCAGGCCGCCGTTGCCCGGCAGGTAGAGGGGCAGCAGGCCGGGCCACTGGTGGTTGTGGCCGCTGGCCAGGTAGGTGTTCTTCGGGGCGTCCATCAGCAGCGCGTCCACGGCGGTGTCGGGCTCGCCGAGCCTGGCCGCGCACATGGCGAGCATCGGATAGTCCCAGCCCCAGGTGCTCTCCATGTCCCAGTCGGCGAGCACGTCGTGCAAGGTGGCCCGCATGGTCTCGGGGTCGATCAGCGGGGTGGGCGGCACGAACCCGAGCGCGCCGGTCATCGAGGGGTGGTCGGTCCTGATCGTGTACGGCTCCACGCCGATGGCCGTGTAGACGCCGTCGCGCACCAGCGGCCGGGCCAGGCCGTGCAGGACCCGCGCCCACTCCGGGTCGGGGTCGAGGCCGAGCAGGCCCCGCCACCGCTGGGCCGTCTTCAGCCCCCACCACCAGTAGGCCAGCTCGAACGCGGGATCGCGCACCGACCGCCTGGACTCGTAGTAGGACTCCTGCGCCGGGACCAGCGGCGGCCCCAGATGCCCGCCGCCCGCGAAGGAGGCCATGAACTCGGCCGTCTCGAACACCAGGTCCCGGTAGTCCTCCAGCGCCCCCGGGCGGACCCGGCGGAGCAGCTCGGCGAAGTAGATCAGGTGCGGCTGCTGCCAGACGATGAAGGCGCCGATCTCGCTCGGGCTCTCCCTGCCCTCCGGCCCCACCTGCTTGGGCCAGCGGGCGCCGCGGAAACCCTGCCGTACGGCCGTGGCCCTGGCCCGCGGCAGGATCGAGCGGTACCACGGCAGGCTCCGCTCCAGCAGCTCGGGCCTGCCCCACAGGGCGAAGTGGGCGGCGTGCCACCAGTGCATCTCCAGGTGGAACTTGCCGCTCCAGGAGTTGACGGCCAACCCGGTCTCCTGCGGCGGGGTGGAGCCCGCGCAGTTGACCGCGGTGAGGTACTGCGAGAGCACGACCCGGCGTTCGAGCTCGGGTGCTCGCGGGTCGGTGCTGCCGTCGAAGCTCACCGCTCCACCGCTCGTCCAGAACCTCTCCCAGTGGGCGGCGGCAGCCGTACGGACCTGGGAGAAGGACGGGAGGGCGGCGCCGGCGGGGTGGCGTGCGAACTCGACGACGAGCTCCAGCTCGTCGCCCTGGATCAGGTACACGTGACCGCCGGGCGACGTGAGCCGCGCCGCCCCCGCCCACTCGGCGGCCACGTGGTATCGGTCCGCGTCCAGGACACGGGTGAAGTCGCAGCGCGAGCCGTACGGCGTGCGCGTGAGCGCGTGCGTGGTGGTGTGCCTGTCAGGTTTGTCCCAGTCGGCGGTGGTGTGCCAGCCGTCGCTGGCGTAGGGGAAGGCGATCCTGATCCCCGCGCCGCCCACGACGCGGATGGCCAGCAGGTCCCGCTCGGGGTGACAGACCGTCTCCACCTCGTACGGCAGGCCGCCCAGCTCGAAGGAACTGGACAGCGTGCCGGTCCACAGGTCGAGGGTCTGCGCCGACCGGCCGAGCGGGGCGGCCTCGTCGACGTCGAGGCCGATCCGGCCGAGATGCAGGCGGTGCGGGTTCACGTGCAGCCAGCCACCCGCCTCGGTGGCCGGATACAGGTCCGGATAGCCGACGCCGTCGTAGTCGGTGAGCGCGTCCTCCAGCACGTGGCCCTCGGGGTTGGGCATCGTGTGCCAGCCCCACTGCGCCTGCGTGCCCAGCGGCGCGAAGGTCTGCAGCCCGGTGGCGTCGGCGGTGAAGGCGAACTCCCCGTTGCCGACGGTGAGCGGACACCCGGCGTCGGCGATGGTGTGCCGACGCACGAGCGTCCTCCTGTCTATGCTCACGCACACCCCGGCGTGCCGGAGGCGCGCTGCTGGCGCATGGCGGTCACGTCGCCCGCGACGGCCGACTGGGCCATCGGTCCGAGGTCGAGCACGACGTCGGTGAAGGCGAGCGACGCCTTGCGCATCGCCGGCAGGTCGATCGCCTCGGCGCCGAACTGCGGCGAGAACAGCGTCTTGGGCGCGGCGATGGGCGAGATGACGGGCAGCAGGTGCTGGTTGTACGGCGTGCCCTCGCCGCCGAAGCCGCAGTGGTGCGGCACCGTGGCGGGGTCGGCCGCCGACAGGCCCTTGAGGATCGCGGTGCGCTTCACGTCCCAGTACTGGATGTGGCCCTTGACCAGTTCGCGCAGCGGCGTGCTCTCGCTGACGGGGACCATCAGCAGTTCGGTGAGGGTGGGGCTGGCGACGAGCTGCTTGCCCGGCAGGCCGTTCGGCCTGGCGACCGCGTCGTAGCGCTTGGCGCCGAGGTGCTCGAGCACGACGACGGAGGAGACCCCGCCCTGGTCGTACTCGGCGTCGAGCTGGGCGGCGAGCTGGCCCGCACCGCCCTCGCGGACGGCGGGGCCGGTCAGGTGCTGGTAGAGGTGGCCGGTCACGAACGCGAACTGCACGGTACGCGGACGGCACTCCACCGGTAGCGACGACAGGTAGCGGGCCATCTCGATCATGGTGAGCGGGCCGTTGTCCCACACCGGGTTCATGCCGTCGGTGTGGCTCTCCACGACGATCTTCTGGGCGCTCCCGCCGGGAAGCGTCGCGAGCAGGGTGCGGGTCGTCGTCGGCGTCCAGGCGGCGTTCACGGTCAGCGCGGCTTGGACCGGCTGCCCGGCGGCCAGCGCGTCCTTGATCTGCTTGCCCTGGTCGGCGCCGACGTACGCGCCTGGCACGCCGTACGGCAGGCCCTCGTAGGGCGCGTACAGGCCCTGGATCTGGGCATGTGGGAGCTGGCTGATCTCGATCACGCCCACCGCGCCCGCGGCGGCGGCCGCCTTGAGGTCGGCGTCGGCCGCGGCCGGGGCCTCCATCGACTCCGAGCCGAGCAGGTTGATCGTGTGGGCCGGGTCGTACATGGAGTAACCGAGGCCGAGCGGATAGAACAGCAGGTTGGGCACGCTGGTCCACGGCAGGTCCCTGACGACGATCTTCCCGGCGGCGTTGGCCGCGGTGATGTTCGTCCCTGCGGCCAGGTGGACGAGCGGCGCCGAGACGCCGCCCGCGCCGGTGGAGGAGGAGAACGGCACGGGGGCCGCGACCTGCACGGCCGTACCGCCGACGGTCAGGCCGGTGCCGAGGCTGTCCCAGCGGTCGATGGCGTAGGGCAGGGAGGAGAACTGGAGGCCGGGGATGGCCGCCATCTCGTCCTCCAGCCAGTCGACGTAGTCGGCGTGCGCGGTGGAGCCGGTCGGCCTGGGGCCGAACGCCTCCTGCCGCTCGGCCAGGGTGCTCAGGCGGGCCTCGGAGGCGAACGCGGCGGGGTCGACCCTGACCGGGCAGACCGGAGCGGCCGCCTGGGCGAAGGCCGATTGCGCGGGTGCGACCAGCGGGAGGAGAAGGGCGAGGAGAGCGAGCCGTCTCACGTGGGGAGTCCTTCCAATAAATCGTTTTAATACGTGGTCCGCGACAGTCCCCCGACGTGCGGTTGGTTCTCAGAGGCGAGGCGGTCCTGTGGTTCCGCGGACGATCAGCGTGGGCGACACCGACGACGTCACCGATCGCGAGCGTCCCTCGATGCGTTCGACGAGCAGGCGCGCGGCGGTCGCCCCGATCACATGCCCGTCCTGATCGACGCTGGTGAGCGAGATGCGTTTGAGCGAGGCGATGCCGATGTTGTCGTATCCGGCGACGGAGAGGTCCTCCGGCACCGACAGGCCCGCCTCGTCGGCGGCGCGCAGCACGCCGAGCGCCGCGATGTCGGCCCCGGCGAAGATCGCGGTGGGCCGGTCGTCGCGCGCGAGCAGTTCCCGCGCGCCCTCGAAGCCGCCCTCCTCGGTGAAGGAGGTGGCCAGCACGTCGTCGGCGAGTCCATGGGCGCGCATCGCCTGGCGGTAGCCTTCGGCGCGCACCGTGTGCGGCAGTCCCTGGGCGCGGGCCCGCTCCAGGTGGGTGATGTGCGCGATCCGGGTGTGCCCGAGCCCGACCAGGTGGTCGACCACGAGCCCCGCCCCCATCACGTCGTCGTCGACGACCGCGTCGTAGGCCGCGGCGCCGCCGTGCCTGCCCACCACGACGACCGGGACGGCCGTCGCGACGGCGGCGAGTTCGGCGTCCGTCATGACCGGCGAGATCAGGATGAGCCCGTCCATGCTCCGGTCGATCATGGCGTCGGTCATCCTGGCCTGCGTCTTGGGCTCGATCCCGCCAGGTCCGAGCAGCACCTGGTACTCGGTGTCGCCCAACCGGCCGGTGACGCCCTCGATGATGTCGGGGAAGAACGGGTTGCGGGTGTCCGAGAGCATGACGCCGAGGGTGTAGGTGCGTCCGCGCAGGGCGCGGGCCGCGGCGTGCGGGCGGTAGCCCAGCTCGTCGATGGCCTGCGTCACCTTGGTCTGCATCTCCGCGCTCACGCCGTAGGCCCCGCGCACCACCTTGGACACGGCGGCCGTGGAAACCCCGGCCCGCCTGGCCACATCGGCGATCGTCACCCGTCCGCTCGTCACACGCCGTCCTTCGTCGAGTCTCGTAGAACGAACTACACACTTTTCTGAAAAGGGAGGCTAGCCCGTCACTGCTACTCAGGTCTACCTCTTGACGGGCGATTCTCTCATGCCCTAACAATGGAGAACGTTCTACACAATCCTTAAGATGAACAGGAGCACGGGCGTGAGAGCACCATCCCGTCTGCTCGGCGCGGCGATCGGCGCCGTCCTCGCCCTGTCCCTCTCCGGCTGCGGGTCGTCCGCCCCGGAGGGGACCGGTCAGGTGAAGCTGACCCTCTGGCACAACAGCGCGGACCCGGCGCCGCTGCTGGAGATGTACAAGAAGTTCGAGAAGCAGTCCGGCCACAAGATCGAGCTCGTGTCGATCCCGTCCGACGGCTTCGAGGACACCACCCAGACCAAGTGGGCCACCGGCGACCGCCCGGACATCGTGGAGTACCACGCGACGGTGAGCGGCCTGCTCGCCCTCAACCCGGCCGAGAACCTGCGCGACCTGACAGGCGAGGCGTACATCGCCAGGTCCGGCGACCTCTACCGGAGCGCCGGGTCCGTCAACGGCAAGGTCTACGCCGCCATCACCGGCTTCCCCCAGGTCTTCGGCCTCTACTACAACAAGAAGGTCTTCACCGCGGCCGGGCTGACCCCGCCCACGAACTTCGCCGAGCTCGCCGCCTCCTGCCCCAAGCTCAAGGCCGCCGGGGTCACGCCGGTCTTCGAGTCGGGCGGGTCGATCTGGCCGGTGCAGATCCTGCCCATCCTCTATATGGCAGGCGCCAACCAGTCCAACGCGTACGGCAAGGCCATCGCCGGCCACAGCAGCACGCTGGCCGACGCGGGCTCGCCCTTCGTCTCCGGCCTGACCGCCTACGCCAAGCTGAAGGCCGACGGCTGCTTCAACAAGGACATCGTCACCGCCAAGTTCGAGGACTCCATGAAGGCCCTCGTGACCGGCGAGGCCGCCATGGTCGCCCAGCACTCCGACATGCTCCCGGCCCTCCTCGCAGCCGCCGGCGGCGACCAGAAGACCGTCGACGAGTCCGTCGGCTTCGTCGGCCTGTCGAGCGACAAGCCGCTCGTGACCTACGCGCCCGGCCCGATCGGCACGTTCTACCTGCCCAAGACCGGTGACGCGGCGCGGGAGAAGGCGTCGCTCGACTTCGTGCGCTTCATGACCGGCCCGGCCTACGCCGAGTACATCACCGCGTCCAAGACCTTCCCCGTGTTCAAGGACGTGCCCGACCCGCAGGGCGTCTCGTCCGTGCTGCAGGACGTCAAGAAGGCGTACGACACCGGCGCGGTCATCGCCTTCAACTCCGACATCCCCGGCATGGGCGGGCTGGCCCAGCTCATGTCCGAGCTGATCGCCGGGCAGAAGGATCCGCAGAAGGCGGCGACCCAGCTACAGGGCCAGGTCGAGCAGGCGGCCAAGGCGGCAGGGCTGCCCGGATGGTGATGCGGAACAGGGCGGCCTGGCTGCCGTGGGCACTGCCCGCGATCGTGCTGGTCACGGTCTTCTTCGTCGCCCCGTTCCTGCTCAACGTCCGGTTCGCGTTCTCCTCCTGGACGAGCTTCCGGGCCGAGATCACCTGGAACGGGCTGGAGAACGTCCGCACGCTGATCGACCAGGAACTGCTGGCCAACGCGGTCACCGTGACCGTGCTGTACGCGATCCTGTGCATGGCGATCCAGAACACGGTCAGCCTCTCGCTGGCCCTGGCCCTCCAGCGGACCAGCGGGATCAACACCGTCTTCCGCTCGGCGTTCTTCCTGCCGACGCTCATCTCGCCGCTGGCCGCCGGATACATCTGGCGCGGGCTGCTCGCCCCCGACGGGGCGGTCAACTCCTTCCTCGGCGTCGAGTGGGCGTGGCTCGGCGAACCGTCCACCGCGCTGGTGGTGGTCGCGTTCATCGACGCGTGGAAGTGGAGCGGGCTGATCACCCTCGTCTACATCGCGGGCCTCAACTCCATCCCGAAGTCGCTGCTGGAGTCGGCGATCGTCGACGGGGCCGGGCTGTGGACCAGGTTCCGGCGGGTGGTGTTCCCGCTGCTCGCCCCGGCGCTGACCTTCAACGTGGCGGTCACGCTGGTGGGCGCGCTCAGCGCGTACGACGTGATCGCCGCCACCACCGGCGGCGGGCCCGGCGACCACACGCGGGCCCTGAACGTGGTGATGCGCCAGCAGTGGGGGCAGGGCTTCTTCGGCTCCGCCAGCGCGCTGGGGTTCACCGTGACGCTGCTGGTGATCGCCACCGCCGTGCCCCTCGTGTGGTGGCTGCGGCGCAGGGAGGTGACGGGATGAGAACGGTCCTCAAGTACACGGCGCTGACGCTCTTCGCGATCCCGTGGGTGCTCGTGCCCATCTGGCTCGTGGTCGTCAACTCGTTCAAACCCGCGGGCGAGGCCGCCGAGCTGGGCCTCGGCCTGCCCAGGACGTGGGCGATCGCCGAGAACTACGGCATCGTGCTCGACCGGGGCGGCTACCTGATGGGGCTGGTCAACAGCCTCAAGGTGACCGTGCCGATCGTGGTGGCCGTGGTGTTCCTCGGCGCGGCGGCGGCGTGGGCGTTCGGGCGCAGCCGGTCGCGGTGGTTGCAGGCGGCCTACTTCGTGCTGGGGCTGTCGATCCTGCTGCCGCCGTCGATCATCCCGACCGTCTACCTGCTGCGCGCCCTGTCGCTGGACGGCGGCTCGCTCGGTTACGTGCTGACGATGACCGGCTGCCGCGTGGGCATCGTGATCTTCCTGGCGACCGGATTCGTCCGGGCGTTCCCCCCCGACCTGGAGAACGCCGCCGCCATCGACGGCGCCTCCCGCCTGCAGGTCTTCGTCCGCATCCTGCTGCCCCTGCTGCGGCCGGTGCTGTTCGTCGGCAGCGTGGTCCTGATCATCAACGTCTGGAACGACTTCTTCTTCGCCCTCTTCCTGCTCCAGGGCAGCGCGAACGCCACGCTGCCGCTGAGCCTGTTCCAGTTCGCCTCCGGCACCCTGCAGAGCCTGAACTGGAACCTCGTCTTCGCCCACGTCCTGCTCACCACGCTGCCCCTCGTGGCGGTGTACGTCGTCGCGCAGAAGCGCGTCCTGGCCGGTCTTACGGAAGGTGCACTCAAGGGATGACCACTCACGACATCGCGCTCGACTGGGTCAGGCGCGAGATCAAGGAGGGGCGGCTGCCGTGCGCGGTGTTCGGCGCCGCCACCTCCGACGGGATCCAGGTGCTGGAGGCATTCGGCGAGCACGACGGCCGGGAGACCAGGACCGAGGACCACTTCGCGCTGTTCTCGGTGACCAAGCCGCTGGTGGGGCTGGCCGCCCTGCGCCAGGTCGAGCGCGGGCTGCTGTCGCTGCGCCGCCCGCTGCGGGACGTACTGCCGAACTTCGCGCGGCCCGACGTGACGCTCTGGCACCTGCTCACCCACACCAGCGGCATCGCCGAGCAGACGCTCACGCCCGACGACCTGCTGGAGCATCTCGTCACCGCGCCGTCGATGTTCGAGGCAGGCACGCTCAGCCAGTACTCCAACCTGGCCTTCGCCGGGATCGCGGAGATGGTCCGCGACGTCACAGGCCGCGACGTGGCCGACGTGATCGACTCCGACCTGAACACGCTGGTGCCGGGCGGCGGGCGGATCACGTTCGACCCGGCGTGCGACGCGGCCGAGGTCCACGGCATCGAACTGCTCGGGCCCGGCTTCGACTTCGACAAGTTCGTACGGCTCCGCCACCCGGCAGGGGCTCTGTTCTCCCGCGCCGAGGACCTCCTGGCGCTGGGCGGGGCGCTGCTGCGCGGCGACCGCGAGCTGATCCACCCGACCACCCTGGCCGCCATGACGACCCCGCAGACGACGGGCCTGGTCAAGCTGCAGCCCGACCCGGTCAACGCCGGGCAGGACTGGGGTCTCACCTGGAACCTGCGCCACTCGGCTCCCGGGCTGCTCGACCGGCGGCTGTACGGGCACGGCGGCGCCTCGGGGTGCCAGTGGTGGATGTACCCGGAGCAGGACGCGTGCTTCGTGCTGCTGATCAACGTGATGGCGCCGAGCCTGTCCGGCGTTGACGTCGACGGTCTGCACAACGCCTTCACCACCGGGCTCGATGCGTGAACCGGGATTCGGGGGTGCTCGGAGTGCAGGTCTCAGGCGCGCAGGCGCCGTTCGTCCGTTCGGCCCCGCCCGGGTCACGGGCGGGCCTGACGTGCGGTCTGGCGGATCCGGTGGGCGTGGACGAGCCGTCGCCCCGGCTGTCGTGGGACGCCCGGCTGATCGGGGAGGCCACCGTGGTGGTGTCCTCGGACGGGCGCGAGGTGTGGCGGTCGTCCGTGCCCGCCGGATCGCACGACGTGGACGTGCCGGGTGAGTGGCTGGCGCCGCTGACGCCGTACACGTGGAGTGTGGAAGGGTACGCGACCGGCGCGTTCACCACGGGCCTGCGGGCGCGCGGCGGGTGGGACGCCCCCTGGCTGGCGGGCGACCCCCGGGCGGCGGTGAGCCTGCGCGGGTCGTTCACGTGGCATCCCGCTCCCGGGCGCGCCTGGCTGGCCGCCACCGCGCTGGGCGTCTACCGGGCGCTGCTCAACGGGGTACGGCTGGGCGAGGAGGAGCTGGCCCCCGGCTGGACCGACTACGGCCACCGGACGCGCTATCGGCTGCTGGAGCTCACGGAGCTGCTCGTGTCCGGCGAGAACGAGCTGGAGCTGTGGCTCGCTCCCGGCTGGTACGCGGGTCACGTCGCCGGCGGAGGGCCGCGCCGCTACGGCGACCGGCCCGCCGCCAGCGCTCAGGTGCTCGTGCGGGACGACGACGGGGTCCGCCGCGTGTTCGCCACCGACGCGGCCTGGACCCGGCGGGACCTCGGTCGCCCGCGCGCCGACCTGGTGATGGGCGAGACCGTCCGGGCCCCTTCCGGGCAGGCCGGGCCCGCCGAGACGACGGCCGCCCCGGAGATCCTGGTGGAGGCCGACCCCGCTCCCCCGGTGCGGGTGATCGGCACGGTGCCCGCCGTGTCCGTGACCGAACCCGCGCCGGGCGTCCAGGTGGCCGACTTCGGGCGGAACGTCGTCGGGCGCGTACGGCTGCGCGTCGACGCGCCGGGCCCCGTACGGATCGTGGTGCGGCACGGGGAGGAGCTGACCGCGACCGGGAGGCTCTACACCGACAACCTGCGCACCGCGGACCAGCGTGACGAGTTCGCCCTCGGCCCCGGCTCGCACGTCGTGGAGCCCGCGTTCACCCTGCACGGGTTCCGCTACGCGGAGGTCACCGGCTGGCCGGGCGCGCTGACGCCGGACGACCTGGAGGCGGTGCTGCTGTCCTCCGCGCTCGCCGTCACCGGCTCGCTGACCGTGAGCGATCCCGCCGTACGGCAACTCGTCGCCAACATCGGCGCGTCGGCGGACGGCAACCTGGTGAGCGTGCCGACCGACTGCCCGCAGCGCGACGAGCGGACCGGCTGGACGGCCGACATCGCGGTGTTCGGCTCGACGCTCAGCTTCCTGCGGCACACGCAGGCGTTCCTGTCCGGCTGGGTGACGACGCTGATCGACGGGCAGCGGGCCGACGGCGCGGTCCCGCATGTCGCGCCGGTCCTGCCCGAGTACGGATACGACTCCCCCGTGTGGTCCGACGCGCTGATCGAGGTGCCGTGGCTGCTGTGGCGGCGCTACGGCGACGACCGCACGCTGCGCCGCGCGTACGACCCGATGCGGCGGTGGGCCGACTACTGCCTGGCCCAGGCCGAGGACGGCATCAGACCGGGCAGGGCCCTGGGCGACTGGCTGGCCCCCGGCACGGTCGAGACGCCCAAGAGCCTCATCGCCACCGCCGCCCTCGCCCGCAGCCTCCGCCTGGTCGCACACGTGGCCGACGTGCTCGGCGAGCCGCACGCGCCGGAGTACGGCGAGGCGTTCACCCGCGTGTCGGGCGCCTTCCAGCGGGCCTTCCTCAGCGGGCCGAGGCTGCGCACCGAGACGCAGACCGGCTACGCCGTCGCCCTCGCCTGGGACCTGGTCCCGCCAGAGGACCGGGCCGCGTCGGCGCAGGCGCTGGCCGAGCTGGTCCGCGCCGACGGGCACCGGCTCATGACGGGCTTCGTCGGCACCCCCCTGCTGCTGCCCGTGCTGTCGGAGACCGGCCACCACGACCTGGCGTGCCGGATCTTCAACCAGGAGGGCTATCCGTCCTGGCGCTACCAGCTCCGCGCCGGGGCGACGACCATGTGGGAGCGCTGGGACGCCTGGCACCACCGGCACGGCCTGCAGACGCCGGCCATGAACTCCTTCAACCACTACGCCTACGGCTGCGTGGGCGACTGGCTGTTCCGGCACGTGGCGGGCCTGGGCGACGACCCGCGCGGGACGGGTGGCGGCTTCGGCGAACTGCTGCTGCGTCCCGGCCCCGTCCCGCTGCTGCGCCAGGCGCACGCCCGCTACGAGAGCGCGTCGGGGACCGTCGAGTCGGGCTGGCGGGCCGGGCCCGACGGGGTCCAGTTCACGTTCGCCGTCCCGGAGGGCGTGACCGCCCGCGTGGAGCTGCCCGTGCGCGGCGCGTGGGACGGGATGACCGTCAACGGCACCTTCCTCATGGGCCTCAGCGAGCAGCTGCCGACCACCAGGCTGGCCGACGGGGGCTGCGCCCTGAACCTGCCGCCGGGCCGCTGGTCGTTCACGGCCCCTGCGGCGGCCACGGCCCACCTGCTCCAGGAGTGGGACGACCTGGGCCAGTAGTACTTCGCTAGGTTGGTTCTGGTGGGTGGTGTTCCGGCCGGACCGAGGCGGGAATGACGCGGCGACAGGTGGGGTACGTGCTGCAGCCACGACAGGGTCGAAAGGCCGGAGCGCGCTCAGGCGATCCGGCTTCACGATCAAGGGCGTGTCACGGTTGCGGGACAGCGTCGGACTCGCACCGGTTTCCCCGGAGAACACACGCGGGTGACAGGACACCCCATGCCGGAGCGTCCGCGTCCGGAAGCGCCCGCTAGCATCGGGTTCTCCCGGTTCCGCCTCGCCGATGCTCCCACCGCGACGGACGCCCGGCCGACTCGCGACGGAGCCCGCGTGCCCACGATCGACCCCCGACGTCTCCTCATCCTCCGTGCCTTCGTGCTGTCCGACTCGGTCACCGCGACCGCGGCGGCGCTGCACCTGACGCCGTCCGCGGTGTCGCAGCAGCTCGCGGCGCTCGAGCGCGAGGTCGGCCACGCGCTCGTCGTACGCACGGGGCGCAAGCTGGCGCTCACGCCGGCCGGGCGCATCCTCGCCGGGCACGCCGAGGAGATCAGCTCCCGGTTGAAGATCGCCGAGGCCGACCTGGCCGCGCACGCGGGCGGTGTCCTCGGGCAGCTCCGGATCGGCGCCTTCCCCACGGCGATCAGCTGGTTGGTGGCACCTGCCATCGTCGAGTTGCGCCGCCAGGCGCCGGGCGTCAACGTCACGGTCGTCGACGCGGAGGCGCACATGAGCCACCGGATGCTGATGCGCGGCGATATCGACGTGACCGTCAGCCTGGAGTACGAGTTCGACCCCGAGCGCGACTCCCCCGGCATCGTGAAGTTCCCGCTCTACATCGAGCGGTTCAAGGCCGTCCTCCCCCACGCGCACCCGCTCGCCGGCGAGGAGGGCATCGGGCTCACCCAGCTCACCGAGGAGGGCTGGATCATGCCCTCACCCGGTAACCCGTGCCGCACGATGGTGCTGCAGGCGTGCGCCGAGCTCGGCTTCCACCCTCCGATCACCCACGTCTCGGACGACTACCGCGCCGCGCTGGCGCTGGTCGCCGCCGAAGCGGGGATCTGCCTGGTGCCGGAGTCCGCGCTCTCCGCCCGCGACGCCGACTGGGTGACGATCCTGCCGACGCGCGGCATCGCGCCGCTGCGCAAGGTGATCATGACGACGCGGCGCGACAACCAGGGCCACCCCGTCGTACGCGCGGGGCTGGAGGCGATGCGGGCCGCTGTCGCCGAGCCGGCCTCGGAGATCTACGGTCCGCTCGCGCGGTCCGACACCTTCAACGTCGAGTGACGGCTCTGGCCGACGGCGCGTTCTCGCGGAGGAAGGCGTCGACGTGCCGGTGGTACTCGTCCGGCTTGTCGCGGCGCACGCAGTGGTGGGCGCCCTCGACCACGACGACGTCGAAGCCGGGCGCGACGGCCGTGAGGCGCTCACGGGAGTGCTTGTCGACGATGACGTCGCCGGTGCCGGTGATGAGCAGCGCCGGTACGCCGGCCGGGCCGACCGTGATCTGCCGCGCGGTCGGCGTCCAGATCCGGCGCTTCTCGTGGACCCGCTGCTCCATGTAGTCGATGTCGACGGCCTTCATCGCCTCGGCGAGCGGGCGCAGCTCCTGCTCCGCCCAGTGGGGCTTGAGCTCGCGCTGCATGTCCATGAGCTCCTCTACCGACGCCGTGTCGGCGTAGTCGAAGGGGTCCTTCACGGTCTGCTCGACGCTGAGCCACGGGTTGGGACCGGCCTCCGGCACCCACCACGGCGGGTCCTCGAGCACGACGCCGGCCACGAGGTGCGGAGCGTCGGCGGCGACGAAGGCGGCGATCCGCGCGCCCATGGAGTGCCCGACGACGAGCGTCTTGCGCCCGGTCTCGTCGAGCATGTCCTTGAGGATGTCGATCGCGTCCTGCACCATCACGTCGGTGGACGGAACGCCCTCGTGCTCGGGCAGGCGGCCGGGCGACTTCCCATGGCCCCGGGCGTCCGGCGCCACGATGTGGTAGTCGCCGCCCCAGCGGTCGACGGCGTCGCCGTAGCACGCGCCGGACTCCACGGCGCCGTGCAGGATGAGGATGGCGGGCGCATCTGCTGCGTCCCGCCCGTATTCTCGGACGAACAGGTCGGTTCCCACATGTCCTCTTCAGTACTCTGTCGCGCCGGCCTCCGGCCAGCTCACGACGGGGTGGTCGTTCGGTGAGTCATGGTCATGATCGTGACACGCCTGGTCGGCGTCGCGCAACGCTCCCGCCGGTCAGGCCGGCAGCTCCGCCTCCGGTGTCGCCTCGACCAGCGCGCGCGTGCAGGGGTGCTGCGGGGAGCGGAAGATCTCGTCGGACGGGCCGGTCTCGACGATGCGGCCGCGCTGCATGACGGCGACGCGGTCGCTGTAGAGCCGGATCACCGCCAGGTCGTGGCTGACGTGGAGGAACGAGATCCCCTGGTCGCGCTGCAGGTCGGCCAGCAGGTTGAGGATCTGGGCACGCACCGACACGTCGAGCGCCGAGGTCGGCTCGTCCGCGATGATCAGGTCCGGCTTGAGGGCGAGCGCGCGCGCCACGGCGACGCGCTGGAGCTGCCCGCCGGACGCCTCGTGCGGGTAGCGCCCCAGGTAGTCGGCGCCGAGGCCGACCGACTCCAGCAGCGCGACCAGCTCGGCGGTCGACGTCGTCTCGCCGTGCGCACGGAAGACGTTCTCCAGCGTCTGCCGTACAGTCTGCAGCGGGTTCAGCGACGCCAACGGGTCCTGGAAGACCATGGCGACGTTGCGCCGCAGCCGCCGCAGTCCTCGCCGGCCGAGGCGGGCGACGTCCTGCCCGTCCGTGCGGACGGTGCCGGACGTCGGCACCACCAGGCCGTTGGCCATCCGCGCCAGCGTGGACTTGCCCGAGCCGGACTCGCCGACCAGGCCGAGCGCCTCGCCCCGCTCGACGTGGAGCGAGACGCCGTCGACGGCGAGGAAGCCCTTGCGCCCGCGGCCGAACCCGCCGGCGGTGCGGTAGCGCTTGCTGACGTCGGTCATCTCCAGGATCGGCTCACTCACCGGGCGACCTCCTGCGTCGCGGGGAGACGATCGAGGTGGCAGGCCGCAAGGTGCAGGCCGCCGCCCTCGCTGGTCGGGCGGACGGTGGGCAGCGGTGCCTCGACGACACAGCGCTCGCCGACCTGATCCGCGAGGCCGCAGCGCGGCGCGAAGGCGCAACCCGGTCCGGCGTCGCGCAGCGACGTGGGCGCGCCGGGGATGGCGCGGAGCCGGGTCCGCTCTCCTCCGGTGTCGAGTCGGGCGTCCAGCCGCGGCGTGGCCGCGCGGAGACCGGCGGTGTACGGGTGGGCGGGATGATCGAAGATGTCGCGGAGGCTGCCGTACTCGGCCTGGCGGCCGGCGTACAGCACGAGGACGTCGTCCGCCGCGCTTCCCACCACCCCGAAGTCGTGGCTGATCAGGAGCATCGCCATGCCGTACTCCTGCTGGAGCTCGCGGAGCAGGGCCAGGATCTGCGCCTGCACCGTCACGTCGAGCGCAGTGGTCGGCTCATCGGCGATGAGGAGCGCCGGCCGGTTCACCAGGGCCATCGCGATCACCGCGCGTTGCCGCATGCCGCCGGAGAACTCGTGCGGGAAGCGGCGCACGGCGTCCGCGGGCCCGGGGATGCCGACCCGGTCGAGCATCTCGACCGCACGGGCCCGCGCAGCGCGGCGGGTGACCGAGGGGTCGTGCAGGCGGACCGCCTGGGCGATGTGCGCGCCGATGTCGAGGTACGGGCTGAGCGCGGACATCGAGTCCTGGAACACCATGGCCACGTCGGAGCCGCGGGCCCGGCGCAGCTCGCGCTCGTCGGCGGAGAGCATCTCCCGGCCGGCGACGACGATCCGGCCCCGGGCGCTCGCCCCGCGCGGCAGCAGCCGCATGATCGCCCGGCCGGTGATCGTCTTGCCCGACCCCGACTCGCCGACCACGGCGAGCGTGCGGCCGCCGTCCAGCCTCATGGAGAGGTCCCGGACGACATCGGCGGTGACGCCGCCGCTGGTGAACGAGACGCACAGGTCCTCGACCTGGAGTACGGGGTCAGGCACGGCGGATCCTCGGGTCGAGAAGCGGCATCAGCAGGTCGGCGATCAGGTTGCCGACGATGATGAGGAAGGCGGAGAAGAGCGTCACCCCGACGACGATGCTCAGGTCGGACTCGTTCACGCCGGACAGCAGCAGGTCGCCGAGCCCGTGCAGGCTGAACACCCTCTCCGCGATCACCGACCCGCCCAGGAGCGCGGTGACGTCGAGCGCGAACATCGCCACGACCGGCACCATCACGCCGCGGACGGCGTGCCGGTTCACCTGCCGGGTCGACGCCCCGCGCGCGGTCATCGCGACAAGGTGGTCGGCCGAGAGCTCATTGAGGAGCTGGGTGCGGGTGACCCGGATGTAGCCGGCGGCGAGGATGAACGACAGCACCATCCATGGGCCGATCAGGTGCCAGGCCCAGTCCGTCGGTGACTCCGAGAACGACACGAAGCCGGAGTACGGCAGCGCGTTGAGCATGAAGCCGAAGACCTGGACGACGAGCAGGCCGACGAGGAAGGTCGGCACCGACAGCCCGAACATCGCGAAGCCTGTCGAGAACCGGTCGACGGCCCCGCCCTTGCGTATCGCCGACAACGCGCCGAGGCCGATGCCCACGACGAGGCACAGGACGGCCGCGCCTAACGCGAGCGACAACGTGACGGGCAGCCGCTCGGCGATGAGCGTCGTGACGTCGCTGCGGTTCGGGAACGAGTAGCCGAAGCAGGGTGCGTGGCAGTGAACCTGCTGAGCGCCCTCGCCGTACGTACGGCCGACGAAGAGGCCCTTCACGAACTCGGTGTACTGCCACACCACGCTCTGGTCGGTCTGCATGTAGGCGCTGACCTTGGCCCGGGTCTCGGGCGGGCACGGCTTGCCGCACATGGCGCGGGCCGGGTCCTTCGAGGCCCCGAAGAAGAGGGATATCGTCACGAAGGCGATCGCGAGGAGCATGAACACCGCGGTGAATATGCGGCGGGCGATGTAGACGATCATGCAGCATCCTCCGTGCGCACGTCGAGGACGTCGCGGAGCGCGTCACCGGCGAGCGTGGCGCCGAATACGATCAGGAACACCACGGCGCCCGGGAAGATCATGTACCAGACGTCCGCACCGCTGTAGATCCACGGCAGCGAGTCCGAGAGCAGCTTGCCGAGGTCGGGGACGTCACCACGCAGGCCGACGCCGAGGAACGACAGTCCCGCGACGACGCTGACGTTGCCGGGCAGTGACATCGCGAACAGGACGACGACCAGGCCGAAGAGGTGCGGTAGCATCTCGCGGCGGATGATCTGCCAGGGCGGGGCCCCGGTCGCGCGCGCCGCCTCGACGAAGGCGCGGGCGTTGACGGCGCCGGCCTGGGCGCCGATGATCCGGGCCGGAACGGTCCAGCCGAAGAAGGCCAGCACCAGCACGAGGACCAAGCCCCGCGGCATCTCCGGCGGCACGATCGCCATGACCGCGATGACGAACATCAGGCCCGGGAAGCCGAACATGAAGTCGATCACCCGCCCCGCGACGGCGTTGAGCCAGCCGCCGAAGTACCCGATCGCCGTACCGAGGACGGCGGCGAAGGCGATCGACAGGATGCTCGCCCCGAACGCGATGAACAGCGACGAGCGGATGCCGTAGACGATCTGGGCGAACAGGTCGACGCCCGTCACCGGGACGACGCCGAGCCAGTGGTCGGCGCTGACGCCGCCGAAGGCGCCCAGCGGACGGCCGCCGTCCGGGTCGAGCAGGTCGGTGTGCATGGTGTTCGGGTCCTGTCCCTCGATCCGAACGAGCAGCGGGGCGCAGAGCCCCGCGACGAGCGGCACGATCAGCATGACCAGGCCGACGGCGCCGGACCGCTTCCGGAGGAGGCGGCCGAGGACCGGCGTACCCCGGCCCTCCGCCTGCTGGATCTCAGCGATCGACACCGACGACCAGCTCATTCGCGAACGGCGGGTAGGCGGGGATGAAGTAGTTCAGGATCTTCGAGCCGGCCAGGGCCTGCGTGCGCTGCACGAGGATCGGCACGATCGGGGCGTCCTCCATGATCTGCTTGTCGATCGCGGCCCACATCTCGGCGGCCTTGTCGAGGTCCGGCTCCGCGATCGCGGCGTCGATTGCGGCGTCCACCTCGGGGTTGGAGAACTTCGAGGCGTTGCCGCCGCCGTTGTCGATCTCGCTCGACGCGAACAGCGGCTGGATGGTGCTCATGCCGCTCGGGAAGTCCGCTCCCCAGCCGTTCGTCGTCATGTCGTAGTCGCCGTCGGCGGACGAGACGAGCTCGGACCAGGTGTTGCCGTCGAGGCCCTTGAGCTCGACCTTGACGCCGACCCGCGCCAGCGAGTTCTTGATGCTCTGGGCTTCCTTCTCCTCGATCGCACTCACGTCGGTCGGGTAGGTCAGCGTGAGCTTCAGGCCGGAGACGCCGGCGTCGGCGAGCAGTTCCTTCGCCTTGTCGACGTTGCCGGTGTCACCGCCGTCGTACAGGTTGTACTCGGTGTAGCCGGGGATGCCGGGCGTCATGATGGTCGAGGTGATCTGGCCGCCGAACTTCGGGCCGCCGTACACGCTCTGCAGCTCGGCCTTGTTGACCGCGTAGTTGATCGCCTGCCGCACGCGGACGTCGGAGAGGCCCGGTCGCTTGACGTTCATGGCGAGGTAGCGGAAGTAGCCCGACGGGCTGTTGGCCATGCGGTCGGAGATCGACGGGTCGGACTCGATCCGCTGGAACTGCGACGGCGAGATGAGCGCGTTGCTGATCGCGGTCTTGTCCTCGCCCTTGTCGTCGATGAGACGCTGCACGATCGTGTCGTTGTTCAGGCCCATGTCGAGGACGATCTTGTCCGGGCCGGCGAACCGTGTCTGGTCGGTGTCGGCCTTCCAGTTCGGGTTGCGGTCCAGCACCGCCTGCGAGCCCTTGCGGAAGCTCGTCACCTGGTACGGGCCGCTGGCGACCGGGTGCTCGCCGTACGTCTCCGGCTCGGTGTCGGCCGCAGCCGGCACCGGCGCGAAGGCCGGCATGCTGACGATCCACGGCCAGTTGCCGAACGGACGCGTCAGATGGAAGACGATCTTGTGGTCGCCGACGACCTCGATGGAGTCGAGCTCCTTGCCGTCGTACGGGCCGTCGTAGTCGGTGGCGCCGACCAGCAGCGTCTTGTGGTAGCCGAGGCCACCCTGGAACATCGGCGCGAACGACCGCTCGATGCCGTACTTCACGTCCTGCGCGGTGATCGGGCTGCCGTTGGAGAACTTTAAGCCCTCCTGCAGCGTGAAGGTCCACGTCTTGCCGCCGTCGTCCGTCGTACCGGTGTCGGTGGCGAGGTCCGGCACGAGGATCGTGTCCTTGTCCGGGAGCGTCCGCCACGACGTCAGCCCGCGGTGCACCCACCGCAGCCGGCTGGTCGGCACCATCTGTGCGTTGGCGGTCTCGAAGGACTCGGTCGCGCGCCGCGAGAGGTAGTGCAGGGTCCCGCCCCGGGGCGCGGACTTGAGCGCCGTCGTGTTCTTGTCCTTCGTCGGCTCGGTGGACTGCGAGTTCGCGTTGCAGCCCGCCGTCACGAGGGCCAGGACGAGTGCGAGCCCTGCGGGCACCACTCTCCGGGATCGATTCGCCATAGATCGCGCTTCCTGTGAGGCGGTCCCGATCGATCGGGTCCGCTGCTTGGATCTCAGGAAGGGAGTCTGTTGGCGGGCGAGAGCGCGCGTCCATCGAGGAGTTCTGCAGGGGACCTTTCAGAAAATCTGAAAGATCGCGGAGATCTCCGCGCGGCGTCCACGATAGCCCGCGGTCCCGGTGGCTGGAAGACCGCGGCGCACACCCGCGGGCGGGACCTGGCGTCCGCCCTATGACGCCGAAGTCGTGGTGGGGATCGAAACTGACCGCGGCCTGTGGGGGCAGGCGCTGGTGGCCGCACCGCGACGGCCGGGACCTCCGCCTGGGACGCGGTCACCTGGGACCTCACGAGGATCAGCCCGGATCCGCTGCGCGACGCCCGCGCCGACCCGAGAGTCCGGGGCGGCGTCGGCCGGGAGCCGTGGGACTCCCCGGCTGCCGGTGGGAGGCTCGGCGACTACGACGATTCTCACCTCTGCCCTTGACGGTGTCGTAGGCTCGCGCCATGCGATCCCGTCTTCACAGACGCCTGCTCCTCCTGGTGGTGCCGCTCGCCGCCTCCGCGCTTCTCGTGGCCAGGCGGCGGCTGGTCGTCGTGCGGGTGCGGGGAACCAGCATGGTGCCCACTCTCCAGCCGGGTGACCGGGTGCTGTTGCGGCGGGCTCCCGCCGAACGGCTGCGCCGGGGTCAGATCGTCGTTCTCGAGCCGATCGGCCTGGAGGGGCAGTGGGGTACGGGGCCGTTGCCCGACCCGGCGGCGGCCGACTGGCTGGTCAAGCGGATCGCCGCGATGCCGGGTGACCCGGTGCCCGAGGAGGTCGTGGACCAGCAGGGGCTGCCCGCCGGGACCGTGGTCCCGCCGGGGCAGCTCGTGGTCCTTGGCGACGGCGTCCACAGCTCTGATTCGAGGGTATGGGGATATGTCCCTTTCGACAGGGTCTTGGGTGTGATGTTGCGACCCCTTTCAAGCATGTCCTGACATCCCCATAATCCGAGTTATCGGACGGAGCCTGACAGCGGGGTAGGGCAGCTGGAGGTGAGGCGTGCGCTTGGTCTTCACGGCCGCGGGGCTGGCCAGGACCACGTTCACGATCTCTCCGTTGCATCACACGCTGTTCGCCGCGCTCTGTCTGCGTAACCCCGGCTACGCGGCCACCGGGTCGTTCTGGCGGGACCTGGCCCAGCGCGTGCCGCCACGCGCGGCGGCCTTCCTGGAGCGGGTCGACGCCGGGACCACGGCGGACACCGGGTTCGTGTGGATGAGCGCGCCCCTGATGGAGAGCACCCGGCCCACCCTCGGCGACGAGCTGGAAGCGCTGGCGAATCTGGGCGGCGCGGAGCAGCCCGCGGAGCCGTACGGCTTCGCGTATCCGGGGCAGCTCGGCGACGTGGGCCTGAGCGACCCGGCGAGGCCGGGCAGGTGCGACGCGGCCTATCTGCGCGGGAACGTGTCCGGACTGCGGGAGGTCGCCGACGCGGTGCGGGCGTTCTACACGAGCTGCATCGCGCCCGAGTGGGCCGGGATCCGGCGGCAGCTCGAGACGCATCTGGCCAGCAGGGCCGAGGCGGTCTGCCTGCACGGGCTCGGGCACGCGCTGCCGAAGCTGAGCCCGCGGTTGCGGTGGGGGGACTCGACCCTGCACATCGACACCTCGGGCGTACACGCCCCCGAGGTCGTGCTGGGCGCCAGGGGGCTGGCGCTGTCGCCGCTGCTGTCGGCGAGCCAGCGGTTCGTGGCGGTCGCCTTCAGCCCTGACGCGCGGCGGCCGGTGCTGGCCTACCCTGTGGCCGATGAGCGGTCGGAGCCGATGGCTCGGGGGACGGCCCCGGTGGACGCGCTGGCCAGGGTGGTGGGTCATGCGCGGGCGCGGGTGCTGCGGTCCATCGGCGCGGGGCGGGCGACGGGAGAGCTCGCCCAGTCGCTTGCGGTCAGCGCGTCCACGGTGTCCGAGCACATGACGGCGCTGCGGCTGGCCGGGCTGGTGGTCACGTACCGGGAGGGGCGCGCGGTGCGGCACGTGCTCACCGCTCTGGGACACCGGCTACTCGAATCTTCTGTCTGATTTGTCGCATTTCGGTGGGTGGCCGAATAGATTGCGACCCGCTTTGAAGATCGTGATCCTGAGCGTGGTACTGCCCACATCTGGGAGGTCGCATGACCCGCTCACTGAAGGCACTCGGAGACAGGATGCTCAACAGCCTGCTCCCCTCCACCACGGCGGACGCCAGCGCGTGCACCGTCACCTGCTGGTGCTACCACTGGCTCGACCACACCGCGTACACCTGCAGGCAGCCCGACTGCTCGACGACGGTCGTCTGCTACGAGTGCTGCTGACGCACTCGTCCGGTAACCCGCCCATGGCCGGATGACACCGCCGGCCATGGGCGGCCATCGGTACGGAGGAGAGGTGCGCCATGGAGTATGTGGATCTGATCTGCCGGTTCACGACCGGGCTGGTGTTCCTGGCCGCGTTCGTCGGCAAGCTCGCCGGGTGGGCCGCCTTCCGTGCCTCGGTGCCCGATCTGGCGCCAGGCCTTCCCCCCACCCCGGTCGCGGTGGCCGTCGTGATCGCGGAGGCGGGCGTCGTCGTGCTGCTGGCCGTACCGATGAGCGTGTCCGCCGGGTACGCGCTCGGGGCCGGGCTGCTGGCCGCCTTCACCGTGGCCGTCTGGCTGGCGCTCCGCCGTGGCACGTCGGGGACGTGCCGGTGTTTCGGGGTCACCGCCACGCCGCTCGGATTCGCACAGGTCGTGCGTAACGCGCTCGCGGCCGCCGTCGCGGTGCTCGGCTGGGCCGTGCACGCCGGTGGCACCGCCCCCGATCTGGCGGGTGTGGTGCTCAGCCTCGCCGCCGCCGCGACCCTGGCGTCCGTGCTGGTGTTCTTCGACGACCTGGCCGACGTCCTGAAGCCGATGTCATGACCGCCCCACCAGAAAGGCAGGAAGCCTGATGCCGTTCCTCATCGCCGCTGTGGTCCTCGTCGGCGTCGTGTGCGCCCTCAACCTGGTGCTCACCTTCGCGATGATCCGCCGCCTGCGTGAGCACTCCGCGAAGCTGGCCGACCAGCGGACCGGCGGCCCGGAACTGCTCACCAGGGGGTCGAGGATCCCCGAGGTCGTGGCGACCGGCATTGACGGTGAAGGCGTCCCCCGGCGTCCGGCGCTGATCGGATTCTTCGACACCGAGTGCAAGGCCTGCCCCGAGCAGGTGCCGCACTTCCTCAGGCTGGCCCAGGACGCCGGTTACGACAGGTCGCGGGTCCTGGCCGTGGTGTCGGGCCCCGGCGGCGACTCCTACATCCAGACCATGCGATCCGCGGCGACCGTGGTGGCCGAGCCGTTCAACGGCCCCATGGTCACGGCGTTCTCCGTCAGCGCCTTCCCTTCCTTCTACCTGGTGGGCGAGGACGGCCGGGTCAGGTCGGGCGCGGTGACCGTGCTCGGGCTCGGCGTCCCGGTCACCGCGTGAGTCCCGGCCCGGGGGAGCGGGCGGCGGGCGGCGAGCTGGTACGGCGGGCAGGTGCGGCGTGGCGGCTCGCGTGGGAGACAGGACCGGTCGCGGTGCTCGCCTCGGTGGTCGTGGTCATCGGCGCCGGAGTGCTGCCGGTGGCCGTCGCCTGGCTGACCAAGCTGATCCTCGACACGCTCGCGACGGGCCGCTCAGGGATCGCCGACGTGCTCGCGCCCGCCGTGGCGCTGGGCGTGGTCGGGCTCGCCGGCGCCCTGCTGCCGCACCTGTCGCAGTACGTGGAGGGCCAGCTCAGGCGCGGGATCGACCTGGCGGCAAGGGACCGGCTGCTCGGGGCGGTCAACAGGTTCGTGGGGCTGGCGCCTTTCGAGGATCCGCACTTCAGGGACCGCCTCCGGCTCGCCGAGCAGGCGGGCGGCGGCGCGTCGAGCCAGATCATCTCGCCGTCGCTGGGCCTGGCGCAGGGCCTCGTCACCGTCTGCGGCTTCGTCGGCACGCTGATCGTGCTGAGTCCGGTGATGACCGGCCTGGTGCTGCTCTCCGTCCTGCCTTCGCTGGCCGTACAGCTGTCGCTCAGCCGCCGCCGCGTACGGTTCGACTGGAGGGTCAGCCCCGCGATGCGCAGGCAGATCTTCTATGCCGAGCTCCTCACCGAGGTGGCGTCGGCGAAGGAGGTGCGGCTGTTCGGGCTCGGGTCGTTCCTGCGGGGACGGTTGCTGACCGAGGTCCGCGCGGTGCACGAGTCGGAGCGGGCCCTTGATCGCAGGGCGCTGAGAGGGCACGGCCTGCTCGCCCTGCTCGGCGCGGCGATCGGCTGCGCCGGGCTGGTGTGGGCGGTGGTCGCCGCGGCAGGGGGCCGGTTGACCGTCGGCGACGTGGCGGTGTTCGTCGCCGCCGTGGCCGGGGTGCAGACCTCGCTGTCCAGCGGGGTGGCCCAGTTCTCGCGGCTGCACCAGGCCCTGCTCATCTTCGGCCACTACCTGGACCTGCTGCGGGCGGAGCCCGACCTGCCCGTACGGCCGACGCCCCTGCCCCTGCCCCCGCTCCGCGCTGGCGTGGAGCTGCGCGACGTCTGGTTCCGCTACAGCGACGAGCACCCTTGGGTGTTGCGGGGCGTCGACCTCTTCATTCCGTACGGGAGGTCCGTGGCGCTGGTCGGCCTGAACGGTGCGGGCAAGTCCACCCTGGTCAAGCTCCTGTGCCGGTTCTACGACCCGCAGCGCGGCGCGGTGCTCTGGGACGGCGTGGACCTGCGTGACGCCGACCCCGCCGAACTGCGGGTCCGGCTGGCCGCGGTGTTCCAGGACTTCGTCGCCTACGACTTCACCGCCGCCGAGAACATCGCGGTGGGCGACCTCGACACGCTCGGCCAGGACGCCCGTATCGAGGCCGCCGCCGCCCGTGCCGGGGTCCACGAGCTGCTCTCGGCGCTGCCCCGAGGCTACGACACCCTGCTCAGCAGGCGTTTCTTCGACAACCTCGGCGGCCCGGACCAGGACGCCCAAGGGGTGGTGCTGTCGGGCGGCCAGTGGCAGCGCCTCGCGCTGGCCCGCGCCTTCGTCAGGAACGACCGCGATCTGCTCATCCTCGACGAACCGAGCTCGGGCCTCGACGCCGAGGCCGAACACGCCATCCACCACGACCTCCGCGGGCACAGAGAGGGCAGGACGAGCCTGCTCATCTCCCACCGCCTGAGCGCCGTCAGGGACGCCGACCTCGTCGTGGTCCTGTCCGAAGGGAAGATCATCGAAAGCGGGACGCACCAGGCGCTCATGGCGGCGGCGGGAGAGTACGCGAGACTGTTCACCCTGCAGGCCAGCGGCTACCAGTCGGTGTCATAGTGTGCCGCGCGGAAGAGCATGCCTGTGATCGGCGGTCGGCGGTCGGCGGTGCTGGGACTGCCTCGCAGGGGTCGTCACCCCCGGCCCTTTCGACGGATCTTGATGTCGCGCATGTCCGTCACCGCGGTGCGGAGGATCCGGTACCGCTGGCCGTAGGCGTCCAGTGCCGCGATCGCCCGTCCCGTGGCCTCGTTCTCGCCCTCGCCGGGGCCCGCGGGGAGCTGGCAGCGGAAGGTGAAGGCCGAGAGGCTCCCGTCGTGGGTGAACGTGCCCGCCTCGGTGAACGCGATGCCATCCGCCGCGAGGATCGCGTCGCGTCCGGAGTCGGTCAGCGCGTCGAACTTGCCGGAGATGATCACTCTGAACACGGCTGGTCCTTTCGTACGGCATAGGTGAGGACGCGTTCGCCGAGCAGGCTCTCGACGACGTCGAGGAGATCCAGCACCGCCTCGGCGATCACGTCGGGGCGCTCCCCCGCCGCGGTGCGCCTGCCGATCTCGGTGTACACCAGCGAGTGCACGCAGCCGAGATGCCAGGCCACCACGCGGGGAAGCGGGTCGTCCGGCGCCGCCCCGGTCTCCTCGGCGAGCGCGTCGGCGAACGCGTCGGTCATCTGCCCGCCGAGGTCGCCCAGCCGGGCGGTGAGCGTGGGTGCGGCCCGCATCATCTCCAGAACCCGGCCGAACCCCTCGGTCAGCCCAACCTTGCGGTCGCGACGCCGTACCTCGTCACGTAGACGGGCCAGCACGGCCTGTACGGCGGGCTCGCCGGGAGACCGGCCCCGCACGATATCGGCGAGCCGCTGCGGCGACGCCTCCTCCGGCGGCAGGACGAGGTCCTCCTTGGTCGCGAAGTAGTTGTAGACGGTGTTCACGGACACCTCCGCCGCCGCGGCGACCTCGGCGATCGTGACGTGCTCGAAGCCCCGCTCCACGAACAGGCCGGTGGCCACCCGGGAGATGCGCTCCCGCGTCTGCCGCTTCTTCCGTTCTCGCAGCCCTTCGGTCATGGCCAGAAGATTAACTCAACTCCAAGTATGGAGTCGACTCCAATTTTATAATGCATTCTGTGTTTGTCGACAGCACATCCCACCGGCCATCCGCCTCCGGGGCCTGTCGCCGATCCAAGTGATGGCGATGACCGCGAGCGGCGCGTTTCCCGCGTGGGCGGTGCGGGTGCGCGCCGAGCGGAAGGCGCGGGGCTGGGACGTGGAACGTCAAGGGAAACAGGGCGGCGGGATACGCTCCCGTCGGCGCCCTGTGGGCGACCATGGACGGCGGCTCCGAGCAGGTCGGCCGGGTCTCTACACGGCTCAAGGCACGGCGTCACCGAGGCGCGCGGCGGCGACGAAGTCCCTGATGAGCCCGGTGTCCTTCACCCCGGGAGCGACCTCCACGCCGCTCGACACGTCGACCCCCCACGGCCGGGCGGCGGTGATCGCCTCGGCCACGTTCGACGGGTCCAGGCCTCCCGCCAGCATCCAGCGGCCCGCCGGGCGCCCTCGCACCGCCGCCCAGTCCCACGGCTCCCCCGAGCCGGGTCTGGGCGCGTCGACGATGAGCAGGTCCTCGTCGAAGGCGCCGCAGCGCAGGTCGGCGCCCGCGGCTCCGGCGCGGACCAGCGTGACGCCGAGGTCCTTCAACGCGGTGAAGTCCCCGTGCGGGTGGTCGCCGTGCAGCTGGACGGCGCGCACCCCGGCCTCCAGGGTGGCCGCCCGGACCTCCTCGGTGCTCTCGCCGGCGAACACCGCCACGGTCAGCACGTGCGGGGGCACCGCCGCGGCCAGCTCCCGCGCCCGCGCGGGGGTGACCCGCCGGGGGCTCCTGGTGAGGACGTAGCCGATCGCGTCGGCGCCCGCCTCGACGGCGGCCGTCACGTGCTCGGGCTCGCGCAGCCCGCAGATCTTCACATACACCCCTCGCACACTAGCGGCGGAGGGGCATACGCCGCCCGGCTACGGGCGAGACAGCCGGTGCGCGGAGTCCGAGAGCAGGCGGGCGGCCGTCTCGATCTCGTCCTCGGTGGTCCAGCGGCCGAGTGAGAGCCGCACCGCGGAGAGCCCTCGCTCCCGTCCCAGGCCCATCGCCCGCAGGACGGGAGACGGCTCCCGGCTGCCTGCGTGGCAGGCCGATCCGGTGGCGGCGGCGACGCCTGGAGTGGCGGCGATCAGGTCCGCTCCGCCGACACCCGAGACGCTGATGTTGAGCGTGCCGGGCAGCCTCCGGGCGGGGTGACCGTTGAGGCGGACCCTCTCCGGCAGCCGCTCGTCCAGCCGCCGGTGCAACAGGTCACGCAGGATCCGGAGGCGATCGGGACCGTACGCCAGCTCGGCGGAGGCCAGCTCCGCGGCGACGCCCAGCGCGACGGCGTAGGCGACGTTCTCGGTTCCGGCCCGCAGCCCGTGTTCCTGCCCTCCCCCGTGGATGACGGGCTCAAGGACGACGCCTTCGCGCACGTAGAGAGCGCCGACCCCCTTGGGCGCGTACAGCTTGTGCCCCGCCACCGTGAGAAGGTCGACCTCCAGCTCGTCCACGTTCAGTGGGATCTTGCCGACCGCCTGGGCCGCGTCGGTGTGGAACAGGGCACCGCGGCGGTGGGCGATCCCGGCGAGCTCGGCGATCGGCTGCAGCACCCCCGTCTCGCTGTTGGCCGTCATGATCGAGACAAGCGACGTCCGCGGCGTGATCGCCGCCTCCAGAGCCGCCGGATCGACCAGTCCGTGCTTGTCGACGGGCAGGTAGGTGACCTGAACACCGTGCAGTCGCTCCAGGCTCAGGCACGTCCGCAACACCGCGGGGTGCTCGGTCCGCTGGGTTATCACGTGGTCGCCGCCGCCTGCCAGGGCGATCCCGCGGATGGCCAGGGTGTCGGATTCGGAACCGCCGCCGGTGAGGACGATCTCCCCGGGCCGACTCCCGATGAGGCCGGCCAGCCGGCGGCGCGCCTCCTCCAGGGCGCGGCGCGGCTCCTCGGCGTACCTGTAGGAGTTGGAAGGGTTGCCGAAGAACGTGGTCACGTACGGCCAGGCGGCCTCGGCCACTCGCGGGTCGACCGGGGTGGTGGCGTTGTAGTCGAGATAGATCAGATCGTCTTCGAGACCAGGATGGCTCATCGCGGCCCTTCCCATGAGGCGGGCGGCCGGCGGCCCGGACCGTCGCCGCCCGGCCCGGTTCTCTCGGGAGACCCGGCCGGGCGGCTCATGACCGGGCCGCCTCTGTCATCCGGCGTCCCGGCGCAGCCCGTCGAAGAGGTCGTCCTCGCGGTCGGCGGCGGGGACGCGGCTGAGGTGGCGGGTGAAGGCCTCGTGGGCGAGCGCCCGGTGCTGCGCTTCGGCGGGCATGCGCAGCAGGAAGATGTTCTCCCCCTGGCTCGCGTGCGCCTCCAGCGCCTTGAGCTTGCGCTCGACGTGAGGGGACACGTCGACCACGGCGGTGATCTGCTCGTCCGGGGTGCCGAAGTCCGGGGGGAGCTCCAGGTCCTCGGGGGCGGCGCCGGTCGAGCGGAGGTAGGCGAACAGCTCGGCGACCCGCTCGCGGGGCACCGCGGTGTAGTAGAGCTTGCTGGGGACGCCGCAGGCCTCGACCGCGGCGAGGGTGATCCGGTGCGCCTGGATGTGGTCGGGGTGGCCGTAGCCGCCGTTCTCGTCATAGGTGACGACGACCTGCGGCCGGTAGCGCTCCATCAACGCGGCGAGCCGCCCGGCGGCCTGGTCGACGGGGACGTTGGCGAAGGCCTCCGGCGCCTCGTTGGCCGCCCAGCCGACCATGCCGGAGTCGCGGTAGCCGAGCAGCTCCAGGTGGTCGATCCCGAGGTGTGCCACGGACTCGCGGAGCTCCTCCAGCCGCTGCGCGCTCACCGCGTCCTCGTCGTGGCCCGGCTCCCCCGGTTTCACCCCGCCGGGACCGTCACCCTGCTCACCGTTCGTGCAGGTGACCAGGACGGTGCGGATGCCCTCGTCGGCGCACCGGGCGAAGAGGCCGCCCGTCCCGAGCACCTCGTCGTCGGGATGGGCGTGAACGGCCATCAGTGTCAGCTCGTCATCCATGGATATCGCGACCCCTCCGTAGCAGAGGGCCATACGGCCCCGCTCACTCTACGGTGACCGGAGGACAGCCGGAATCGGCGGGTGCGACACCTGCCGGGCCCGCACACGGCCACCGTCCCGAGCCGGCGGCCGCGCTCCGGTGCCGGCTCGGGACGGGCGGGGCAGACGGCTCGGCGCGGGTAGAATGCCGCGGTGAGCAGGCCGCTGTACCAGCTGAAGGCCGAGTTCTTCAAGACACTCGGGCATCCGTCGCGTATCCGGGTGATGGAGTTGCTCAGCGAGCGGGAGCACTCGGTCGCCGAGATGCTTCCCGAGGTGGGCATCGAGCCGGCGCATCTGTCGCAGCAGCTCGCTGTGTTGCGGCGGGCCAACCTGGTGGTCTCCCGCAAGGAGGGCTCCAGCGTCTACTACTCGCTCGCCAGTCCCGACATCGCCGAGCTGCTGACCACGGCCCGGTCGATCCTCACAGGCGTGCTCTCGGGGCAGGCCGAACTCCTGGAGGACCTCAGGGGCTCGGCCCGCAACGGCGGGTGAACGCCCCGGCCCGCGGCGGCCGTACGGCGGCCGCCGGCCGCCGTCACCCGGGCGTGCCCGGCAGGGGGCAGGGGGCCGAAGCCGGCGTCGAGGCCGCCGTCGCGGGGCCGGAGCCCCCCGGGAGCGCGGGCATGGAGCCGGACGCGCCGCGGGGTGGTCAGCGCGGGTTGTCGAAGGCCATCCGGTAGGACTGGCCGCCGAACGTCACGGTGAAGTTGGACGGGTTGGCGATGGGCAGGTCGTAGCGGAGCTGGACCTCCTTGGACTGCCCGGGGGCGATGCTCTCCCAGGTCGGGACCGTCAGGCGGACCCGGTGGAAGTCACCCTTCAGGCCGCCGGTGTTCGGCCCGGTATGGCCGGTGGACACGGTGGAGAGCGTCCAGCCGGTCTGCTGGGTCATGGTCGCCGGCGCGGAGGTGCCGTAGTCGAACTCGATCGTGGCGCCGCCGGGGATGGCGGTCGTGGAGTTGTTGGTGAACTTGAGCTTGGGCGAGATCGGATAGTTGGCGTCTCCGACCGCGAAGCCGTACAGCTCGGCCTGGACGTTCAGGGTCTGGGCGGGCATCGTCCTGGTGCCGGCCTTCAGGTTCCCGTACGGCCCGGCCGCCTTGAGGGTGTTGTAGATCTTCGTGGTGAGCGTGTCGCCGATGAAGTACTCGCCCCTGCCGCCGTCACGCTCGGGGTGGTAGGCGTAGTCGCCGGCCAGCTCCCAGATCATGATGCCGCCGAGGCCCTTGCCGACCACGTAGTCGGCCTTGGCCTGGACGGACTGGTCGTCCTCGGTGGACAGGTAGACCTTCTTGTCGTTGTTCCACAGCCAGGGGGCGACCATGGAAGAGGAGTACTTGCGGGTGTAGGTTCCGGAGACGCGGTCGGCCGGGTCGGTGTCGGGGGTGAGCCCGTACTGGGTGATGTAGCTGCCCTGCCTGCCCTCCTGCAGGTTCTTGAGGTGCCAGACCGGGTTGACGCCCGCCGGCACCTCCTTGCCTGTTCTGTCCAGGTCGTGCCAGAGGTTGTCGATGCCGATCGCGCCGTCGCCGCACGGCACCGTGGAGCCGATCTTGCCTCCGGTGCCCTCCGGGCAGTCGTTCTGGTTGGGCAGCGCCGAGGTCCCCCAGAGCCCGTCGGCGCCGCCGGTGACGCCCTTCCAGCCGCGGCTGTAGTAGCCGAGGCCCAGGTTGATCCGGCCGGACTGGATGGCGCCGCGCAGGTGGTGGTAGGCCCAGTCACCGTTCAGGTAGCCGATGCCGCTGTAGGTGCCGTACACGTTCCAGTGCTTCATCTCGGCGTCGGTGCCGTCGTCGTACAGCGCCTGCAGCGGGCCGACGAACTGGTTCCACGCCCCGTGCAGGTCGTAGGTCATCATGTTGGCGTAGTCGAGGTACGGGGTGACCTGGTAGCTCTCGCTGCCGCGCAGGATCCAGCCGGACGCGCTGGTGGCGGCGGTCAGCAGGTAGTACTTGCCGTCGGCCGCGGCGGCGGCGTCCAGCTTCTGGCGCAGCGTCCTCATCAGGTTGACGTAGCCGGCCATCAGCGTGGCGCGGCGCGGGTTGGAGAAGGCGAAGTCGTCCGGGTTGCCGGCGCTCGGGGCGGACGTCGCGTACTCGTAGTCGATGTCCACGCCGTCGAAGCCGTAGTCCTTGATGAACTTCACGGCCGAGTCGGCGAAGGTGTTGATGCCCGCCTGCGAGCTCGCCATCGTGTAGAAGCCGCCGGTGGCCTGCCGGACTCCGTTGTCGTCGAGGTAGCCGCCGGTCTCGGCCCAGCCGCCGATCGACAGGATCGTCTTGACGCCGGGGTGCTGCTTCTTGAACTTGTTGAGCAGGTTGAAGTGGCCCTTGTACGCGTACGACGGGTCCATCTCGGCTCCGGCGACGCCCGGCCACTGCATGCCGAGGGCGGGGTTGTCCGGTCCCGGGGTGCCGACGGAGACCTTGCCCTGGCCGTCGATGTGCGCGAAGGCGTAGTTGATGTGGGTGATCTTGTCCCACGGGATGTCGCCCGCCAGGTAGGCGGGAGCGCCGTTCCTGCCGGTCCGCCAGCTCGTGAAGTATCCGATCACCCGGCGCGGGTGGTCGGCGCCCATCTTCTCGCGTCCGTCGGTGTCGTAGACGGAGCAGTAGGGGACCCCGGTCACGCCGGGCGACCGGTAGAGCCCGTCGGGACGGCAGGCCGACTGGTCGGCGGGTTGCTTGTCGGTCCGTACGGTGACCGTTCCGGAGAAGGCCGACCGGTTGCCCGCTCCGTCCCCGGCGCGGACCTTGAAGGTGTACTCGGTGTCCTCGGCGAGGCCGCCGACCGTCGTGGTGGCGCCCGGCGGGGTCCCGGTCACCGTGGTGGCGAGCGTGTCGCCGTTGTACACCTCGTAGGAGGTGACGGCCCGGTTGTCGGTCGACGCGTCCCACCGCAGCGTCACTCCGGTGGCCGACTTGCCGGTGGCGGCCGGCGTGCCCGGCACGGTCGGCGCCTCGGTGTCCGGGGTCGGGTCCTTGAGCGTGCGCACGGTCGTCGCCGGGGAGGACGCCGACTCCTGGTTCGCGCTGTCCCTCGCCTTGACGGTGAAGGTGTACTCGGTGTCGGCCGCGAGGCCGTCCACCGTGGCCGCGTTGGTCGTGACCGACCTGACCTTGGCGCCGCCCTGGTAGACGTCGTACCCGGCGACCTGCTTGTCGTCGGTGGAGGCGGTCCAGGTCAGCGCCACGCTGGTGGTGTCCGGGGTCGCGACGGGCCTGCCCGGCGCGGTCGGCGGGCTGTCCGGCGGGGGCCCGCCCTCGCAGGGGTTACCGTTGATCTTGCAGTTGGCGGGCGGGGTGCTCGGCCCCGTCCCGACGAACCCGAAGCTGTTGCCGCCGGTGGTGCCGCCCGCGGGCACGTTGGCGTTGGTGCTCGACGGCCGCACGGTCACGTGACCGCCGCTCACGGTCGGCGTGCCGTTCCACCAGTTGCCGATGGACTGGCCGGAGTTGAGGTCGAATTCGAGGGTCCAGGTGGTGGCGGCGGTGTCGCCGGCGTTCCTCACCTCGTAACCGCCCTGCCACCACGTGCCGCGGTCGGCGGCGGTGAACTTGGCGGACAGCGACGCCGCGGCATGCGCGACCGGCGTGCCGACCGTGGCCATGCCCACCGTGGCGGCCGCGTAGACGACCGCCACGGCGACTGCTCTCCACGAACGGAGACGGGACATTGTGTTTCCTCTCTAGAGGAGCAAATGAGGCGTGGGGTCCCCCGGTGATCCGTACGGATGCGCGACCTTCCTCGGAAACGGTCAAAGCCGCCCGTCAAGGAAGCAACAAACAAGAAACCTTCTTATTTAATTCGGGAAGTTACGCCCGCTGACATGGGCCGTCAACCCTTGGCTTCCGATTTGTTTCGCCGCTCCACCCGGAACCCGCGCCACCGCCTCACGCGCGGGCGGAACGGGCGCGGGCCCGCCCCGGCGACCGCCGGCCCCCTCGGAGACCGGACGGACAGCCCCTCCCCCGTCGTGCCCGCGTCACGGAAGGCGCGCGGGAAGACAGGCGTCTCAGCACGTCATCCGCACACCTCGAAGCGCTGGATCTCGGGGAGGTGCAGCTGCCATTCCTGTGGGGTCATGGTCCGGCCCGCTCTGGCGCAGACGGCCGCCGCGACCCGCCCCTCGTCGAGGAGGTGCCGTCGCACGACGCCCTCCCCTGTCACGCTGTACAGCGTCCCGCCGTCCGCGCTGAACGCCATCGAGGCGCTCCTTGAGAAGCCGGGCTCTGCCAGGCCGTCGAACACGACGCCGAGGAGTTGCCTGCTCGGCACGTCCCACAGCCGGATCCGGTCACCGGACTCGTACGAGGCGAGCGTGCGCCCGTCGGGCGACCAGGCGAGGAAGGTGCTTTCGCCCACGGCGGGAAGGTCCCCGACGGCGGACGTGAGAGCGGGGTTCCACAGGGAGATCCGGCCGGAGCCGCTGAAGGCTACGAGCCCGCCGTCGGGGCGGAAGACGTAGGGGTCCGAGAGGCTGCCGAGGCCCTCCGGCCGCGGGCGCCGGGAGCCGTCGGCCGGGTCGATGAGTTCGGGGACGTGGCCGGCCACGAGGAGCCCGCCGTCGGGGCGGAAGGCCATGGAGCCGCCGTCGGCCACGTCGGTACGGGTGACCACACCGGTCTTCAGGTTCCGCAGTTCCAGGGGGAGGATGCCGTCCCGCCCGCTGACCGCGACCGCCAGCGTGCCGCCGTCCGGGCTGAACACCAGGCCGTCGACGCCTGTGGCCCGCCTGGTCGCGACCTCGAAGGCGGTGAGCGGCCTGCCCGAGCTCATGTCGACGACCCGCACCCGCCTGCCCGTTCTGTCGCCGATGGCCACGCGCCCGCCGTCGGGGCTGAAGGCGAACACGTTGGCCCGCCCGGCGAGGGCCGCTCCGACCTGCCGGGCGTCACGGACGTCCCACAGCCGCGCCTCGTCATCTGTGCCGATCGCGAGGATCCGCCCTCCCGGTCCCAGGAGCGCGCCGCCGTAGGACGACACCCCCGCGGCCACTGGACTGTCGAACATCGGTGAGATGTCGAGCGTGTGGATCCTCCCTCCTGCCGTCGCCACGCGCAGCACCCGGTCGGCTTCGTCGATGCGGAGGGGGTCCGGCTCCTCGGGCAGCCGTCGCTCCATGACGATGTGCTTGTCGCTGTTCCGGTGCACGACCAGCTCTCCGAGCAGGCTCCAGTGCGCCATGAACCGGGCGCTGGACGCGATCCGCCTTCCGGTGGTTCCAGCGAGGTAGTCCGTCACGAGGTCGCCCGAGGGTAGGCGCCTTACCTGCACCTTTCTCTCCGACGGACCGTTCACGACGGACGCGAGGGTGCGGCCGTCCTCGCCGAACTCGACGTCGTCGAGACGGTGTTTCAAAGGCAGCCAGGTTGCGGGGACGCGCGTGCCCTTGCGCAGGTCCCACAGCTCGGCCCTGCCTCCGCCCGTGGTGGACACCAGGCCGAGGCTGCGGTCGGCGTTCACGGCGTCCAGGGGCGCCCCCGATCCCGCGCGGAGCCGTGTGCGGCCGGTCACGTCCCACCATCGGGCCGCGTAGTCGCCTTCGGGTACGGCCAGCAGCCGCCCGGTGCGGTCGAAGGCCATCTCCCCCGGCTGGAGCTCCTCGACCCCCGCCGCGAATCCGCCGCCGACGGGTCTGCCCGTGGTGACGTCCCACAACCGCACGTTCCGATCGTCCTGTAGGGCGAGCGTCCTGCCGTCGGGGCTGAGCGCGGCCTTCCTGATCGTCGTGCCCACGCCGGAGAAGGCGCGGGTCTGGCGATGTTCCCGCACGTCCCAGAGACGCACCCGGCCGTCGAGGACGGCTGCGAGCGCGCGACCGTCGCGGGTGAGGGCGTAGACCGTGTCGGGGCTCGCGTGCGGGTCGGTGAAGGAATCGACCGTGAGCTGGGACAGCGACTCGTAGAGCGCTCCGCGCGGCTCGGGCAGTAAGGGAGCCAGCCGCCAGGCCGCCACGCTCAGCAGCATCGCGGCCCTGGGGTCGCTTTCCCGCAGGCCGGCGGCGCGCAGCGCGAGCGATCTGGCCGTCGCCTCGTCCCGTTGCCGGTCGGAGACGCCGCGGCGGTACTCGGCCAGGCCGAGCCCGCCGAGCGTGGCCACCAGCAGGACGGCGAGCGTGGCGGCGAGCAGGCCGCGGCGTCTGGACTGCCTCCTGGACTGTCCCGCCGCGGCGTCGAGGAACTCGCGCTCCAGCTCCAGCAGCGTGATGTCCCTGCGCTCGGCGGCCGCCCACCGCAGGGTCCTGTCGAGGTTGGAGCCGTGCAGCAGGTCGCCGGGCTTACGGCCGTGGCCGTCCCAGAACCGGGCGGCTTCGGTCAGCCGCCGGTGGACGGGCAGGCCCTCGCGGTTGTCGGCCACCCACTGTCGCAGCCGTGGCCACGCCTGGATCAGGGCGGGTCTGGCCAGCGTGTAGGCGGAGCCCGCTTCGGAGCCCGCTTCGGAGCCCGCTTCGGCGATCAGCCCGGCGGCGCCGTAGAGGGCCAGCAGCGCATCGACGGCGTCGCAGTCCAGGAGCTCCGAACGGGAGACCCGCCTGATCGACCCGTCGCCGTCGACCATCCGCAGGAAGACCTCGGGTGCGACGGCCCTCTCGCGTTCGGAGAGCTCTTCGAAGAGCTCCTCGGCGATCGTGCCCAGGTCCGGATCCGCCGGCCCCTTCAGCGAGGCGGCCTCGGCGCCGCCCTCGGTCAGCAGGTCATCGCCGTCCAGGTCGCCGAGCAGGCCGAACAGGATGTCCTTGGCCGAGGGCCGCAGGGCGGGATCCCGTGAGAGCGCCGCGGTCACCAGCCCGCTGAGAGGTTCCGCCAGGCCGTTCGGATCGGGCCGGAAGCCGAGCACGCCGCCGATGACCGTCATGGGGTCCTGGCTCTGTACGGCGTCGCGCCCCGACGCGGAGAAGAGCACCACCAGCGCCCAGGCCCAGACGTCGGCGGCGGCCGTGGCGCCGCGACCCGTCAGGACCTCCGGCGCCATGTAGCCGGGTGTACCCATGATCGGACCCGTCGTGGTCGGCCCCACCTGCCGGGCCACGCCGAAGTCGATCACTCTCGGCCCGTCGGGGCCCAGGATGATGTTGTCGGGTTTAAGGTCGCGGTGGACCACCCCGGCCTGGTGGATGGCGGCCAGCGCGGTGGCGACGCCGACGGCCAGACGCCGCAGCGCGTCCCCCTCGTACGGGCCCGTCGCGCCGATCACCTGGCGCAGGTTGGGGCCGGGGACGAACTCGCTGACGATGTAGGGCTCGGCCACGTCGAGGCGGGCCTCGACGACCCGGGCGGTGCAGAACGAGGCCACCCGCTGCGCGGCCGCGGCTTCGGCGGCCAGCCGGGACCGGGAGGCCGGGTCGTCGACCCTGGGCACTTTGACCGCGACCCGCTCGCCGCCCTCGCCGTAGGCCTCGTAGACCACTCCCTGCCCGCCGGCGCCCAGCCGTCCCGCCAGCCAGTAGCGGCCCAGCCGCTGCGGGTCAGAAGGGGCGAGAGGAGCCATCAATATGGAATTCTGAGCACTGATTGATCATCTGTCCGTCGCATTGAGGAAATTCATATGGAATTTCGCATCATGGGCGCGCTGGAGGTGCGTGACGGCGCGGAGGACCGGACCCCGACCGCCCCCAAGCACAGGGATCTGCTGGCGATGTTCGTGCTGAACGCGCGACGGCCGCTGACGGTCGGGCGGTTGCGCGCGCTGCTGTGGCCCCGCGAGGACGGAGAGCGCTCTGACTCGCTCGTACGGGGGTACGTCGGCCAGCTCCGGCGGCTGATCGGCAAAGACGTGATCACCACCGTGTCGGGAACCTACACGCTGGCCATCGAGGAGGACCAGCTCGACGTCGACCGCTTCAGGCGGCTCGTGGCGCGGGGATCGCGCGAGGATCTCCGGGAGGCGCTCGCCCTGTGGCGGGGGCCGGTGCTGGAGGACGTCGACCCCGACGCCGGGCGCTGGGTGGAGACCGGGCTGCTACGTGAGGAACTTCAGGAGCTGCGGCTGCTGGCGCTCGAACGCCGCGTCGGCTACGAACTCGACGCGGGCGGCCACCGTGAGGTCCTCGCCGAGCTGCGGCGGCTGGTCGCGCGGCATCCCCTCTGGCAGGGTTTCCGCGGCCAGTACATGCTCGCGCTCTATCGCAGTGGCCGCCGCGTGGACGCGCTGAACGCCTACTCCGCACTGCGCGACGAGCTCGACGACGGGCACGCCATCGAGCCCGACGCGGAGCTTCAGCTGCTCTACCACCGGATGCTCCACGACGACGTCTCACTGCACGTCTCCGCCGGCCCGCCCGTGCTCCTGCCGCGCGACGTGGCCGACTTCACCGGTAGGCGGGATCTGGTCGACCGGGTGATCGGCGACCTGGTCGTCGTGCACGGCCAGGCAGGCGTGGGCAAGTCCGCGCTGGCCGTACACGCCGCGTGGCGGCACAGGGAGCGCTTCCCCGAGGGAATCCTCTACGCCGACCTGCGTGAGACGACCGCTCCCGCCGCGGTGCTCGAGGACTTCCTGCGCTGGCTGGGCTGCCCCGCCCAAGCGGTCCCCGCCACCCTTGAGCGGCGCGAGCGTCTGCTCCGCACGTACGCGGCCAACCGGCGGCTGCTCGTGCTGCTCGACAACGCCGCCGACGAGAGCCAGGTCCGGCCGCTGCTGACGTCGTGCCCGACGGTCGTCACCAGCCGCTCCACGCTCGGCGGGCTCACCGACGCGACCCGCGTGCCCGTCGGCGTGCTCGAGGATGACGACGCCTGCGACCTCGTCTCCAGGCTCATCGGGCCGGGGCGGGCGGCCCGGCCCGCGACGGCACGGCTCGTGCGTCTGTGCGGCGGCCTGCCCATCGCGCTGCGCGTCGCCGGGTCCCAGCTCGCCGCCCGCCCCGCCTGGACGGTTGACCACCTGGTGGGCCTGCTGGAGGACGAACACGGGCGGCTCGACCGGCTGCGTGTGGGTGACCAGGCCGTCCGAGGGGTGTTCCGCCTCGGCTACGACGGCCTTCCCGAGCCGGCCAGACGCGCGCTGCGCCGCCTCGGCGCGCCGTCGGCGCCCGACTTCGCCGACTGGGTGGCCGTGGTCCTCGGTGACCATGCGGAGGCGCTGGTGGAGGCGGGCCTGCTGGAGACGCACACGATCGATGTCGCCGGCCAGGTCCGTTACCGGCTGCACGACCTCACCCGGCTCTTCGCGCGGGAACAGCTGGACGCCGAGGCCGTTCAGGAGGCGCTGTCGGACCTCGTGACGGTCGCGATGGCCAGGGTTCAGGCCTCGCGATTCACCCTGGTCTCCGGCGAGCCGCCCTCCTCGCCCGCCGCGACGACGGACATCAGGCAGTCGGTGGAGTGGCTCTACGCCGAGCGGGTGTTCCTGGTGAACCTTGTCGGCGACCTGCACGACGCCGGACTGTGGGACGGCGGCTGGCGGCTGGCGCACCTGCTCGCCCCCTTCCTCGAACGGCAGCGCTTCCTGCACGACTGGCGGCGGATCTGCGAAACCGGTCTCGAAGCCGCCCGCCGCGCGGGCAGCGCCCGCGGCGTCGCCCTGATCCTGCGCGACCAGGGCGACCTGCACCGCGCCGAACGGCAGTGGGAGCTGGCGCATGATCGGCTCAGGCTGGCGCTGGGGGCCTTCCTGCGCGAGGGCGCCGCGCGGGATGTGGCCCGCACTCGGCGCAGACTGGGCCAGGTCTATCTGGAGCAGGGCAAATTCGACGAGGCGGAGCGCAGCCTCGTCAAGTGCCTCGCTGTGGCCGAGAACCCGAAGGACATCGCGGAGGCGATCAGCGCGCTGGGCTCGGTGGCACACCGGACGGGCCGCCTCGCGGAGGCGGCCGAACGGTTCGCGGACGCGGCCTCGCGCCTGGCTGATCTGGGCGACCGCCACCGGCACGCGGACGCGCTGCTGGAGCTGACCGCGGTACGGCTGGCGCAGGGCCTGGTCACCGACGCCAGGCAGGCGGCGCAGCGGGCGAGGGGCATCGCCGTACGCCTCGGTGACCGGCTGCTCGACGCGCACGGGCTGCTGATGCTGGCGCGCGTCAACCTCGCGGAGGGCGCCGCGAGCCGAGCGCGCGACCTGGCCGAGGAGGCGCTGAAGATCTTCGACGGAGCCGGCGACGACCGGGGCAGGGGCGAGGCGCTCGACGTGCTCCACCGGACCTGACAGATCCTCAACATCTCCTCAACACGCCCCGGCCTACCTTCCTCTCACACCGCACGACAAGAGAGGGAAACGACATGAAGCCGATCTCGAAGATCAGCACCGCCGTCGTGGCCGGCGCGCTGTCGCTGGGCGCGATGGCCGCCACCGCGGAGGCCTCGCCGGCCGCTCCGGCCAGGGCCTCCGGCGCGACCGTGGCCGGCGCCGCGTCGGCCGGCTACCTGAGCGGTAGCTGCGGAGCGAACCGGGGTAACTACGGCAACCTCAAGGCGTACTACTACACCTCCGGCAGCAAGGACTACTTCAACCGGTTCAACTGGTATCTCGGCGGGGGCGGGCTCAGAAAGAAGAACAACGTCTCCCTGAGGGTCCGGGAGCGCCTGATCGGCCGGGCCGACAGGACGCTGTGGAGGTGGGCGTCGGGGGACAACGTCCGGCCGGGCACCGGCGGATACTCGCCGAGCCCCCACGTCGGGGTCTCGCGGCGGGCGAAGGTCCACGTCGACTTCACCTTCGTCTTCGACCGCAGCGGCAAGGACCCGCGCTGCACCGGCCGTACCAACAGCCTCTGACCTCTGGCCCACGGCAGGTGGTGGCGCGCCGCGCGGCGGCGCGCCACCCGGGCGTCCGAACGAAGGTGATCATGAAAACCGCAGCGATCTCCGCACTGGCGACCGCGGTCGTCACGGCCGCCGCGCTGGCGATCGGCGCCTGTTCGCCGCCCGCGCCCGCCCCTTCAGCGAAAGTCCACGCCCCCGAGA
>NZ_NGFP01000170.1 GCF_002149035.1 Streptosporangium minutum
GGCCAGGGGAGGGCGGGCCAGTCCTGCGACGGGAGGGGGTGCAGGCCGGTGTCGAGGAGCCTGCGCACCCGGGACCAGGTGGCCTCGACCTCGGCCAGGGTGAGGAGCTCGCGCAGACGGCGGCCCAGGCGGCCCTGCTCCAGATCGCGCTCAAGCCGGGCCAGAACGTTCATGGCCTCACGGGACAGGGGCTTGCCGCGCCACTGCCAGAGCACGGTGCGGAGCTTGTCCTCGGCGGAGAAGGAGACGCCGTGGTCCACTCCGTGGATGTGGCCGTCCAGCAGAGGGAGCAGATGGCCGCCCTTGCGGTCGGCGTTGTTGACGACCGCGTCGAACACGGCCATCCGCCGCAGGGCGGGCTGGCGGCTGCGGATGAGCGCCATCAGGTCGACCTCCGGATCGGTGTCGATCCAGAGCTGGCACATGCCGGGGCCGAAAGGGCCGTCGCGGTAGACGGTCGGCGGGACGATCCGCCAGCCGGTCGCCGCCGAGACCTCGAAGGCGGCCACCTCACGGGCGGCCAGGGTGCCGTCGGGAAAGTCCCAGAGCGGGCGCTCCCCGCGTACGGGCTTGTAGACGCAGGCCGCCGCGAGCCCGCCCAGCCGGACCGAACAGTAGAGCGTCATGTTGGTCGCCTCGACCAGCCGGCCGGCGACCTCCAACTGACCGTCGCGGAGCAGACGCAGAGCAGTCTCGTCGTCCAGCCCCGTCGTGGGCGCCGCGCTCAGCGTGGGCTCGCTTTCGGCACTCATTCGCCTCCTTCAACCGATGAAGCGCTACTACCCCGGTAACCATTGAGACGCACGCAGATATGCCCCTCGGCGTCGAGCGGCTGGCCGCACAGCGGGCAGGGCGGACGTCCTGCCGCGACGAGGGCCATGGCGCGCTTGGTGAAGGCCCTGGCCGCGCCGGGGCTGATGTGCACGCGCAGCACCGCGGGCTCGGCCAGCGGGGACGCCTCGAGCTCCTCGTCCTCCGCGACGATCTCCTGGGCCTCGATCACCACCTGTGCGGTGTCGGAATCCCAGGCCAGGGCCATCGTGCCGACCTTGAAGTCCTCGCTGATCGGCACGTCGAGCGGGCCGTTGTCGGCGAGAGCGGCCGGGGCGGTGGCGGGCACCTGCGCGGTCCCGCCGCTGCGCCGCAGCACCTCGTCGAGGAGCTCGTCCAGCCGATCGGCCAGCGCGGCGACCTGGAACTTCTCCAGGCCGACGGTGGTCAACCGGCCCTGCCCCCGGGCCTGCAGGAAGAAGGCTCGTGATCCCGGTTGCCCAACGGCACCGGCCACAAACCTCTCGGGTGGGTCGTAGTCGAAGACCGGCATAGCCCGACCTTACGTGGTCCCGGCTCCGCCGCCGACTGCGGCATCGCTCCCGGTGAAGTTTTCTCCCCCGTCTTTGTGCTCCGAACCCTCCGGAGGCCTCAGTCCGGCCACATCTCCTCCCAGATCGTTGAGCCTGAGCACGAAGGGACGCAGAGGGGTGTAACGGATCGCGGTGAGCGAGGCGGGGTCGGCGGCTATCCGCTGGAACTGGTCCAGATGGAGACCCATGGCATCGGCCACGATGGCCTTGATCACGTCTCCGTGGCTGCAGACGAGATAGACCGCCTCCGGGCCCAGGCGTTCGTTCCACTCCCGGACGGCGCTCACCGCCCGGTGCTGGACGGCGGGCAGGGACTCTCCGCCGGGGAACGTCACGGCGCTCGGATGGGTCTGCACGACCTGCCAGAGCGGATCCTTGGCGAGCTCGCCCAGCGGGCGGCCCGTCCACTCGCCGTAACGGCACTCGCCGAACCGGTCGTCGGTCAGCACCTCCGCCGCCCGCCCGTCCCGCCGGCCGGCGATCGCCTGGGCGGTCTCCTGGCAGCGCTCCAGCGGGCTGGAGACGATCACGTCCAGCTCAAGCGACGCCAGCCGCGTGGCCAGCGCCTCCGCCTGCGCCTGTCCCGCCTCGCTGAGATGGACATCCGGGGTCCAGCCGGCCAGCACCGGACCGGTGAGATGGGTAAGGCCGTGTCTGGCCAGCAACAAGGTCGTCACGTGGCCAAGTCTTGCAGGCCTCACTCCACTACTTTTAACTGCCCGACCGGTAATCTGGCCGGATCATGGAGCAGCGCTATGTGGGCCGGAGCGGCTTGTCGGTATCCCGCCTTGGACTGGGGACGATGACATGGGGGCGTGACACCGGCGCCGAGGAGGCCGCGGCGCAGCTCCGCACGTTCGCCGAGGCCGGCGGCACCCTCATCGACACCGCTGACGTCTACACGGGCGGGGAGGCCGAGAGGCTGCTCGGCCGGCTGATCCGCGACGCGGTGCCGCGCTCGGAGCTGGTGCTGTCCACCAAGGCCGTGCTGACCCCCACCGGGCGCCGGCCTCGCGACGCCTCCAGAAAGCACCTGATCGCCGCCATCGACGCCTCCCTGACCCGCCTCGGGGTCAACGAGGTGGATCTGTGGCAGCTCCACGCCTTCGACCCCGCCGTCCCCCTGGAGGAGACCCTGGCCGCGGTGGACGCCATCGTGTCCTCGGGCCGGGCCGCCTACGCCGGGGTGTGCGACTACGCCGGCTGGCAGCTGGCGGCCGCCGCCGTCGGCCAGCGGACCGTTCCCGGCCGGGTGCCGATCGTCGCGGCCCAGGTCGAATACTCGCTGCTGGCCAGGGAGGCCGAGCGCGAGCTGGTCCCGGCCGCCGAGCACGTCGGCGCCGGGGTGCTCGCCTGGTCGCCGCTCGGCCGGGGGGTCCTCACCGGGAAGTACCGCACGGGCATCCCCGCCGACTCGCGGGCCGCGACCCCGCACTTCGCCGATTTCGTCAAGCCCTACCTGGACGAGAGGTGCCGCCGGGTCGTGGAGTCGGTGACGACCGCGGCCGAGGGGCTCGGCGTCTCGCCGCTGTCGGTGGCCCTGTCCTGGGTCCGCGACCAGCCCGGGGTGACCTCGGCGATCGTCGGTGCCCGAACCCACGCCCAGCTGGCCGGTGTGCTCCAGGCCGAGGATCTCACCCTGCCGATGGAGATCAGGGAGGCGCTCGACGACGTCTCCGCCGACTGAGGCCCGGAGAGGCGGGAGGCGCCGAGAGATGACCGAGAGGCCGGCAGAACGAGAATCCATCTCGCGTATCACTAGTCGATACCGAATCGCAACTTCACCTGGAAAACTCCGGCTCCCCTACAAAACTGTCAGTGAGTGACGGGAGGGGCGCCCGGATGTCAGCGAGGTCCGATCGTTGATGGGCAAGGGGGGCAATTGCGAACCACGATCTCTGCCGGTGTGCTGGCGCTGGCGCTGGGCGGCGGGATCCCCATGATCGCGGCCACGACCGCGAGCGCCGCCGTACAGGTGGACTGCGACAACAGCGGGCTGCTGGGTGGGATAACCGGCGGGCTCTGCAAGGCCGTGGGCACCGTCGGCGACGTCGTGGGCGGGCTCACGGGCCACGACGCCCCGCCTGCGGCCGAAGACGACTCCGGCGCCACCGGCTCCGGCTCCGGCGCCGCCGAGGGAGCGTCCACGGACGACGCCGGCTCCTCCCGGTCCGCCCCCGCACCGGACAGCAGGGCCGCCACGGAGAAGCCCGCCGACGGCGGCCTGCTGCCCAAGGTCCTCGACGATGTCTGCATCCCCCTGGTGGCCTCCCCCGAATGCGCGAGCCCGTCGGCGATCTCCGCCCCGGAGAAGACGGAGCAGCCGCCCGCGCGATCACATCCCCGCCCCTCCCGGAGTGGCAGGCCCGACTCCGCCCACAAGAAGCCGGTGCCGCTGCCGACCGAGCCTCTCCGCCCGCCGGAGACCCGGACGCCCGTCACGGATGTCGGCGAGCCKGTGATCCCCCAGYCGCCCCCGGTGATCGACGCCGAGGCGCCCCGGGTCGAGCTGCTGTGGCCCCGCCCTGGCATGGAGGAGCTCCAGCGGCGCATGCGGGACCTCCAGGGGCGGGCGACCGGTGAGGGGACCGTCACGCCCACCCGGTCGTCCGACACGTTGGGCACCGTGCTCACCGCCAGCCTGCTGGTCGTGGCGATCCTCGCCGTCCGCGTGCTTTACGCCAAGCGGAGCGCGGAGGAGTCGATGCCGTTCGAGCCGCTCCGGATGGGGCGGCAGCGGACGGCCTAGGTTCTGCTCCGTGGACCTCATCCGAGCCGGAGCGGCAGGCAGGCAGGCAGGCAGGCAGACGACGGTGACGGCCGAGCGGCGGGCGGGGCGCGAAGCCTCGGCGAGGTCCACCCGCCGGCCGCGTACCTGACCTCCCAGGTCAGTACACCCAGGCCTGGATCGCTTCGAGGGCCGCACCTGGACCGGCCGGCACCACCACGTGACCCTGGCGCCGGCCGCCCACGTCTTCTGCATCCTTGAACGGCTCAACCCGAAAGCGCCGGTCATGGTCCGAGCACCTACCGGATCATCGCCGAGTCGCGACTACTGCCGGCGTGCCGGGCCGGAATCCGTCCCACCTGCCCCCGTGCGTCACCCCGGCACGCCCGTTCCGTCCCCACCTGACCGAGCCCTACTGACTGATTGTTCCAGAATGCGGCCGAGCGGATCATTCGTCGTCGAGTCGTTGGAGGACTCGGTCGAACTCGCCGGGCGAGGGCGAGGACGGAAACCGCCACTCCGCACACTTCGACGTGGACCATGTCGCCGCCCAGGCGGCTCGCCGGGGCGGCTCGGTGGCCCGTGGTAGTGCCCGCCCTACCCGGACACACCAGCCCGCCTCATCCGGAAGACGCTGGTCAGCGTCATGGGAGGGCGCACTCGCGTGGCCATACTCTCGTCGACGTATGGATCTCACCGTGAGGTCTCATCCTTCTCACGTGTCCTCACGTGGCAATACGCAAGTTAAGGGGTAAAAGCATGGCTAAGGACTGGAAGCGTGTCAGCCGACGGCGGCTGCTGGCGACGGCGGTGATCGTGACGGGAGCGGTCCTCGCCCCCGTGACGGCCCAGGCGGCCCTGGCCGACATGCCCGGCGGGAAGCAGAACCCGGTCCATGCACTGGAGCAGGCGGCGCACCCGTTGCGCTCGACCGAGCCCGGGAGGAACACGGCCGATCTGCGAGCCCTGGGCGCGATGATCGGCGACGCCAAGGTGGTCGGTCTCGGCGAGGCCACCCATGGCTCGCACGAGTTTTTCACCATGAAGGAGCGGGTCTTCCGCTACCTCGTCGAGGAGAAGGGCTTCACCACCTTCGCCCTGGAGCTGAGCTGGTCCGCGGGACTCCAGATCGACGACTACCTCCAGACCGGCAGGGGGGACGCACGCAAGATCGCGAAGGAGGCACTGGCCAACTCGCCGTGGGACCGCAAGGAGTTCGTGAGCCTCATCGAGTGGATGCGGGACTACAACCGCCGCCACCCCGGCCGCACCGTCCACTTCATGGGCGACGACCTCGGCGCCCCCACACTGAGCGACGAGTTCTTCGGCCGGGTGACCGGTTACGTGCAAAAGCACCACCCGGAGTCGCTGCCGCGGCTCAACGAGCTCTACACCGGCCTGCGCCCGATCGACGACGTCTTCGCCTACCTGGGCAAGCCGCTCGCGGAACGACAGCAGCTCGCCGCCAAGGCACAGCAGGCTCTGGAACTGATCAGCAGCCTGAAGGGCTCCGGCGGAGACGAGTTCGAATGGGCCGAGCAGAACACCCGATCCATCGCCCAGACCGCCAAATTCCTCACCATAGACGTGAAAGACCCGGATTCGGTGGCCACCCTCCAGCGCTTTCGTGACCAGGTGATGGCCCAGAACATCACCTGGTGGCAGCGGCGCAGCGGCGACAAGATCCTTCTGTCGGCGCAGAACGACCACGTCGGATACGCGGCCGGCGATCCCAAGATGTATCCCAAGACGCAGGGGTCGTTCCTGCGCGACGCACTGGGTAAGGAGTATCTCCCCGTCGGCTTCACCTTCAACCAGGGCTCCTTCCTGTCGAAGGACGCCGCTCTCGGCGGCGACTGGAAGAAGTTCACCGTGGGCGCGGCCAAGCCCGGCATGAACGAGTACACCCTCGACAAGGTCCGCTACCGGGACTACTACCTCGACATCCGCAACGCCCCGGCCGCGGCGCGCGCCTGGCTGGACGTCGCCCGCCCCACGCGCAACATCGGCACGCAGTACCCCTACCCGCTCGCCGACCTTGCGGCCGCCCGCTCCTTCGACGTCCTCATCCACCTCCACGACGTCCGGGAGGCCGACAAGCTGAAGCCGTGACGGCCCGGCCCTGGCGTGAGGAGCCCGACCGCTCCTGACCTGCGGGGGAGACCTTCCCGCCAGATGCCGACCACCCCGGCCGGCGACGGCCCGCGCCAGCCGCACAACCTACCCGACATCGCCAAGGCAACCGGCCGGCCGGAGATGGCGGCCAAACGCGGACCGGCGCGGCTGCGCCGAAGCGGCGCACTGTTCTTGGACGTGGACGTCGATCCGCTGCTGCTGCTGGGATTCCAGGCGCTCGCCGTACTCCGGCTGACCGCCGATCCGGCCCTCGTGCGCCGGACGACCGAGGCGATCGCCACGCGTCCCGGGAACGACGGCATCGGCCGGCGCCGGCCGGGCAGTTCGCACGCCTACCGGGGTCCGTCGAAGGTGTCGGGGCCGGACTCCTGGCCGCCGACGGTGGTGGCGGTCTCGGCGGCTGTCCAGACAGGCTCGCCGAGGTGCGTCGTCGTCGACAACACCTGGCAGCCCATACGGCGGGCCGCGTCGAACAGCGTGACGCGAGCCCGCTCTCCGTCCTCAGGCGGGAAGGCGACCCGGATCTGGTGCCCGTAGACCGTCTCGTAGGTCAGCGACCAGCCGAGGTCCGTGGCGGCGAAGTGGTCCTGCCGCTCGCCGTCCTCGTCGCTGTAGCAGCCCCGGTCCGCCGTGGGCGCGAGTGCGTCACGCAGGATCCGCAGCCGTTCGTGGTAGGGCGACTCGCCCTCGGACAGCTTGACGTAGACGTGTTCACGCTCGCGAAACGGCTCGAACCACGGCGACGGCTCGACCTCGCCGGGCAATAACGGCGTGGTGATCCGCCCGCTCAACCAGCCGTGGAGGAACTCCACCGCGCCGACGTCGGACGCGTCGTAGGCGACGCCGCGCGGATTCCAGACCACGACGCGCCAGCCGTCCGGTTCTCCTTCGGTCAGCCAGCAGAGCGAGTCACCGTTGTCGGTGCCGGCCCACTCCAGCAGACCACCGGGCTCCGGGTAGAACGGGTAAGGGCATTCGTCGGGATACTTCTCACGGAAAGGCCGCTCTCTGTCCAGCAGTCGCTGAGCGTGCTGGACCAGCAGGGCATGAGCGCCGAACGGAGTCAGCGGCGTGATGAGGTCGACGAACTGGCCGCGCCCGTATCGTTCGATGAGCGTCTTGAAGTCAGCGGGCAGCTCAAGCCCGAGGGCGGCCTCGACCTCACGCCAGTCGCCCTGCGCGTCGACCGGTTCCGCCGGTGGCGGCACGAGGCGGATCAATTCGTCAATCGTCACGGCCCGCGACTATAGCGGGCCGGCGCGCTCGGAAGCCCGCACGGCCGCGCCTGATCCACGGACCGGGCCCCGGGCGTACCGCCCACGGACCGGCGGCCCGGCCCGGTGACCGGCGGTCCGCCGGACACCTGCCGGTGCCGGCCGGGCGGGGCCTGGTCCGCGGGGCGGGGAGGCCAGGCCCGGCGGGCAGAGGTCAGGCGCCGATCGCGTGCACGCCGCCGTCGACGTGCACGATCTCACCGGTCGTGGCCGGGAACCAGTCCGACATCAGGGCCAGACAGGCCTTGGCCGCGGGCACGGTGTCGCCCAGGTCCCAGCCCAGCGGCGCCTTCTCCGGCCAGCCCTCCTCGAACTCCTTGAAGCCGGGGATGCTCTTGGCCGCCATCGTGCGCAGCGGCCCGGCCGCCACCAGGTTGACGCGGATCCCGTGCTTGGCGAGATCACGGGCCAGGTAGCGGGAGCACGACTCCAGGCCCGCCTTGGCCACGCCCATCCAGTCGTACACGGGCCAGGCCTTGGTCGCGTCGAAGTCGAGGCCGACGACCGCGCCGCCCTCCTTCATCAGGGGCAGGCAGGCGACCGCCAGCGACTTGAACGAGTAGGTCGAGATGTGCAGGGCGGTCGCCACGTCCTCCCACGGGGTGTTCAAGAAGTTTCCGCCGAGGCAGCTCTGCGGGGCGAAGCCGATGGAGTGCACCACGCCGTCGATCCCGTCCAGGTGCCGGCCGACACGGTCGGCCAGCGAGTCGAGATGCTCGGTGTTCTGCACGTCCAGCTCGATCACCGGCGGCGGCTCGGGGAGCCGCTTGGCGATGCGCTCGACCAGGCTGAGGCGGCCGAAGCCGGTCAGCACGACCTGCGCGCCCTCCTGCTGGGCCAGCTTGGCGACGGAGAAGGCGATGGAGGCGTCGGTCAGGACGCCGGTGACCAGGATGCGCTTGCCTTCAAGGATTCCCATGGGTGCCGCCCCTCATCTGATGAATCGTTCGTGTGTTCCGACGGGCAGGACGTGTCCGTCGCCCACTCCTCCGGACGGAGGCGGGAAGCCACTCCTTCCGGGGAGTGGAGGAGGCACGTCAGTGCCCCATTCCCAGCCCGCCGTCCACGGGGATGACGGCCCCGGTGATGTAGGCGGCGTCCTCGCTGGCCAGGAACCTGACCACGCGCGCGATCTCGTCGGCGCTCGCGTAGCGGCCCAGCGGGATGTTCTTGCGGATCTGCTCCTGGTAGGCCTCCTCCAGCCCGGCGGTCATGTCGGTCTCCACGAAGCCCGGGGAGACCACGTTGACCGTGATGCCGCGCGAGCCGAGCTCGCGGGCCACGGACCGGGCGAAGCCGATCAGCCCGGCCTTGGAGGCGGCGTAGTTGCTCTGCCCCGCCGAGCCGAGCATGGCCACCACCGAGGAGACCAGCACGATCCGGCCGCGCTTGAGCCGCAGCATGCCGCGCGTGGCGCGCTTGGCGACCCGGTAGGCGCCGGTCAGGTTGGCGTCGATGACGTCGGTGAAGGTCTCCTCCTTCATCATCGGCAGCAGCGTGTCCTTGGTGATGCCCGCGTTGGCGACGAGCACCTCGACCGGGCCGTGCTCGGCCTCGACCTTCCCGAACGCCGCGTCGACATCGGCCGTGCTGGTCACATCGCACCGCACGCCGAAGAGGCCCTCGGGGGGCTCTCCGGAGCGGTAGGTCACGGCGACGGCGTCACCGGCCTGGGCGAGCTGGCGGGCGATCGCGAGGCCGATGCCGCGGTTGCCGCCGGTTACGAGAACAGATCGAGCCATAGAGCTGACGCTATCGGCTACCGGGGGGTAAACCTCTTGTCCGTGAGGGACAAGATCACAGGGTTAGGATCGTTGACATGCGCCAGATCGATCCCGATTTCCTCGCTCTGCCCATGAGGCGGCTGGCGGACGCGGCCCTGCAACGCGCCCGTGACCTCGGCGCCGAGCACGCCGACTTCCGGCTTGAGCGCGTCCGCGCGGAGACCCTGCGCCTGTCCGACGCCTCACTCGAAGGCTCCATCGACGCCGACGATCTCGGCTACGCCGTACGGGTCGTCAAGAACGGCACCTGGGGCTTCGCCTCCGGCATCGACCTCACCCCCGAGGCGGCGGTGAAGGCCGCCGAGCAGGCGGTGGAGGTGGCCGTCATCTCCGCCGCCGTCAACCGCGAACCCATCACGCTGGCCCCCGAACCGGTCCACTCCGACGTCACCTGGGTGTCGGCCTACGCGGTCGACCCCTTCGAGGTGCCGCTGCGCGACAAGGTCGCCCTGCTCGCCGACTGGTCGGACGCCCTGCTGAGGGACCCGCGCGTGGACCACGTCCAGGCCTCGCTGCAGCAGGTCAAGGAGCAGAAGTTCTACGCCGACACCGCCGGCACCTCCACCACCCAGCAGCGGGTGCGCGTGCACCCCGAGCTGGAGGTGATGAAGGTCGAGGACGGACGGTTCGAGACGATGCGCACGCTGGCCCCGCCGGTCGGCCGGGGGTTCGAATACCTCACCGGCACCGGCTGGGACTTCCCCGGCGAGCTGGCCCGCCTGCCCGAGTTCCTCGAGGAGAAGCTGAAGGCGCCCTCCGTCGAAGCGGGGCGGTACGACCTGGTCATCGATCCGTCCAACCTGTGGCTGACGATCCACGAGTCAGTCGGGCACGCCACCGAGCTGGACCGGGCCCTCGGCTACGAGGCGGCCTACGCCGGGACCAGCTTCGCCACCTTCGACCGGCTCGGCGAGCTGGTGTACGGCTCGCAGGTGATGAACGTGGTCGGCGACCGCACGACGGAGCACGGCCTGTCCACGATCGGCTACGACGACGAGGGCGTGGCGACCAAGCGGTTCGACATCGTCTCCGACGGCGTCCTGGTCGGCTACCAGCTCGACCGGCGGATGGCGCGTTTGAAGGACCTCGGCGCCTCCAACGGCTGCGCCTTCGCCGACTCCCCCGGCCACATGCCGATCCAGCGCATGGCCAACGTCTCGCTGCTGCCGGCGCCCGACGGCCCCTCCACCGAGGGGCTGATCTCCGGGGTGGAGCGCGGCATCTACGTCGTGGGCGACAAGAGCTGGTCCATCGACATGCAGCGCTACAACTTCCAGTTCACCGGCCAGCGGTTCTACCGGATCGAGAACGGCAGGATCGCCGGCCAGGTCCGCGACGTCGCCTACCAGGCCACGACCACCGACTTCTGGCGGTCGATGGCGGCCGTCGGCGGGCCGCAGACCTACGTGCTGGGCGGCGCGTTCAACTGCGGCAAGGGCCAGCCCGGCCAGGTCGCCCCGGTCAGCCACGGCTGCCCGTCGGCGCTCTTCCGCGATGTGCGCGTCCTCAACACCCTGCAGGAGAGTGGCAATTGAGCGGGCGCGGCGACAGGCACGGCGGCGTCCGCGGACGGGGCGGGGAGATCGCATGAGCGAGCGGACCGGAGAACAGCACACCTCGGCGGACGCCTCGACGGGCCATGGGGAAGGGATCGGGATGAGCCCCCAGGAAATGATCGAGAAGGCTCTGGACCTCTCCACGGCCGACGACGTCGTCGTGATCGTGGACGAGGGGTCCAGCGCCAACCTGCGTTTCGCGGGCAACACGCTCACCACCAACGGCGTGGGCCGTTCGTCGCAGCTCACCGTGATCTCGATCGTGGGCCGGGGGGTGGGCGTGGTGTCACGGGCGGCGGTCCGCCCCGAGCAGCTCGCCGACATCGTCGCGGCCGCCGATCACGCCGCGGAGGACGCGACGCCGTCCGAGGACGCCCGGCCGCTGGTCGAGGGCGGCCGCTCGGCGGACTGGGACCTGCCGGCGGAGTCCACCTCCATCGGGGTGTTCGGCACCTTCGCCCCCGCCCTGGGCGAGGCCTTCGCCACGGCCGAGGCGGGCGGGCGCAGGCTGTACGGCTTCGCCGAGCACATCGTCACCACCACCTTCGTCGGCACCTCGACCGGGGCCCGCCTCCGGCACACCCAGCCCACCGGCCGGCTTGAGCTCAACGCCAAGTCACCGGACATGAAGCGCTCGGCGTGGACGGGCGTGGCCACCCGCGACTTCTCCGACGTGGACGTGGCGGCGCTGGACGCCTCGCTGGCCCGGCGGCTGGAGTGGGCGAAGAACCGGATCGACCTGCCGGCGGGCCGGTACGAGACGCTGCTGCCGCCGGCGGCGGTGGCCGATCTGATGGTCTACCTGTACTGGACGGCCGGCGCCCGGGACGCGCTTGAGGGCCGGACGGTCTTCTCCAAGCCGGGCGGCGGGACCCGCGTCGGGGAGACCCTCTCCCCTCTCCCGATCCGCCTGTACAGCGATCCGGCCGCGCCGGGCATCGCGTGCGCGCCGTCCGTGGTGGCGCACGCCTCCAGCAGGCAGAACTCGGTGTTCGACAACACCCTGCCGCTGGCGCCCACCGACTGGATCGCCGACGGCACCCTGCGGAGCCTGATCCAGACCCGGCACTCGGCCGAGCTGACCGAGCTGCCCGTGACCCCGGCGATCGACAATCTGATCATGCGGGGGCCCGAGGGCGGCCGGTCGCTGGAGGAGATGATCGCCTCCACCGAGCGCGGCCTGCTGCTCACCTGTCTGTGGTACATCCGCGAGGTGGACCCGCAGAGCCTGCTCCTCACCGGGCTGACCCGTGACGGCGTCTACCTGGTGGAGAACGGCGAGGTCGTCGGCGAGGTGAACAACTTCCGCTTCAACGAGAGCCCGGTGGACCTGCTCGGCCGCCTCACGGAGGTCGGCGCCTCGGAGCAGACCCTGCCGCGCGAGTGGAGCGACTACTTCACCCGCACGGTCATGCCCGCGATCCGGGTGCCCGACTTCAACATGTCGACGGTCAGCCAGGCGAGCTAGCGCCGGACCAGCGGGATGGTGTGCACCCGCTCCCACCGTTTGCCCGTGACCACGCGGGCCGTGGCGTCGGTGAGGTCGTAGACGACCGACCAGCGGGTGTGCCCCTGGGCCACCCGCTGGAGCAGGTCCATCCCGTCCCGCCAGCTCTTCGCCGCGGGGAGGCCCCTGGCGAGCTCGGCGTACCGGGTGTCGGCCATGCGCCGCTCGCGGGTGGTGCCGGCCATGGCGAAGTTGGTCAGCACCCGGTCCTCGATGACGTTGAGCCTGCCGCCGGAGAACTCCACGACGGCCGACTTCCCGGTGGCGTCGGCGAGCAGGTAGTGGATCTGCGGACTGCCGGTGAAGTCGATGTCGTAGCGGCGCATGATCGCCACCGCCTCGTCCACGGTCGCGGCCTTGTCCAGCATCACCCGGATGATCCGCACACTGCCGACGGACGGGCGGCCGGGCGTCCTGGGGGGCAGTTCGCCGTCGGGCACCGCGGCCATGCCGATCGCCAGGCCCTTCTCGTTGACCCCGTCGAACGGGGTGAGCACGGCGTGGGCCAGCCGGCGGCGGGTCCGCGGGTCGGCCGGGTCGGGTGCGGCGTTGCTGCCGAGCACGTAGAACAGGTCCGCGATGGACACCGAGGCGTAGCCGTCGGGCGGGTCGGCGTGCACGACCATCGCCGGATTGGGGTCCCAGTCGAAGTTCCGGCCGAACAGCGGCCGCTCCCCCGCCAGGTGGAACAGCGAGCAGGCCCAGCCGTCGGCACGCCCGGCGAGGTCCTCCTCGCTCAGGGAGGCCTCGCGGTCGTAGGAGCCGTGGAAGGTCATCTCGTACATCGGCAGGTCGTCCACCCGGCGCAGGCTCTGCACCGTCCGCCGCATGTCGGCGGCGGTCTGGTCGAGCGCGGAGCCGCGCGCGGCCGCGGAGGCGGCCGGGGAGGCGGAGGCGGCCGGAGAGGCCGGGGCGCCGCCCGCCGTCGAGGAGCATCCGGCGAGCAGCAGCACCGCGGCCAGCGCGGCTCCCGTGGTCCGGCGTAGATCTTCCATCCCCGTAGTCTGCGCCGCCGGGCTCCGCCGTACAAGATCAGTTGTCCTCCAGGCGGAATCCGACCTTCATCCCGACCTGGAAGTGGCCGACCTCACCGTCGACGATGTGCCCTCTGACCTCGGTCACCTCGAACCAGTCGAGGTGACGGAGGGTCTGCGAGGCACGGCGGACGCCGTTGCGAATGGCCGCCTCGATGCTCTCCTCGGACGTGCCGACTATCTCGGTCACCCGGTATGTGCGATCCGTCATGCCGTCATCTTTACCCGGCGGCCATGATCGCACGCTCTCCCGCGCCCATCGGGTCGCGGGGTGGAGGCGCCCCTCCCCGTCCGGGGGGCTAGGTTGGAATTGTGAAGCTATGGCACAAGCACCAGGTGGTCCATCAGGTGACCGATGCCCAGCCGTCGCTGAGCGAGGACATCGGGAAACGTGAGAGAAACTATTTCATCAAGATGGGGATCCGGCTTGTCTGCCTCATTCTCGCCTTCACGGTCCCGGCTCCGCTGCCCGTCAAACTGCTCCTCTTCGCCGGGGCGATCTTTTTACCATACGTTGCCGTTATCGGGGCCAACGCCCCTCGGCGCGAGGCGTCGAGCGCCCCTGACGTGGCGGAAACCGGCCAGAACGAGATCCCGCTCCACCGACGCGAGATCGGGTCGTGACTAAGTCTTGACGCATCTCAGGGGTAGGAGGTGTACGCTTTAGCCAAGTGCCCTGGTCCCCCGTCGGGGCACTGGTGCCGGCGTTCCGGGCCCCCGTCGGAACGCCGATGAAGCGGCGCCGGGTGGTTTGCCCCCGTAACCACCCGGCGTCGCCCTTTTCCCGGCCTTTATCTGTCGCCTGTCGTCTCGGCGGCCGTTCTCTCCCAATCCCGCGCCAGCGCGGTGAGCCGTTCCACCGCGTCCGGCGGGGCCGAGCCCGCGCCCTGGGCCAGTCCCAGCACGTACGCCGTCAGCGGCGCGGCCGGGCGGGTCACTCCGTGGGCGACCTCCTTGGTCAGGTCAAGCAGCGCGTCGCGGTCGATCGTCGCGGGATCGACACCCAGCTCGCGGCAGACCAGCTCGGTCCACTCCGTCAGCACGTTCAACTCTCACTCCTCATCTCATCCGGTCATCCGGCTCACCGTTCCGGGCGCGGCGCAGATCCTCCGCCGTGTCGCAATCGAACCACGGCCGCCCGGCGAGGTGGAGCCCGACGGGGGCCAGCGGGGCGAGAAGCCCGTGCAGCGACCGCCCCTCGTAGCGGGCGAGCGCCTCGGCGAGCTCCGCCGTACGCCAGGCTCCGACGAGCCACTGCTCCCGCCCGCCGTCGTCGACGAGCACCGCTCCCGCTCCCGTTCCCGCCGCCTCCAGCAGCGCCGAGACGTGCCCGGCGGTCAGGAACGGCAGATCGGCCGCGAGCAGCGCCACCCACGGCGCGGTCACCTCCGCCAGCCCCGCCCGCAGCGCCGGGACCGGGCCGCCGCCGGGCGGATCCTCCTGGACGAAGATCCCCCGAGGAAGTCCGGGACGGGGCGCCCCGACGACGATGAGCCTCCCGGCGTCCGGTACGGCCGCCGCCACCGACTCGATCAGCGGGCGGCCGGCGACGCGCAGTCCTGGCTTGTCCTGCCCGCCGAGGCGGCTGGCGCGGCCGCCCGCCAGGATGCACGCGTCATGGCGGGCGCTCATCCGCCGATCGCGGACATCGGGCGGGAGGGCTGCAGGAAGGCCGGGTCGTCGATGCCGTGTCCGGCCTTCTTGATCTTGACCGCGGCCAGCCAGCGTTCGGCGATCTCGTCGTCACCGGCTCCCGAGCGGAGCGCGGCGCGCAGGTCGGACTCGTCGGTGGCGAACAGGCAGTTGCGGACCTGGCCGTCGGCGGTGATCCGTACCCGGTCGCAGGCGCCGCAGAACGGCCTGGTGACCGATCCGATCACCCCGACCCTGGCCGGCCCGCCGCCGACGAGGAACAGCTCGGCCGGGGCGCTGCCGCGCTCCACCGGATCGTCGTCGGTCAGGTCGAAGGAGTCTCGCAGCCGCGCGAGGATCTCGTCGGCGGTGACCATGTTCTCCCGGCGCCAGCCGTGCTGGGCGTCCAGCGGCATCTGCTCGATGAAGCGCAGCTCGTAGCCCCGCTCCAGGCAGTAGTGGAGCAGCGCGACGGCCTCGTGATCGTTGATCCCGCGCATCAGCACCGTGTTGACCTTGACCGGGCGCAGCCCGGCGGCGTCGGCCGCGGCCATGCCGTCGAGCACGTCGGCCAGCCGGTCGCGGTGGGCGAGCCGTTTGAACGTCTCCCTGTCGAGGGTGTCGAGGGAGACGTTGACCCGGTGCAGACCGGCCTCGGCGAGCGGGGCCGCCAGCCGGGCGAGCCCGATGCCGTTGGTGGTCAGCGAGACCTGGGGGGTGGGACGGAGGGCGCTGGTGCGGGCCACGATCTCCACCAGCTCGCGGCGGAGCAGGGGCTCACCACCGGTGTAGCGGACCTCGGTGATGCCCAGCCGTTCCACCCCGACGGTCACCAGCCGGACGATCTCGTCGGCGGTCAGCAGGTCGGGCTTGGGCAGCCATTCGAGTCCCTCGGGTGGCATGCAGTAGGAACACCGCAGGTTGCAGCGGTCGGTGAGGGACACCCGCAGATCAGTCGCCACCCGGCCGAACGAGTCGCTTAACGTCAACATGGGGCGTCACCTCCTCTCGTCCATCCTCATCCAGGCAGGGGGCCAGCCTAAGGCCAGCCCCCTCCCCTGCCATAGTCGGTCCGTATATGCCCACAACATCGCAATCGGGCGGTTGATTCCTCGGACCTCCCGCCGTTCGGCCCCCGGCGCGGGCCTCAGCCCTTGATGCAGATGAGCTGCCGGAGGCGGGCGACCACCTCGACCAGGTCGGCCTGGGCCGCCATGACCGACTGGATGTCCTTGTAGGCGCCGGGGATCTCGTCGATCACCCCGGTGTCCTTACGGCACTCGACGCCGTCGGTCTGCGCCTTCAGGTCCGCCAGCGTGAAGGTCTTCTTGGCCTTGCTCCGGCTCATCCGGCGACCGGCACCGTGTGAGGCCGAGTTGAACGCACCGGCGTTCCCCCGGCCCTTCACGATGTAGGTGCCGGTCGCCATCGAGCCGGGGATGATGCCGAACTCGCCGGATCCCGCGCGGATCGCGCCCTTGCGGGTGACGAGCACATCCACGCCGTCGTACCGCTCCTCGGCCACGTAGTTGTGGTGGCAGGAGATCGGCTGTTCGAAGGTGATGCCCGAAAGGTGGCGTCTGAGCACGTCGCAGACCAGGGCCATCATGACCGCCCGGTTGCGCCGCGCGTAGTCCTGCGCCCAGAACAGGTCCCGCCGGTAGGCGTCCATCTGCGGCGTGCCTCCGACGAACACCGCGAGGTTCCGGTCGGGCAGGTCCTGGTTGTGCGGCAGCTTCTGGGCCTGCCCGATGTGGAACTCGGCCAGCTCCTTGCCGATGTTGCGCGATCCGGAGTGCAGCACGACCCAGACCACGCCCTCGTCGTCGGCGCAGACCTCCAGGAAGTGGTTGCCTCCGCCCAGGGTGCCCATCTGCACCTCGGCGCGCTCCCGCTTCGGGTGCACGGCCGGGGCCAGGGTGTCGAAGTCCTTCCAGAAGCCCGCCCAGTCGGCGGTCTTCAGCCCGTGCAGCTTGGTCGGGTCGACGGGCCGCTTGTGGTTGCCGAACCCGACGGGGACCGCCTGCTCCAGCTTCGAACGCAGGTAGGCGAGGTTGTCGGGCAGGTTGTCGACCCTGAAGGAGGTCTTCACCGCGGTCATCCCGCACCCGATGTCCACGCCCACCGCCGCCGGGGAGACCGCGTCCCGCATCGCGATGACCGACCCCACCGTCGCGCCCATCCCGTGGTGCACGTCCGGCATCACGGCGACGCCCTGCACCCACGGCAGGTTCGCGACGTTGCGCAGCTGCTGCATCACCTGGGGCTCGACCTCGGCCGGGTCGGCCCACATGCGGATCGGCGCACGGCCACCCATCACCTCGTTGTACGTCATCCCCGCATCGCCTCCCTCCAGCCGATCAACCGACGACGACAATGACGTCAGAAATCCACCGCTCCTGCAACCGAATTAAAAATCTATAGCCCTCTTTACCAGGAAAAATGCTTTAAATCTCTTAGTACGGCCGGGCCGCCCGCGGGCCCGCCGTCCGGGAGTGGATCAGAGCGCGGTGATCTCAGTGCCCTGGGCGAGCAGGAGCAGCACGTCGACCGCCGCGACGGCGACGGCCGCCACGAAGGGGACGCGCGGTGAGCGTCTCACCGCCAGCCCGGCGACGGCGAACGCCCCGGCCCCGGCGAGCGCGGCCCAGCCCCCGGCGCCGACCGGCCCCGGAGGCCCGAAAACGAGCAGCCCGGTGGCCAGGAGCAGCGGCACCGGGATCAGGACGCGGACGCGGGCGGGGCCGAGCCGCTGCGGCCAGCCGCGGACCCCGGCGGCGAGATCGGCGGGGATGTCGGGCAGCACGTTGGCCAGGTGCGCCCCGCAGCCGAGGAGCGCCGCGGCGATGACCGCCCACCACGCGGGCCACGGATGGCCCGGCAGCCCGAGGGTCACGAACGGCGGCAGCACGCCGAATCCCACGGCGTAGGGCAGCCACGACAGCACGGTGGCCTTCAGCCACAGGTCATAGGCCCAGGCCGCGGCGACTCCCACGAGGTGGACGGCCCCGGCCGCCAGGCCGGAGGCGAGGGAGAGCGGCACGCAGAGCGCCAGGGCCACGGCGGCGGCGGCCCACACCGTCCGGACGCTCACCGCGCCGGCGGCGACCGGTTTGCCGGTACGGCCCGCCGCGACGTCCCGCCCGGCGTCCACCGCGTCGTTGCACCAGCCGATCGAGAGCTGCCCGGTCAGCACGGCGGCGGCCACCAGGCCGCATCCCGCCGCGTCGCGCCCGCTCGCCACGGCCAGCGCGGTGACCAGGACGGTCACCGCCGCGGTGGGCCCGGGATGGCAGGCCCGCACCAGCCCCGCGACGGCCTGGAGCCCGGACCGCCGTACTCGATCCCGGTCCCGGCGCGCATGCCCGCTCGTCGTCACGGAACGATCGTAGGCGGCCGGGCGCCGCGTCATCGTCCAAGCCGGGCGAGGCATGCCGTAGGCGCAGGTGGGCAAAAGCCAGATGTCCGCTGTCCGCCGTCGGGAGGTACTTCTCAGATGACGCGAATCGCCGCTGTACGCGGCGCTCTTCCGCCTAACCGTCACTCCCAGGCCGAGATCACCGACGCGTTCGCGCGGATATGCCTGCCCGAGGGCGCCGACCGCCGGCTGCTGGAGCGCCTGCACGCCGGCGCGCGGGTCGAGTTCCGCCATCTGGCCCTGCCCCTCGACCAGTACGCCAAGCTCGACGGCTTCGGGATGGCCAACGACGTCTTCGTCGGCTCCGCCGTCGACCTGGGGGCCGAGGCCGTCGGCGGCGCGCTGGAGGCGGCCGGGCTCGCGCCGGAGGACGTGGACATGATCCTCTTCACCTCGGTGACCGGCATCGCCGCGCCCTCGGTGGACGCCAGGCTGGTCGGCCGCCTGGGGCTGCGCCCCGACGTCAAGCGGATCCCGGTGTTCGGGCTCGGCTGCGTGGCGGGGGCCGCCGGGATCTCCCGCCTGCACGACTACCTGCGCGGCTGGCCGGACCACGTGGCCGTGCTGCTCTCGGTCGAGCTGTGCTCGCTGACCCTGCAGCGCGGTGACGCCTCCCCCGCCAACCTGGTCGCCGGCGCGCTGTTCGGCGACGGGGCCACGGCGGTGGTGGCCTGCGGCGACGGGCGGCGGCCCGAACAGGCGGGCCCGTCGGTGCTAGCCACCCGGAGCCACCTGTATCCCGGCTCCGAGGGCGTGATGGGCTGGGACGTCCGCGACACCGGCTTCCAGGTGGTGCTCGACGCCAGCGTCCCGGACGTGGTGCGCGCCTACCTGGCCGACGACGTGCACGGCTTCCTCGCCGACCACGGCCTGACGACGCGGGACGTGACCGCCTGGGTGTGCCATCCGGGCGGCCCGAAGGTCCTGGAGGCCGTCGCCGAGACGCTCCGGCTGCCCGACGGCGCGCTGGACCTCACCTGGCGTTCGCTGGCCGAGGTCGGCAACCTGTCCTCCTCCTCGGTGCTGCACGTCCTGCGGGACACCCTCGCCCTGCGGCCGCCGCCGCCGGGCACGCCGGGGCTGCTGATCGCGATGGGGCCCGGCTTCTGTTCCGAGCTCGTCCTGCTGCGCTGGTAGGGGCCGATGACCTGGCATCTTTCGTCGTGGTACCTGCTGCTCGTGCTGCTCGTCGGGGCCGAACGCCTCGCCGAGCTGGTCATCGCGCGCCGCAACGCGCGGTGGAGCACGGCCCGTGGCGGGGTGGTGTCCGGGCAGGGCCACTACCCCTGGATGGTCGCCCTGCACACCGGCCTGCTGGCCGGGTGCCTGCTGGAGGCGGGCCTGTCCGGCCGGCCCTTCGTCCCGGCGCTCGGCTGGCCCATGCTCGTCCTGGTGGTCGCCGCGCAGGGACTGCGCTGGTGGTGCATCGCCGCGCTGGGCCATCGCTGGAACACCCAGGTGATCGTGGTGCCCGGCCTGCCGCCGGTGACGCGCGGCCCCTACCGGCTGCGTCGGCTGCGCCACCCCAACTACGTGGCGGTGGCCGTGGAGGGCGCGGCGCTGCCGCTGGTGCACGGCGCCTGGATCACCGCGCTGACCTTCACCGTGCTCAACGCCGCGCTGATGGTGGTGCGGATCCGGTGCGAGGAGACCGCCCTGGCCTCGCTCGCCACGGCGCCGCCCGGACGGGTGACCACGTGATCGACGTCCTGGTCGCCGGTGGCGGACCGGCGGGCCTGGCCACCGCCATCCACGCGGCACTGGCCGGGATGGAGGCGGTGGTCGTCGAGCCCCGGCCCACGCCGGTGGACAAGGCGTGCGGCGAGGGGCTGATGCCCAGCGGGGCCGCCGCGCTGGGGGCGCTGGGCGTGCCGGTGGAGGGCCGGGCGCTGCGGGGGATCCGCTACCTGGACGGGCGCCGCCGGGTGGACGCCGCGTTCCGCGGCGGCCGGGGGCTGGGCGTGCGGCGCACCGCGCTGCACGCCCAGCCCCCGGCC
>NZ_NGFP01000171.1 GCF_002149035.1 Streptosporangium minutum
GCCGTCCGCTGTCCGGACAGCGGAACGGCCCCGGCGTGGACGCCGGGGCCGTTCACGACGGGACGGTCAGCCGTTGACGACCCAGCCGAAGTCCTTGTCCTCGTAGGGGCCGATGACCGCGAGGGTCATCGGGCGGTTGAGGACGTCACGGGCGACCTCGGAGATCTGCTCCGGGGTCACCGCCTCGATCCTGGCGAGGACGTCGTCGACCGAGAGTAGCTCGTCGTAGACGAGCTCGCCCTTGCCGATCCTGGACATCCTGGAACCGGTGTCCTCCAGGCCGAGCACGAGGCCGCCGCGCATCTGGCCCTTGCCGCGGACGATCTCCTCCTCGGTGATGCCGTCGGCGACCACCCGGAGGACCTCCTCACGGCAGATCTTCAGCACTTCGTCGATCTTCGACGGCAGGCAGCCGACGTAGATGCCGAACTGCCCGGTGTCGGCGTAGGAGGAGGTGTAGGAGTAGGCAGAGTAGGCCAGCCCCCTCTTCTCCCTGATCTCCTGGAACAGCCGCGAGGACATGCCGCCGCCCAGGGCCGCGTTGAACACCCCGAGCGCGAAGCGGCGCTCGTCGGTGCGGGTGAGACCGGTCGTGCCGAGGACCAGGTTGGCCTGCTCGGTCGGCCGGTGCACCACCCGGACTCCGGGACGCGCCTCGGCGCCGGGGCCGGAGACGCGCGGGGCGATCGGCGAGGCGTCCCCGCCGAGGGCTCCGGCCCGCTCGTAGGCCGCGGCGACGAGCGCCACGACCTGCTCGTGGGTGACGTTGCCCGCCACCGACACCACGGTGTGCGTCGGCAGGTAGTAGCGCCGGTAGTACTCCGCGATCCGGTCACGGCTGGCGGCGTTGATCGACTCGACCGTGCCGAGGATCGGCCTGCCGATGGGCGTGTCGCCGTACATCTCGGCGGAGAACTGCTCGTGCACCATGTCGGAGGGGTCGTCGTCGTGCATGGCGATCTCCTCCAGGATCACGCCACGCTCGGCCTCGACGTCCTCCGGGGTGATCAGCGAGGAGGTCACCACGTCGGCGAGCACGTCGATCGCCACCCGCAGGTCCTCGTCGAGGACCCGCGCGTAGTAGCAGGTGTACTCCTTGGCGGTGAAGGCGTTGATCTCACCGCCGATGCCCTCGATAGCCGCCGAGATCTCCAGCGCGTCCCGCGTGGGGGTGCCCTTGAACAGCAGGTGCTCAAGGAAGTGCGAGGACCCCATGTGCTCGGGGGCCTCGTCCCTCGATCCGATGCCGACCCACATGCCGACCGCGACGGAACGCACGGTCGGCATGGACTCGGTCACCACCCGGAGCCCACCGGGAAGGACAGTGCGCTGCACGACCCCGGCACCGTCCTTGCCGGGGTGCAGAGTGGTGGTCATCACGAGTTGCGGTCTTCTCCCCCACGGCTGCCGCCACCGCTGGTGCGGGTGCGGGTGCGGCGGGGCCGGTCCTCGCGGGGACGGTCGTCGCGGGGACGGTCGTCGGCGGCGGCGGGCGCGGCCGGCTCCTCCTCGGAGGCGCCGCCCTCGGCCTTGGCCGCGGCCTCCTTCTCGATGACCTCGACGGGGACCAGGGAGAGCTTGCCGCGCGAGTCGATCTCGGCGATCTCCACCTGGACCTTCTCGCCGACGTTCATGACGTCCTCGACGTTCTCGATGCGCTTGCCGCCGTGCAGCTTGCGGATCTGGGAGACGTGCAGGAGGCCGTCCTTGCCCGGCATGAGGGAGATGAAGGCGCCGAAGGCGGCGATCTTGACGACCGTGCCCAGGTAGCGCTCTCCGACCTCCGGCATGTGCGGGTTCGCGATGGCGTTGATCGCCGACCGGGCCGCCTCCGCGGACGGGCCGTCGGTCGCGCCGATGTAGATGGTTCCGTCGTCCTCGATCGTGATCTCGGCGCCGGTGTCGTCCTGGATCTGGTTGATCATCTTGCCCTTCGGGCCGATGACCTCTCCGATCTTGTCGACCGGGACCTTGATCGTGATGATGCGCGGGGCCGTCGCGTTCATCTCCGCCGGGGAGTCGATGGCCTCCTGCATCACGTCGATGATGGCCAGGCGGGCGCCCTTGGCCTGCTTCAGCGCGGCGGCCAGGACCGAGGCGGGGATGCCGTCAAGCTTGGTGTCGAGCTGGAGCGCGGTGATGACGTCCTTGGTGCCGGCGACCTTGAAGTCCATGTCGCCCATGGCGTCTTCGGCGCCGAGGATGTCGGTCAGCGTGACGTACTGGTCGCCCTCGTTGATCAGGCCCATCGCGATGCCCGCGACGATGCCCTTGAGGGGGACGCCCGCGTCGAGCAGCGCCATGGTCGAGGCGCAGACCGAGCCCATGGAGGTCGAGCCGTTGGAGCCCAGCGCCTCGGAGACCTGGCGGATCGCGTAGGGGAACTCCTCGCGGGCCGGCAGGACCGGGACGAGCGCCCGCTCGGCGAGCGCGCCGTGGCCGATCTCGCGGCGCTTGGGCGAGCCCACGCGGCCGGTCTCACCGGTGGAGTAGGGCGGGAAGTTGTAGTTGTGCATGTAGCGCTTGGTGCGCTCCGGGTTGAGCGTGTCGATCATCTGCTCCATGCGGAGCATGTTGAGCGTGGTGATGCCCAGGATCTGGGTCTCGCCCCGCTCGAACAGGGCCGAGCCGTGCACGCGGGGCACGACGTGGACCTCGGCGTTGAGCTGCCGGATGTCCTTGACGCCGCGGCCGTCGATGCGGACGCCCTCGGAGATGACCCGCTCGCGCATGAGCTTCTTGGTCAGCGAGCGGAACGCGGCGCTGATCTCCTTCTCACGGCCCTCGAACTCGGAGCCGACCTTCTCCAGGGCCAGAGCCTTGACGCGGTCGAGCTCGGTCTCGCGCTCCTGCTTGCCGGCGATGGTCAGCGCCGCGGCGAGCTCGCTCTTGACCGCGCCGGTCACGGCCTCCAGGACGTCGTCCTGGTAGTCGAGGAACAGCGGGTACTCGGCGGTGGCCTTGGCCGCGACCTTCGCGATCTTGGACTGCGCCTCGCACAGGACCTTGATGAACGGCTTGGAGGCCTCCAGGCCCTGGGCCACGGTCTCCTCGGTCGGCGCCATGGCGCCGTCGGCGACGAGCTTGAGCGTGTCACGGGTGGACTCGGCCTCGACCATCATGATCGCGACGTCGCCGTCCTCCAGGACGCGGCCGGCGACCACCATGTCGAAGGTGGCGTTCGCCAGCTCCGAGTGGGTCGGGAAGGCCACCCACTGGCCCTCGATCAGCGCGACGCGGACGCCGCCGATCGGGCCGGAGAAGGGCAGCCCGGCGAGCTGGGTGGACAGGGACGCGGCGTTGATCGCGACCACGTCGTACAGGTGGTCGGGGTTGAGCGCCATGATCGTCGCGACGACCTGGATCTCGTTGCGCAGGCCCTTGACGAACGACGGGCGCAGCGGCCGGTCGATCAGCCGGCAGGTGAGGATGGCGTCCTCGGAAGGACGGCCCTCACGACGGAAGAACGAGCCGGGGATGCGGCCCGCGGCGTACATCCGCTCCTCGACGTCCACCGTGAGGGGGAAGAAGTCGAGGTTCTCCTTGGGATTCTTGGAGGCGGTGGTCGCGGAGAGGACCATCGTCTCGTCGTCCAGGTAGACGACGGAGGAACCCGCCGCCTGGCGCGCGAGCCGCCCGGTCTCGAACCGGATGGTGCGCGTTCCGAAAGAGCCGTTGTCGATGACGGCTTCACTGCTGTGGACACCCTCCACGGGGGACCTCCTTTGGTAGGTCGCCCGCGTCCACTCGGGCACGCGTTCCGTGCCTGAGTCGTCTTGTTGCCTGCTCCCCGTAGGTGCAGCGCCGGTCTTCGATCGAAGCGCCCGGTTCCGTACGGCTTACGCCATGATGACCGGGGGCCACTACCGAGGACCGGCCCTCCGACGCCGTGGGGCGCGCTTGCTGGCGGACGCGGGGCACTGTCTCGGCTGTTCAGTTTGCTCACTGGGACGGTGTCTCCGTGGCGCGACGCGCCGACACCCGTCCATATGAGATGAGGGAGCGACGCGGACGCCGCTCCCTCACAACTCTATCGGCGCAGGCCGAGCCGCTCGATGAGCGAACGGTAACGCGTGATGTCCTTGCTCTGCAGGTACTTGAGCAGACGACGACGGCGACCGACGAGCAGCAGCAGACCGCGGCGGCTGTGGTGGTCGTGCTTGTGCGTCTTCAGGTGCTCGGTGAGCTCGCTGATGCGCTTGCTCAGCAGCGCGATCTGCACCTCGGGGGAACCGGTGTCGGTCTCACCCTTGGCGTACTCACCGATGATCTGCTTCTTTGCGGCGGTGTCGAGCGACACATCTCTCCTTGCACTTCTACGGGCACGCGCGATTTTCAGTTGCCCGAGCGACCGTGCGTGCCTACAGTCGCCGTGGCGAGATCAGCGCCGGGGTTGTGACACCACCGGTTACAGAGCTGACATGCCAGATTACCATCAGCCCTCCCGCGTCCGCACATCCTCGGACCCGCCGAGCGCCCGGAAGGTCAGGAGGTCAGGCGGCGGGCCTCGTCGACGTCGGCGCGTATCTGGTCGACGAGCGCCTCGATCGAGTCGAACCTGACGTTGCCGCGGAGCCGGGGCCCGAAGTCCACGGCCATGTGGGCGCCGTAGAGGTCCAGGTCGTCGCGGTCGAGCGCGTAGGCCTCGACGGTGCGCGGCACCCCCTCGAAGGTGGGGTTGGTGCCCACCGAGATGGCGGCGGGCCAGCGCTCGCCGCCGTAGACGGCCGGCAGGTTGCCCGTCGGGATGCCCTGCAGCCAGCCGGCGTAGACGCCGTCGGCGGGGATCGCGGTGAAGTCGGGCGACTCCACGTTGGCCGTCGGGAAGCCGAGCTGGCGGCCGCGCTGGTAGCCGCGGACGACCACGCCCTCGACCCGGTGCGGACGGCCGAGCGCCGCCGCCACGGCCTCCATGTCCCCGGCGGCCAGGCGCTCGCGGATGAGGGTGGAGGAGATGGTCTCCCCGTTGCTCACCAGCGGGACCGCCTCCGCCACGAAGTCGTACTTCTCCCCGAGGGTCTGCAGGGTCTCGACGTCACCGGAGGCCTTGTGCCCGAAGCGGAAGTTCTCCCCCACCACGACCCCGCCCGCGTGCAGCCGGTCGACCAGCACCGTCTGCACGAACTCGTCCGGGCTCATCTGGGAGAACTCCAGCGTGAACGGCAGCACGCACACCGCGTCGACGCCGAGGGCGGCGAGCAGCTCCGTGCGGTGCCGGGCCGTCGTCAGCCGGGGCGGGTGCGTGCCGGGCCGCACCACCTCCTCCGGGTGCGGGTCGAAGGTCACCACGACCGAGAGCAGTCCGAGCTCGTCGGCCATCGCGACGGCACGGGCAACCATCTGCTGATGGCCGCGGTGAACCCCGTCGAAGACGCCGATCGTTATGACGGACCTGCCCCAGTCTTCGGGCACGTCGTCCAATCCGTGCCAGCCTCGCACCGCAGCCTCTTCCCCTTGTAGCGGATCGACCCCTAAAGCCTGCCATGCTCCCCGGCCATCTCTCCAATCGGGGAGCGCATTGGAAAGTGACAGGCCACCTGACGTCCGCCGACGGGGTTCAGCGCGGGACGCTCGGTACGGCAGCGCTCCTGGGCGATCGGGCAGCGCGGGTGGAAGGAGCAGCCGGTGGGCCGGTCGATCGGGCTGGGCACGTCGCCGGTCAGCACGACGCGCTCGCGGCGCGGCGCTCCGGAGCCGTCGTCGATCTCGGGGACGGCCGACAGCAGGGCGTGGGTGTAGGGGTGCCGGGGAGCCGCGTACAGGGCCTCGGCCTCGGCCACCTCGACGATCTCCCCGAGGTACATCACCGCGATCCGGTCCGACACGTGCCGCACCACGCCCAGGTCGTGCGCGATGAAGACGTAGGTGAGCCCGAGTTCCTCCTGGAGGTCGGCGAAGAGGTTGAGCACCTGCGCCTGGACCGACACGTCGAGCGCGGAGACGGGCTCGTCGGCCACCACGAGCCTGGGCGACAGGGCGATGGCCCTGGCGATGCCGATCCGCTGGCGCTGGCCGCCGGAGAACTCGTGGGGGTAGCGGTCCAGGTGGGTCCTGGCCAGGCCGACCAGGTCGAACAGCTCACCGACCCGGTTCCTGATCGCGCCGGCGTCGCCGTACCCGTGGATCCTGAGCGGCTCGGCGACGGCGTCGCCGGCCGTGCGGCGCGGGTTGAGCGAGGCGTAGGGGTCCTGGAAGACGAGTTGCAGGCCCTTGCGGACCGGGCGGAGGGCGCGGCGGGACAGGCCGGTGATGTCCTGGCCGTCGAACTCCACCCTGCCCGCCGTGACGTCGGTCAGCCGGACCAGGCAGCGGCCGAGTGTGGACTTGCCGCACCCGGACTCGCCGACCACCCCGAGGGTCTCCCCCGCTCGGACCTCCAGCGAGACCCCGTTGACGGCCTGCACGCCGCGGCCGCCGCGCGCCTTGAAGTGCTTGACCACGTCGGTGGCCCTGAGCAGGGGGCCCGTCGTCGTGTCCGTTGTGTTCACGGGTTGCTCACCGCTCCTCATCCGCCGCGCGGGCGCTCTGTCGTGCCGGGGACGCCTCCGGTCCGCTCCGGTCGCCGCGCCGGATCCGCTCCCTGCCCTCCTCGGGCAGCCAGCAGGCGTCGAGGTGGCCGGACCCGCCGGTGAGGGAGGGGACCTCCTCGCAGGCCGCGTGACGGTGGGTGCAGCGGTCGGCGAAGGGGCAGCCGCCACCCGAGGCGCCGGGGGTGCCCGGGATCGTGGGCAGCCGCCGGACGCGCGGGCCGCCCACCCGGGGCACCGAGTCGAGCAGTCCCCAAGTGTAGGGATGGCGGGGGGCGTGGAAGACGTCCCTGCGCACGCCCCGCTCGACCGCCCGCCCGCCGTACATGACCAGGACCTCGTCGGCGATCTCCGAGACCACGCCCATGTCATGGGTGATCATGACGATCGCCGAGCCGTGGTCGGTGCGCAGGCGGCGCATCAGGTCGAGGATCTGCGCCTGGGTGGTGACGTCGAGCGCGGTGGTGGGCTCGTCGGCGATCAGCAGTCCGGGGTTGCACGACAGCGCCATGGCGATGACCACGCGCTGGCGCATGCCGCCGGAGAACTCGTGCGGGTAGGAGTCCACCCGCTTGCCGGGGGCCGGGATGCCGACCTCGTCGAGCAGCCTGACCGCGCGGTCGCGGGCCTCCCTCTTGGAGATCCTCTCGTGGGCGCGGATCTGCTCGGCGATCTGCCAGCCGACCGTGTAGACGGGGGTGAGGGCGGTCATCGGGTCCTGGAAGATCATGGCGATCTCCCGGCCCCGGACGGCCCGCATCTCCCGGTCCTTCAGGGCCAGCAGGTCCCGGCCGCGGAAGACGACCTTTCCGGAGATCTCCGCGTTGGGGGTGCGGATCAGCCCGAGCACGCCGAGCATCGACACGCTCTTGCCCGAGCCCGACTCCCCCACGACGCCCAGCACCTCGCCGGGCCGCACGGAGAAGGACAGCCCGTCGACGGCGGTGAAACGGCCCCTGCCGGTGCGGAAGCTCACCCGCAGGTCGTCGACTTCGAGAATCGGTTGGTCAGGCACGGCGCACCCTCGGGTCGAGCCGGGCGTACAGGACGTCCACCACGGCGTTGGCCAGCACGACGAAGAAGGCGGCGTAGAGGACCGTGCCCATGATCACGGGCAGGTCGAGGTTCTGCAGCGCCTGGTAGGTGAGCTTGCCGACGCCCGGCAGGCCGAAGACCACCTCGGTGAGCAGCGCCGCGCCGCCGACGAGGGCGCCGAAGTCCAGGCCGAACAGCGACACGATCGGGATCAGCGAGCAGCGCAGGGCGTGCCTGATCAGGATGCGCCGTTCGGACAGGCCCTTGGCGCGGGCGGTGCGCACGTAGTCCTCGTTCAGCGCCTGGATCAGCTCGCCGCGCAGCAGCCTGGCGTAGATCCCCGCGTACAGCAGGGCCAGGGTGAGCCAGGGCAGGAGCAGGTGCAGCGCCCACTGTCCCGGGCTCTGCGAGAGCGGGACGTAGCCGAGCGGCGGGACCCAGGAGAAGACCGAGTCGTGCAGTTCCTTCTGGGTGACCAGGTTGACCACCTCGCCCAGCCAGTAGACCGGCAGCGAGACGCCGAAGACGCCGAGCAGCATGACCAGCGGGTCGACCAGCGTGCCGCGCATGGCTCCGGCGAGGGTGCCCATCGCCACGCCCAGCACCATCCAGATCACCGCGGCGCCCACGACGAGCGAAAGCGTGACCGGGACCGCGTCCATGATCTGCGGGATGACCAGCGTGCCCCGGTTCACGAACGAGGTGAGGTCGTGGCTGACGAACAGGTGCTTCATCATCATCAGGTACTGCACGGGCAGCGGCTGGTCGAAGCCGAACGAGGCGCGCACCTGCTCCAGGGTGGCCGGGTCGGCGTTCTTGCCCGCGATGCGGGCCGCCGGGTCCACGCCCGGAGTGGCGAAGAAGATCAGGAATACCAGCACGCTGATCGCGAAGAGGACGAGCACCGCGGCGCCGAAGCGCCGCAGGATGTAGCCGATCATCAGGCGCCTCCCCGCAGCCGGGCGTTCGGGTCGAGCGCGTCGCGCACGCCGTCGCCGAAGACGTTGAGCGCGACCGCGGTCAGCGCGACGAACAGTCCGGCGGCGATGGTGATCATCGGCCGGGTGTAGAGCAGGGCGAGGCCGTCGTTGATGATCGTGCCCCAGCTCGCGTCGGGCGACTGGACGCCGACCGACAGGAACGACAGCGCCGACTCGGTGAGCATGTTGAGCGCGGTCATCAGCGGCAGGAAGACCACCACCGTGGGCAGGATGTTCGGCAGCACCTCACGGCGCATGATCCGCAGGTCGCTCGCGCCCAGGCCGACGGCCGCGTGCAGGAACTCCTTGTCGCGCAGCGCCATGACCTGGCCGCGCAGCGGGCGGGCCACGTAGGGGACGTAGATCAGCGCGATGATGACGATCGGCAGCGCGAGGCTGCCCGCGTCGATGTGGACCGGCCCCAGGTGCAGGCCGCTGGTGAGCAGCACCACCGACAGGCAGATGGCCAGCAGGTAGACCGGGAAGGCCCAGATCACGTCGAAGAACCGGGAGAGCACCGCGTCGATCCAGCCGCCGAAGTAGCCGGCGACCACGCCGAGCACGGTGGCCAGCGCGCAGCAGAGCAGCGCCGAGGAGACGCCGACCAGCAGGCTGTTGCGCCCGCCGTACAGGAGCCTGGCCATGACGTCGCGGCCCTGGTTGTCCGCGCCGAGCAGGTAGTGGCCGGGGTCGCCGGTCGGGCCGATCGGGGTGACGCCCAGCCCGAGGCCCTCGGTGCTCTGCTGGAGGACCTGGACCTCCTGGCCGCCCACGACCGTGGTGCCGGAGATGTTGGAGACGAACGGGTCGGTGTGCGCGATCGAACCCGCGTAGACCGGGGCCAGCAGGCAGACGAGCGCGATGAGGAGCAGCCCGGCCCCGGCGGTCAGCGCGGAGCGGTTGCGCAGGATCCGGGTGGCGGCCTGCCGCCACGGACCGGCACCGGGCCGGACCGGGGCGGCGACGGCGGGGATGGGCTCGACCCCGCTCACCGTGCTCACCTACTTGACCCAGAGCTGGGAGACGAGCATGAAGAACTGCTTGTGGAACTGGTAGTTGCCGACCCTGCTGGAGACGAAGTCCACCTGCTTGGGGGTGAACAGCGGGATGATCGGGCTCGCCTTGGTCAGGTCGCGGTCGATCTCGCCCCACTTGGCGTTCGCGGCGTTCTTGTCGGTCCGGTCCAGCGTCATGGCCTCGGCCATCCGGGCGTCGATGTCCTTGTCGCAGTAGCCGGAGATGTTGATGCTGGAGTCGCTGCCCGCGCGGAAGGAGGCGCAGGAGAGCAGGACGTGCAGGAAGTCCGAGGCCGCGGGGTAGTCGGCGTACCACTGGGAGACGCTGACCTGGACCTTGTTCTTGTCGTTCTGGATGTAGGTGAAGTGGATGTTCGTCGAGATGACCTTGAGCTTGGCCTGGTAGCCGATCTGCTCCAGGGTGCTGCGGACGTACTCGCCGATCTGCTTGCTCACCTCGTCGTCGGAGACGACGACGGCGACCTCCTGGCCCGCGGTGCCCGACTGCTGGACGAGGTCCTTCGCCTTGGCCAGGTCCGGCTGGGGGAAGTCGCAGAAGTCGGCGTGGCCGGGGATGCCGGGCGGCAGGAGCGTGCAGGCGGGCTGGGCCACGTTGGCCCCGCCGAACATCTTCACCACGGCCTGCCGGTCGATCGCCCAGTTGAGCGCCTGGCGGGCCTCGGGCTTGTCGAACGGCGCGAGGTTGGTGTTGAGCGGCAGGTACCAGAAGGCCGACAGCTGGTTCACGTGCGCCTGGGAGGCGTACTTGGTGCCGATCTCGCTGAGCCGGTCGGCGGGCAGCGGGTCGAAGACCCAGTCGGCCTGGCCGTTCTGGACCGCGGTGACCGCGGCCTCGGCGGTGAGACCGTAGGAGTAGACGATCTCGTCCGGGTAGCCCTGCGGCTGCGCCTCGCGCGACCACTCGGTGAAGTCGGGGTTGCGGACGAGCTTGAGCTCCTTGTTGGGGTCGTAGGAGACCGCCATGTAGGGCCCGGTGCCGCCGATCGGCTTGGTGCCCTGGTCCTTGTCCGGGGTGTCCTTCGGCAGGACGGCCGCGTGCGGCAGGGCGAGCTTGAGCGGGAACTCCGAGTCCGGCTCGACCAGGTTGATCGTGACCGTGTTCTTGGCCTTGTCGGCGACCACGCCCTTGTCGAGCGTGCACTCCTTGGGCTTCTTGACGCAAGCGGCGGCGCCGACGATCCCGGCGTAGAAGGTGCCGGAGGTGGGCCCGGAGACCTTGTAGATCCGCTCGAAGGAGGCCACCACGTCGTCGGCGGTGACCTCGCCGCCGCCGGCGAACTTCACGCCCTTGCGGAGGGTGAAGGTGTAGGACCTGCCGTCCGGGCTGACCTGGGGCATGGCCTCGGCCAGGTCCGGGACCAGGTCGTAGGAGGCCTCGCCGCCGACCTTCTTGAAGGCCAGCAGGCCGTCGTACATGGCCTGGAAGATCTGCCAGTTGCCGTTGCTGTAGTTGATGTGCGGGTCGAGCGTGCCGTCGCCGGACTTGGCCTGCAGGCGGAGCGTGCCGCCCTTGTGCTGCTCCTGGAATCCCGCGGGGCTCGTCTGGGAGGAGTCGGCCGTCCCTGCGGATCCGGCGGGCGCCGCCGGGGAGGAGGCGCCGGAACAGGCGGAGACCGACAGGGCGAGCAGGGCCGCGCCCGCTGCGATCGGGAGGTTGCGCTTCATGGGGGTCCTAGTCCGTGGAGTCGAGGAATGAGCCGACCACCTGCAGGAAGAGCTCCTCTTCCTCGATGTGCGGCATGTGGCTGGAGTGCTCGAAGATCTGCCATCGGACGTCGGGGATGTGGTCCGCGAAGGGCTGCACGGTGCGAGGGGTGGCCTCGTCGTGCCGCCCGGAGACGAGCAGGGTCGGCGCGGTCACCTGGTGCAGCCGGTCGGTGACCGACCAGTCCTGCAGGGTGCCGACGACGTGGAACTCGGTCGGCCCGTTCATCGTGTGGTACACGGTCGGGTCCTCGGCGGTCTTGGCGTCGCTGGCCAGGACCTCCGGCGGATTGGGAACGATCATGCAGACGTGGCGGGCGTTGAACACCTTCTCCGCCGCGCGGTATTCGGGGCTGTCGGTGGTCCCGGCGGCCTCGTGCTCGCGGAGCGTCCGCTCGACCTCGGCCGGGAGTTCGGCGCGCAGCCGGTCGCACTCCTCGCTCCAGAGCTTCATCGAGGCGGGCGAGTCGGCGATGACCAGCCCCTTGAGGCCCTCGGGCCGCAGTACGGCGTGCTCGGCGGCGAGCATGCCGCCCCATGACTGGCCGATCAGGTGGTAGCGGCCGGCGATGCCGAGATGGGCGAGCAGGTTGTCCAGCTCGTCGAGGAAGAGCTCGACGGTCCAGAAGTCGGCGCCGCACTCGGGCAGGTGGGTGGAGAGCCCCACGCCGAGCTGGTCGTAGTGGACGACCGCCCGGTCCCGCTCGGCCAGCCGCGCCATGCGCAGCGTGTAGTCGTGGGCCGCGCCGGGGCCGCCGTGCAGTACGACGAGGGGGGCCTTGCTCGCGTTCAGGTCGCCCGTGACGCGGTACCAGGTATGCCAGTCCTTGAAGGGGGCCAGGCCCTGGGTGGTCGGTTCGGGGATCGCCACCGCAGTCCTCCATACAACAAGTGGGGCACATGCCACCAGATGAGACGAATGTCCGTGTTGTGGACATCTTATGGATTAATGGCCTGAGCACAATACCTTTTTTGGAATCGGGTAGTTGTGTAACGTTCCGGGTGTGCACCCCGACGCGACGCCCCCGACCACCGACGATCTCTCCCGCATGCTGGGTCAGGTGCTGGGCGACACCGCCCAGCCCTCCGTTCTCAGTCCCGTCAAGGTGCAGTCGGTGGCCACGGAGGTGGCAGACCGGCTGATGACCGCCGTCGCGATAGGCGACTACCTGCCCGGCGAACGCCTCCCCGGAGAGCGCGAGCTGGCCACGATCCTCGACGTGAGCCGCGCGACGGTCCGCGAGGCCATCGGCCGGCTCCAGGCGGTGGGCATCGTGGAGATCAAGCGCGGCCGGACCGGCGGCGCCTACGTCAGGACGAGCTGGACCGAGGCCACGGCCTCGGCCGTGCGCCGGACGCTCCTGCCCCGCTGGCCCGAGCTGGAGCAGCTGTTCGACCTGCGCTGCCTGGTGGAGGGGCTGGTGGCGCGGACCGCCGCGCTCCGCCGTACCGACGAGGACCTGGCGGCCATGCGCGTGGCGCTGGACGGCTACGCACAGGCCCGCACCCTGGGCCAGGAGCAGGTCGCCGACGCGGCCTTCCACGGCGCCGTGCTGGCCGCGACGGGCAACCCGAAGATCAGCGCGCTCAGCAGGGACATGCTGACGCGGGTGAGCCTCGGATTCCCCGTCGAGCCGTACGGAGAGGACAACCGGGAGGACTACCGGCGGGCGCTGATCGAACACCGGAAGATCTACGAGGCCATCGCGGCCGGCGACGCCGAGCAGGCGGGCTCGCTGGCGGAGGAGCACTTCACGCTCACCTCCGACATGATGCGCGACATGCTCGAACGCGCCCAGGAGCGGGCCGCCAGATGACCCCGCCCGGGGAGAACGGCGCCGCCTAGGAGCGGCTCTCCAGGTAGCCGATCAGCGTGCGGATCATCGCCCCCGTCGCCCCCGCCGGGCCCAGGTCGGTGGCCTTGTCCAGGTAGGCGGTCGTGGCGAAGTCCAGATGGGCCCAGGGCAGCCCGGCGGTGAACGGCCGCAGGAACAGCGCGGCGATCGTCGCGTCGGCCAGGCTGCCGCCCTCGTTCTTCGCGTCGGCCACCTCGGATTCGAGCCTGGCGGCGTACGGCTCCCAGAGCGGCAGCTCCCACATCGGCTCGCCGGCCCGCGAACCGGCCGCGATCAGCTCACCGACCAGTCCCCGGTCACTGCCGATCACCCCGGTGATGTCCTCGCCGAGGGCGTGCATCACCGAGTAGGTCAGCGTGGCCGCGTCGATCAGCACGTCCGGAGAGCCCTCCGCCAGGTAGGCGAGCGCGTCGGCCAGCACCAGGCGGCCCTCGCTGTCGGTGTCGGTCACCTCGGTGGTCCGCCCGTTGCGGTGCGTGAGAACGTCCCCTGGCCGGGTCGCGGAGCCGCTGACCATGTTCTCTGCGGCGGGCACCACCGCGGTGACCCCCACCGGCAGCCCCAGCCGGGCGGCGGCCTGGACGACCGCGAGCATGGTCGCGCCGCCCGCCATGTCGCACTTCATGGTGGACATCGCCCCGAGGCCCTTGATGGCGAGACCGCCGGAGTCGAAGGTGATGCCCTTGCCCGCCAGACCCACCGTGCCGCTCACGCCGTCACCGGGGTGGCTCACCTCGATCAGGCAGGGCGGGTTCACGCTGGCCGCGCCGACGCCGAGGATGCCGCCGAAGCCGCCCTCCCGGAGCGCGCCGGCGTCCAGCACCCGCACACCCAGCCCGCACGCCTCGGCCATCGCCCGCGCCCGCTCGGCCAGGTCCATCGGGACCAGGTCGCCGGCCGGGGTGTTGACCAGGTCGCGGGCGAACGTCACCGCGTCGGCGACGATCCCGGCCCGCTCGACCCCCCGGGGGTCCTCACCGGCCAGGATGACCAGCTCGCGGAGGGCCCGCCCGCGCGGCTCGCTCTTGTAGCCGTCGAACCGGTAGCCGCCCAGCCGTACGCCCTCGATGACCGCCTGGACGTGGGGGAAGGCGATCGCCACGGTGGGGAACTCGGCGAGCCGGGGCGCGACGCGGCCCACCGCCCGCCGTACCGCGTGCTCGTCGTCGGCGTCGCCGAGCCCGACCAGCAGGACCGCCGCGGCGCGGAAGGCGTCGCCGTCCCGGCGTGGCAGCAGCAGGTCCTGCCCGGCCCGGCCGGTGAACCTGACCTGGCCGAGCACTCCGCCCAGGCCGAGTCCGGGGTCGTGCCCCTCGCGCACCGGCAGGACGAGCAGGTCTGCGGCGATCTCGGCGGCGGGGAGGGGGGAGAGGGACACCTCCATGAGGCGACTCCTAACAGAGCTAAATGGTCCGGTTTACGAACCTTAAAGCACTGTCATGTCACATCGAACATCGGGTCAGGAGACGAACACCGCCAGCGACTTGGTGATCTTGCCGTGCTCCTCGACCAGCGCCAGCAGGGTGCCGTCCGGGCCGAACACGCCGATCGGGCCCTTGCCCAGCCCCAGCGAGGGCAGCCGCCCGCCGTGCGCCACGGCGCCCGCCTCCTCGGCGGTCACGTCGCGGCGCGGGAAGGCCGCCGCGACCGCCTCGGCCATCGGCAGGATCGTGCACTCGGCGGAGAGCTGCTCGATGGTGCGCGCCATCGACAGGTCGTAGGGCCCCACGCGGGTGCGACGCAGGTAGGTCAGGTGACCGCCGGTGCCCAGATCGGCTCCCAGGTCGCGGGCCAGCGCGCGGATGTAGGTGCCGCTGGAACAGGTCACCGAGGCGTCGACGTCGATCAGGTCGCCGTCACGGCGGATACCGGTGATCTCGAAGCCCGACACGGTCACCGGGCGCGCCTTGAGCTCGACCTCCTCCCCCGCCCTGGCCCGCTTGTAGGCACGCTCACCGTTCACCTTGATGGCGCTGACCTGCGGCGGGATCTGCATGATCTGGCCGGTCAGGGTGGCGACGCCCTTCCTGATCGCCTCCTCGGCGACCCCGGCCGCCGAGGAGGCAGAGATGATCTCACCCTCGGCGTCGTCGGTGTTGGTGGACTGCCCGAGCCGGATCGTGGCGTCGTAGCCCTTCTCGGTGAGCGCGAGATGCCCCAGGAGGCGGGTGGCCTTCTCCACGCCGACCACCAGCACCCCGGTGGCCATCGGGTCCAGCGTGCCCGCGTGACCCACCCTGCGGGTGCCCGCGATGCCGCGGAGCTTGCCGACGACGTCGTGCGAGGTCCACTCGGCGGGCTTGTCGACGATGATCAGCCCGCTCGGCGGCGGGGTGCGCTTGGCGCGAGCCGTGCTCATTCGGACAGTCCTTTGCGAGAGGGCGCGGAGATTACGGGACGCCTGCGAGAGGGCGCGGAGATTACCGGACCGCGCCGCAAGCGGGCGCCGAAGACTACAGGAGTGCGCGGAGGCTCGCCATCGTCTGCTCGACGGGCAGATGGGAGGTGAAGCCCGCCGCCTTGGTGTGCCCGCCGCCGCCCAGCGCGGTGGCGACGCGGGAGACGTCCACCGCGCCCTTGGAGCGGGTGGAGACCTGCCAGGCGCCGTCGTCGTCCTCCTTGAGGATCACGGCCATGTCCGCCTCGTCGGTGCGCCGGATCACGTCGATGATCCCCTCCACCTCGTCGTACGGCAGGCCGTACGCGACCCGGTCGGCCCGGGTGACGAACGTCCAGACCAGCCCCTCGCCCACCTCCGGTTCCAGCGTCACCCGGTCCAGGACGGCGCCGAGCACCCTGAGATAGCCGAACGGGGAGCGGTCCCACAGCTCCCGGGCGATCTCCTCCGGGTTCAGCCCGGTGGCGACCAGCCTCGCGGCCATGAGATGCACCCCGGAAGTGGTGGAGGAGTGCCGGAACGAGCCGGTGTCGGTGACCAGCCCGGCGTACAGGCAGGTCGCGATGGCCCGGTCGAGCGGCAGGCCGAGCCGGCGGAGCAGCTCCTCGGCGAGCACCGCGGTGGCCGCGGCGGCCGGGTCGACGAGGTTGAGCGTGCCGAACCCTGTGTTGGACGGGTGATGGTCCACCACGATCAGCTCGCGGGCCTTGACCGCGTTCTCAGCGAGAATCCCGAGCCGGTCGACGATGGGGACGTCGAAAGTGATCATCAGCTCGGGCACGGCCGGGTAGTCCCCTGGCTCGGTCAGGAGCTCCTGCCCGGGCAGGAAACGCAGCAGCCGGGGCACTCTGAACCGGCGCTCCCCGAAGGAGGCCGTGACCCGCTTGCCCGCCGCGCGCAGGGCCAGGCCGAGGGCCAGCATCGAGCCGAGCGCGTCACCGTCCGGCGAGATGTGGCAGGCCAGCGCGATCTCGTCGGCGGACGAGATCAGGCCGACGGCCCGGTCCCAGTCACGGACCGGGACCGGGCCATCGCCACGCAGGTCGGGTGTCACTTCGCGCGGTGTCCCGCGCGCTCTGACGGTTCTTCGTCGCTCTCGTCGAGTTCGCCGTCGTCCTCGTCGGGCTTGCGGTACGGGTCCGCGTCTCCGGCGTGCTGAGCGCCCTCGGCGCGCTTGGCGATCTCGGCGTCCCTGGCCTTCGCCTCGGCGAGCAGCCCGTCGAGGTGGCGGGCGCTGTCAGGGAGCGGGTCGTGGGTGAACGTCAGCGTCGGGGTGTGGCGCAGGCCCGTCTGACGGCCCACCTCCGAGCGGATCAGTCCCTTGGCGCTCTCCAGCGCCGCGGCGGAGTCGGCCCGCTCCGCCTCCGAGCCGAACACGGTGTAGAACACCGTGGCCTCGCTCAGGTCGTTGGTGATCCGCGTGTCCGTCACGGTCACGAAACCCAGCCTCGGATCCTTGATGCGGCGCTCCAGCATCTCGGCCACGACCTGCTGGATCCGATCGGCGATCTTACGTGCGCGCGCGGCGTCCATATTCGCTCCCCCCTTCTCACAGTAACGACCGGACACGAAGGGCGGCTCCGCGACCGGTCGTCTCTGTAACTAGTCCTCGTCCTCGTTGTAGAGCCGATGCCGGGCGGACAGCAGCTCGATCTCCGGGTGGAAGGCGATCAGGCGCTCGCAGTCGTCCAGCACCGCGCCGCAGTTGGCGGCGGTGGCGGAGACGACCGCGATCCCGATCTCGGTACGGCGGTGCAGGTCCAGATGGCCGGTCTCGGCGACGGCCACACCCGGGAACCGTCGTTGCACCTCGGCGATGATGGGACGCACCACGGAGCGCTTCTGCTTCAGCGAGTGAACGTCGCCGAGCAGGATGTCCATTGTCAGGGCACCTACATACATATTGAGTCACTCGCCACGGATGTCGCCGTGCGCCGGCGGCGCCGGGGCCACCCCCGGCCGGAGAACCCACCCGTGGGGTGAGCGTCTCCGGCCGGCGAGCGGCCCCGGCACCGGACCAGAGCATCAGACGCGCGGCTTCTCCCGCATCTCGAACGTCTCGATGACGTCGTCGATCTTGATGTCGTTGTAGCCGACACCGATACCGCACTCGTAACCGTCACGGACCTCGGTCGCGTCCTCCTTGAAGCGACGCAGCGAGGACACGGTGAGGTTGTCGGAGATGACGACACCACCACGGATGATGCGGGCCTTGCTGTTGCGGACGATCGTGCCCGAACGGACCAGCGCACCGGCGATGTTGCCGATCTTCGGCACCTTGAAGACCTCGCGGACTTCGGCCGTGCCCATCTGGACCTCTTCGAACTCCGGCTTGAGCATGCCCTTGAGGGCCGCCTCGATCTCCTCGATCGCCTGGTAGATGACCGAGTAGTAGCGGATGTCGACGCCCTCGCGCTCGGCCAGGTCGCGCGCCCGGACTTCGGGGCGCACGTTGAAACCGATGATGACGGCGTTGTCGTCGGCGACAGCCAGGTTGACGTCGTACTCGGTGATCGCACCGACGGCACGGTGGAGCACCCGCAGGCGCACCTCCTCGCCGACGTCGATCTTGAGCAGCGCGTCCTCGAGGGCCTCGACCGAACCGGAGACGTCACCCTTGATGATGAGCTTGAGCTCGTCGACCTGGCCCTTCTCCATCTCGCTGAAGAGCTCTTCGAGGGTGCGGCGACGGCCGGACTTGGCCATGTCCGCGATGCGCTTGCGGGCCGCACGCTGCTGGGCGATCTGGCGCGCCATCCGGTCGTCGGTGACGACGATGAAGTTGTCACCGGCACCCGGCACCGCGGTCAGACCGAGGACCAGCACCGGACGCGACGGGTCGGCTTCCTGAATCGCCTCGCCGTTGTCGTCCAGCATCGCCCGGACGCGGCCGAAGGCCTCGCCACAGACGATCGAGTCGCCGACACGGAGCGTGCCGCGCTGGACCAGCACGGTCGCGACCGGGCCGCGGCCCTTGTCGAGGTGCGCCTCGATGGCGACGCCCTGGGCGTCCATCGTGGCGTTGGCCCGCAGGTCGAGCTCGGCGTCCGCGGTGAGCAGGATGGCCTCGAGCAGGTTCTCGATGCCGATCCCGTTCTTGGCGGAGATGTCGACGAACATCGTGGTGCCGCCGTACTCCTCGGCGACGAGGCCGTACTCGGTGAGCTGGGCACGGACCTTGCCCGGGTCTGCGCCCTCCTTGTCGACCTTGTTGACCGCGACCACGATCGGCACGTCGGCCGCCTGGGCGTGGTTCAGCGCCTCGATCGTCTGCGGCTTCACACCGTCGTCGGCCGCGACCACCAGGACGGCGATGTCGGTGACCTTGGCGCCACGGGCACGCATGGCGGTGAACGCCTCGTGACCCGGGGTGTCGATGAAGGTGATCTTCCGGTCTTCGCCCTCGTGCTCGGTGGCGATCTGGTAGGCACCGATGTGCTGGGTGATGCCACCGGCCTCGCGCGCCACCTCGTTGGTGTTCCGGATGGCGTCGAGCAGCTTGGTCTTACCGTGGTCGACGTGACCCATGACGGTCACCACCGGCGGACGCGCGACGAGGTCGGACTCGTCGCCCTCGTCCTCGCCGAACTCGATGTCGAAGGTCTCCAGGAGCTCGCGGTCCTCCTCCTCCGGGCTGACCACAAGCAGGTTGTAGTCGAGCTCGGCGGCCAGAAGCTGGAGCGTCTCCTCGTTGACCGACTGCGTGGCGGTCACCATCTCGCCGAGGTGCAGCATGATCTGCACCAGGGACGCCGGGATCGCGCCGATCTTGTCGGCGAAGTCCGCCAGGGAGGCGCCGCGCGACAGACGGATCGTCTGACCGTTGCCGCGAGGAGCCTGCACGCCGCCGATCGCCGGGGCCTGCATGTTGTCGAACTCTTGACGCCGCTGGCGCTTGGACTTGCGACCGCGGGTCGGGCGTCCGCCCGGACGGCCGAAGGCGCCCGCCGTACCGCCGCCGCGGCCACGGCCGCCACCACCGGGACGACCGGCGAAACCGCCGCCGCCACCGGGACCACCGGTTCCGGTACCGGGACGGCCCGCGCCGCCACCGCCACCGGGACGACCGGCGAAACCGCCACCGCCACCGGGACGACCGCCACCGCCACCGGGACGGCCTGCGCCGCCACCGGGACGGCCCGCGCCGCCACCCTGGCCGGGACGGCCCGCGCCGCCGCCGGGACCGGCGGGACGGCCCTGGGGCATCATCATCGGGCTGGGACGGGGACCGCCGGGACGCGGACCACCGGCACCGGCGCCACCGCCGGGACGGGGACCACCCGCGCCGGGACCCGGACGCGGACCGGCCGCACCGGGCGGACCGGAGCGGGCCGCGGGCGGACGGGGACCGGCGTTGTCACGCTGCCCCTGCTCGCGGGGACCGCGGTCCTCACGGGGACCGGGACGCGGGCCCCTGTCACCGGGGCCGCCTTCACGGCCGCCGGGACCGCCGGGACGCGGCGGACGGGCCTGGCCCATGCCGCTGGCGTTCGACGAGAACGGGTTGTTCCCGGGACGCGGCCCACGCGGACCCGGACGGGGACCCGGCTTGGGACCGGGGGCGCCGGGAGCGCCGGCACC
>NZ_NGFP01000172.1 GCF_002149035.1 Streptosporangium minutum
CCTCCGAGGCGGGCGGGGCGGCCGGACCACCGCCGACCGTGACGAGCGCGGGTTCGGCGACCGCCCTGGCCTTGACCTTTGACCGGCCGAAGCCGAGATCGAGGGCGTAGCCGATCATTGCGAAGACGTAGAGCAGCACCGTCGCCAAGATGAGCTGATCACTCAACAGGGCGAGGCCGGCGTCGACCTCAGCGGGCATCCTTCACTCCTGGATTCAGAACAGAGACGATCTCGGCGAACTCGTCGCTGAAATCGCTGCCTTCGGTGCGCGTGAGACCGCCCACCTCGACGTGTTTACGGTCATGCTCGTGACCGGACCCGCCGGACGCCTCCGCCGGCGCGTCCTTCACCCGTACCCACACCCTGCGGCGTCGAACGGTCAGGGAGAGCACCAGGCCGAGGACGGCCAGCGTGGAGGCCACGAACGCGGGCATCCGGCCCGGGTCGTAGGCGATCTGGAGGGCGATCCACTCCTTGACACCGGTGAACTCGATGGAGCCCGTGCCGCCGGGCAGGTCGAGCTTCTTGCCCACGGCCAGCGGGTCGGCCTTCATGACCAGCGGCTTCATCTTCTTCAGGCTGGCCGGGTCGAGCTCGTAGACCGACTGCGGCCGGCCGTTCTTCATTCCCAGGTCACCGGCGAACGCGCCGTAGACCTGGGCCGTGGGGTTGGCGGCGCCGGGGAAGACCGACACCCAGTCGTTGTTCAGCGGCACGGTGGTCGGCCGGAAGGCCACGAGGAGGCCGAGCTGTTCCGGCTGGGCGTCCGGCACCTTGATCACGCACTCGGAGGTGAAGTTCGCCGGCTGGGCGACCAGGCACGGCACCGGGCCGTCGAAGGCGACCTGCCCCTTGCCGTCCGTGATCTTGAAGGTGGGCGCGTACCCGTGGTCGATCAGGTAGGTCTGCGTGCCGTTGACCTCCAGCGGGTCGTTGACCTTGAGGGCGTAGTCGCGCTCGGGCGCCCCGGGGGCGTCGGTGACCTTGAGCTTCGCCTCGAAGTCCAGCGGCTGTCCCCGCCGCTCCCCACTGGCGATGTAGGTGGCCTGGAAGTCGTCGAGAGCGAAGGAGAAGGGCTCCAGCGACTCGGCGCTCACCTGCTGGCCGGGCATGTAACGGTCATAGGCCGCGACCGTGTTGGCGAAGCCCTCGCCCTCCACGACCAGCACATTGCCGCGGTAGCCGTACAGCGTGCCCATCCCGACCGCCACCAGCAGTCCCAGCAGCGCGACGTGGAAGACCAGGTTGCCGGTCTCGCGCAGGTAGCCCTTCTCGGCGGCGACCCAGTCCGGGCCTGTGGTCACCCGGAACCGCCTGGCCCGCAGCCGCGCGGCCGCCGTCTCGACGGTCAGGTCGCTCTCGAACGAGGCGTGCTGGGGCAGCCGGACCAGGTTGCGCGGCGGCGCGGGCGGCTTCCTGCGCAGCTCGCGCAGGTGGGCCTTGGTGCGCGGGAGCACGCAACCGATCAGCGACAGGAACAGCAGCAGGTAGATGGCCGCGAACCACGGCGCCTTGAACACGTCGAACAGCCAGAACCGGTCCAGCCACTCGGCGAGCCGCGGGCTGTCGTCGAAGTACTGGACGACCGCGGCGTCGGAGACGCCGCGCTGCGGCCAGATCGATCCCGGGATCGAGGCCAGCGCGAACAGGAACAGCAGGATCAGCGCGGTCTTCATCGAGGTGAGCGTGCGCCAGAACCAGCGCGCCCACCCCACGGGGCCGAGCTTCGCGGGCCCTGCCTCGGGCTTCTTCTCGGTCAGGGTCGTGTTCACGCTCGCGCTCACTCGGCTGCTCGTTGAGTCGGGACTGCTTCCGCCCGCCTGCCGTTCCCCGGCGGTCTGCTCGACTTCCTCCATCAGATCACCGGCTCGAATCCGCCGATCCATCCCTGCATCGTCACGATGAGCTCCCCCCAGAGCCCGGTGACGAGCAGCAGGCCGACCGCGACCAGCATGCCCCCGCCCACCCTGGTGATCAGCTGCGAGTGGCGGCGGACCGCCTTGAAGGTGTGCAGGGCCTTGCGGTAGGCCAGTCCGGCCGCCAGGAACGGCAGGCCGAGACCGAGGGCGTAGACGAAGGCGAGCAGCGCGCCGCGTCCGGCACTGCCCTCGGTGAGGCCGAGGGTGAGGACGACCCCGAGGGTGGGGCCGATGCAGGGGGTCCAGCCGAGGCCGAACACCACGCCGAGCAGTGGCGCGCCGGCGAGGCCGGCGGCCGGGAGCCGGTGGATGCGGAAGTCTCGCTGGAGGCCCGGGATGACCCCCATGAAGGCCAGCCCCAGGACGACGGTGAGCGCGCCCAGCACCCGCGTGATGATGTCGGCGTTGCCGAGCAGCGCCGCGCCGAGCCCGCCGAAGAGCGCCCCGCCCGCCACGAACACCGCGGCGAAGCCGAGGACGAACAGCGCGATGCCCGTGACCATGCGTCCCCGTTTGGGGTCGGCGCTCATCCCGGTCACGTAAGACAGATAGCCGGGGACCAGCGGCAGCACGCACGGCGACAGGAAGGAGACCAGACCGGCCGCCAACGCGATCGGCAGCGCCAGTGCGAGCGACCCGCTCGCCACCGTGCTCGCCAGATCAGCGCTCATCGCGCCTCCACCGCCGCTCCGGGTTACCTCTCATCGCCGACCTTGTTGACCGCGTTGAGGAGATCGTTGTACTTGACCGCGCCGAGCGCCCGGGCGGCGATCCGGCCCTGCCGGTCGATGATCAGCGTCGAGGGGATGGCCGCCGGGGGGACCGTGCCCTGGAAGGAGAGCGCGACCTTGCCCGGCTGATCGAAGATGCTCGGGTAGCCGGACTGCTGGGTGCGTTCGAAGGCGATCGCGTCGGCCTTGCGGTCCTTGAAGTCGATGCCGAGGAACTCCACGCCGCCGGCCTTGGTCTTGGCCGCGATGTCCTTGAGCACCGGGGCCTCGGCCCGGCAGGGCGCGCACCAGGAGGCCCAGAAGTTCAGCACCACGACCTTGCCCTTGTGCGCGGCGAGCGTCGCGGAGCCGCCGTCCAGGGTCTCCCCCTCGACCGCGGGGGCGGGCTTGCGGTCGGCGGCCTCGAATACGGTGATCTTGCCATCGCCGGCCACGAAGCGGGTGTCCCCGGTCTGCGGCTGGTTCCCCTGGGTACCGGCGCATCCGGCCACGGTCAGGAGCAGCACGGCAGCGGCGAAGGATTGTGCGCGCATCAGAGGCAGGGTCTCCCTGTACTACAACCGGTAGAGCAGTAACTCTACCGGCGAGGTCACGCGCCCGGCACAGTGGGGCGCTTGACGAGCGCGCCTGCGGGTTCGCTGTAACCCACGCTGATCAGCCGGTCTCCCTCGAAGGAGAAACTGGTGAGGCTGGCCAGCCCGCACTGCCTGCGGCGGGGGTCGTGCGGGAGCCGCCTGCGCTCGGCCGCGAGCCGGATGATCCAGATCGGGAGCTGGTGGCTGACCATGATCGCCTCGTGCCCGCGAGCCGCCTCGCGGGCGGTGTCGATCGCACCCTTCATCCGCTGGACCACGTCGGTGTAGCGCTCGCCCCAGGAGGGACGGAGCGGGTTCCACAGATGGCGGTAGTGGCGCGGGCTGCGGAAGACCCCGTCGCCGTTGCCGACCGGGACGCCCTCGAAGATGTTCTCCGCCTCGATGAGCCGGTCGTCGACCGTGATCTCCAGGCCGAAGGCCGCGGCGAGCGGGGCCGCGGTCTCCCGTGCCCGCTCCAGCGGGGAGGAGAACAGGGCGACGACGTCACGTCCGGCGACCGACTTGGCGACCGTCTCGGCCATCTGCCTGCCGGTCTCCGACAGGTGGTATCCGGGCAGCCTGCCGTAAAGGACGTTAGCGGGGTTGTGCACCTCACCGTGGCGCAGGAGGTGAACGACGGTGGTCTCAGCCATGGTGCCGCAAGCCTACCGACTGGTACGGGTGAATAGCGCGTATAGACGGACGGTTCTGGCCGTGCCAGAGGGACGCGATCAGGGTCGTAGCCGGTCACATCCGGGGGCCGCGTTCTAAAGGCCGCTTCTCGCGGCGGTTCGCGCCGGTCCTCGCCCCGGCCCCGGTGACGCCGACCGTCCGCCGCCGGAGCCTGATCGCACCGGTCCGGCCGCCGCCGTCAACGGCGGCGGCGTGGTGGTGATGATGGTGACGATCGCCCTCAGCCGGTGGCCCGCTCCTCGGCCGGTTCGACCGGCTCGACCGGCTGGTGGGAGAGCGAGACGGCCCTGAGCGCCTCGACCGCGGCCCTGATGGCCGGACGCCGGGCCGCGTCGCTCCGCCAGAGCGCGTAGATCTTGCGGATCGGGCGCGGCAGGATCGGGACGGCCCGCACCCCGGAGGGGAGGTGGTCACGGCCGAGGCGGGGGATGATGGCACAGCCCTGCCCGGCCGCGACGAGGGCGAGTTGGGTCGGGTACTCATCCGCCATGCAGGCGATGTCGGGCTCCAGCCCGGCCGAGCGCAGCGTGTAGACCAGCCAGTCGTGGCAGATCGTGCCGGGCGAGGAGCTGATCCAGCGATCTCCGGACAGCTCGGCGAGCTCGATCTCGGACCGGGCGGCCAGCGGGTGGCTCTCGGGCAGGATGACGTCGGCGATGTCGTCGAAGAGCATCGCGCGCGACAGCCCCTCGGGGATGGCCATCGGCCGGTTCACCCAGTCCTGGACCACCGCGAGGTCGAGCTCGCCCCTGGCCACCTCGCGGATCTGCCGCTCGGGCTCCCGCTCGATGAGCTGGAGCCGGAGGTCGGGATGGCGCTCCCGCAGGTGGACCAGCGCGCCGGGCAGCAGCCCCCGGGCCGCCGTGGGGAAGGCCCCGATGCTCAACCGCCCCACGACCTCCCCCCGCAATGCCTCGAAGTCGGCCTCGGCGGTCTCCACCAGTGCGAGGATGCGCTCGGCGTGGTCGGCGAGCAGGCCGGCCGCGTCGGTCAGCCGCACCCCGCGCCCGTTGCGCTCCAGCAGCGTCGCGCCGGTCTCCCGCTCCAGCTTGGCGAGCTGCTGCGACACCGCGGACGGGGTCACCATGAGCGCGTCGGCCGCCGCGCCGACCGATCCGTAGACGGACACGGCATGCAGGGCCTTGAGACGGTTGAGATCCAACATGTAAGCAACTCTAAATGATGGCGGTAAGAAAGTCTCGCTTGTGCTGAATTATCATTGTAAATAAGGATAAGTAGATGCGAACCAGGCATCTCTTCCTGGCCATCGGCCTCGCCGCCGTCTGGGGCTTCAACTTCGTGGTCATGGAGGCGGGACTCAGGCACTTTCCGCCACTGCTCTACGTGGCGCTGCGCTTCACCCTGGCCGCCTTCCCCGCCGTGCTGTTCGTCGGCGGCCCCCGGGTGCCCTGGCGGTGGGTCCTCGCCGCCGGGGCCACGCTCGGCGTCACGCAGTACAGCCTGCTCCTGCTGGGCATGCGGGCCGGCATGCCCGCCGGCCTCACCTCCCTCGTCGCCCAGGTCCAGGCGGTCTTCACCGTGATCCTCGCGGTGGCGCTGCTCAAGGAGCGGATCACCGCCCGCCGGGTCGCCGGGATGGGCATCGCGTTCGCGGGACTGGCCCTGATCGCGCTGGACCTGGGCGACGGCGGCCCGATCGGCGCGTTCGTCCTGGTCGTCGGCTCCGCGCTCGCCTGGGGCGCGGGCAACATCACCCTCAGAAAGGCCGCGCCGCCGGACTCGCTGCGCTTCATGGTGTGGCTGAGCGCGGTGGCAGCCGTTCCCATGCTGGGCCTGTCCCTGCTGGTGGAGGGGGTCCCCCGGCTGGAGTTCTCGGCGGAGGGCACCCTGTCGGTGCTCTATGTGGCGCTGATCTCCACCCTGGGCGGCTTCGGCGTGTGGGGCTTCCTGCTGAAGCGGTACGACGCCTCGGTGGTCGCCCCCTACAGCCTGCTCGTCCCCGTCTTCGGGATGTCCTCCGCCGCCCTGTTCACCGGAGAGCCCGTCTCCCCGGTCAAACTCGCCGCCGCCGCCCTCATCATCTCCGGCGTCCTGTTCGCCGGCACCCGCCCCGCGAGCCGTACGGCCTCCGCCGGGAAGGCACCCCGGCAGAGCCCGGAGCCCGGACCGCCCGACCCCTCCGGCTCGCACCGGGAGGCCTCGACCCGCGCTTAGTTTCGCGGCGGACGGTCCGCGTCGCTTCGCTGACGGTGCGGCGGTTCCCGGGGGTGCGCGCCGCGAGGGTCCGGCCGGCGTATAAAAGGACCGGAACCACTACGCCCGCCAGGCCGAAGGTCTGAATCCCCCGGGCCGGGACCAACGACGGCCGGCTGATCACCCGAGCCGGCGGTACCGTTCGCGGCGCGCGGCGATCCGTTCCGCGGGGTCGCGCCGGGCAAGCGCGGCGAGCTCCTCTTCGAGGACCACGCCCACGCGCGCGAGGAACACCTCCGGTTCGTCGGCGGCGTCCGGGAGTTCCGCGACGATCCGGTCGACGACACCGTTTCTCAGCAGATCGGTGGAGCGCACCCCCTGCCGCTGGGCGATCTCCGCCGCCCGGTCGGTCGTCCGGTACAGGATCGCGGAGGCCCCTTCGGGGGGAAGCGGGGAGAGCCAGGCGTGCCGTGCCGCGATGACGCGATCGGCAGGCAGCAGGGCGAGCGCTCCGCCGCCGACCCCTTCCCCCATCAGGAGACACACGGTCGGCGAGGGAAGGACCACGAGGTCCGCCAGGCACCGTGCGATCTCTCCGGCCAGCCCACCCTCCTCGGCCTCCCGGGACAGTGCGGCACCGCCCGTGTCGATGATGGACACCAGGGGCAGCCCCAGCTCGGCTGCCAGGTGCATGCCGCGGCGAGCCGCTCGGAGCCCCGCCGGGCCGAGAGCGGGATGACCGTCCGGCAGGTCCCGGTCATGACCGAGGACCACGCAGGGGACGGTCCCGAAGCGGGCGAGGGCGAGCAGCAGGGCCGGGTCTCGTTCGCCCGAGGCGGTCCCGCTCAGCGGGGTGACATCACTGGCCGCCCGGTCGAGCAGGGCTCGCACCCCCGGGCGGTCGGCGCGCCGGGACCTGCCGATCGACTCGGCGGCGGGGAGACCGCCGGCCGATGCGGTGACCGATCCGCTGGAGGCGTCGTGCGCGGGAAGGCCTGCCGCCGGAAACTCCCGCGGCGCGTGCAGGACGTTCAGGACGCGCGCCACCGTCTCGGCGAGCCGGGACGGCGGGAACACGGCGTCCAGCAGGCCGTGCGCGAAGAGGTTCTCCGCGGTTTGCACGCCGTCGGGAAACGGCGCGCCGTGTATGGCCTCGTAGACGCGGGGCCCCAGGAAGCCGACGAGCGCGCCGGGCTCGGCGGCCGACACGTGGCCGAGCGATCCCCAGGAGGCCAGTACGCCACCGGTGGTGGGGTGCCGGAGGTAGACGAGGTAGGGCAGTCCCGCCTTCCGGTGGTCGGCGATCGCCGCCGTCACCTTCACCATCTGGACGAAGGCCAGGGTGCCCTCCTGCATCCGTGTGCCGCCCGACGAAGGCGACGCGAGGAGGGCGAGCCCTTCCCGGGTGGCGCGCTCGACCGCTCGCACGAGCCGCTCGCCGGCCTCGATCCCGATGGATCCGCCGAGGAAGGCGAACTCGCATGTCATGACCGCGACCCGGTGTCCGCCGATCGTCCCCTCTCCCGTGACGACGGCCTCGTCCAGGTTGGTGCGTTCCCGGGCGCGGGCCAGATCGGCGCGGTAGGCGGGGTCGGCGGGTACGGAGGAGACGGGTTCGTCCCAGCTCCGCCAGGATCCGGGATCCACGACGGCCTCGATGAGAGAGACGGCGCCGAGTCCCGTCTGGACGGTCATGGGCACCGATCCGTGACCGCGGGCGTGTGTACCGGCGCTGATGTCATGTCTCCAACCAAGCCAGGATCGTGTCGGTGTGCTCGCCCAGGGTCGGGGGCGGCAGGTGCCCCTCCCGTCCCCCGGCGTACGGGGCGTCGTCGAGTCGCAGCGGCGGCCCCGGCAGGGTCACCACGCCGAGAGTGGGATGCTCGACGTCGATGAGCAGCCCCTGCGACCGGGTTTGCGGCCACTCGTACACCTCGTCGAGGGTGCGGACCCTGCCCGCCGGGATCCCCGCCTGGTCGAGCCGTGCCAGCCACACTTCGGCGGGTTCGGCGGCGAAGGCGGCCTCGATCGTGTCGATCAGCTCCCGCCGGTGGGCGACGCGGTCGCCGTTGACCGCGAATCGCGGGTCGGCCGGATCCAGCCCGACGAGCGGCGCGAACGCCCGCCACAGGCCGTCGCTGCCGACCGCCACCTGGATGGGCGCGTCCGCGGTGTGGAACAGGCCGTACGGGCAGATGGACGGATGGTGGTTGCCGGTCGGCCGCGGCACCTCACCGGCCACCGTCCACCGGGTGCCCTGGAAGGCGTGGACCCCCACGATCGCCGCGAGCAGGCTGGTGCGCACCACTCGGCCCCTGCCCGTGCGTGCGCGTTCGTGCAGCGCCGAGACCACGCCGTACGCGCCGTACATGCCTGCCAGAAGGTCGCCGATCGGGACGCCGACCCTCGTCGGTTCCTCGGCCGACGGGCCGGTCAGCGTCATGAGCCCGGCCTCGCCCTGGGCGATCTGGTCGTAGCCCGCCCTGCCGCCTTCGGGCCCGTCGTGCCCGAAGCCGCTGATCGACAGGATCACGAGTGCGGGATTGAGCTCGTGCAGGCGCTCGGTGGAGAAGCCCAGGCGGGCCAGCACGCCGGGACGGAAGTTCTCCACCAGCACGTCGGCCCGGCCGACGAGCCGGCCGAGCACGTCACGCCCCGCCTCGGACTTGAGGTCCAGCGCGATTGACTCCTTGTTGCGGTTGCAGGACAGGAAGTAGGTCGATTCGCGCCGGCCCTCAGGCCCCACGAAAGGAGGGCCCCAGCCGCGGGTGTCATCGCCGGAGCCGGGGTGCTCCACCTTGATGACCCGCGCCCCCATGTCTCCGAGCATCATGGCCGCGTGCGGGCCCGCGAGCGCTCTGGACAGGTCGAGGACGACCACGTCGGACAGCGGTCCGGTCATGTGTGTCACCGTGGGATCCGTCGATCAGGCGCGCCCGAGTCTCTCGTGCAGCGCCGGGCCGACGAGCTTGGCCTCGTACTTGGCGTAGATGGCCTCGATCTCCTCCTGGCCGGCGCCTTCGGGCAGCTCGTCGAACTCGCCGAAGAGCTCCTCGTATCCACCGGGGGTCATGATGTTGACGACCCGCACCGGCCCCTGGTCCTCGCGCAGGTTGTCGAAGGTGTGGGGAAGGCCGGGCGGTACGGTCGCGAAGTCCCCCGGCTCCAGGTCGTACACCTCCTCGCCCATCTGGATGGTGAGCACGCCGCTGAGGATGTAGAAGGTGTCCTCCTGCCGCTCGTGGACGTGGAGTTTCGGGCCGGTGTGGAACTCGAGATCCATGATCATGAAGTCGATCCGGCCTTCCGTGTCACGGCCACCGACCTTGAAGAGCGCCGGGCCGGTCTCGTAGGCCTTGCCTTCGGATCCCCTGACGACTATCCCTCGCAGCATCGCATCCTCCTGCGCCTTGCCGGCCGTCCCGTGTGACGTCGTGACGCCACACACCGAACGGATTGGTCATTCGTATTACCTTGGACCACTATTCTCCCCGCCCCAGATTCCTGTCAAGGCCAGGAAGGGCCGACGCGGTGCTTGATCACGTCGCTGAGCGGGACGTTCTCCAGGAAACGATGAGTGAACGACTCTTGACGCACAGGTTCCCCTCCCCTACACAATGGCATACGTATGACAAAGCTCACCCCGATTTCAAGATCGAGGGGTAGAGAGGTGGCGTAATGAGTGCCGGAGACAACGAACGGCGAGAACTCGAGGAAGCCCTGCACGTCGACGAGATCGGCATCAGACCCGTACCGCCCGGAGGACGTGACGCCACGGCGCTGCAGCAGTTCTGGATCTGGGCGGGCGCGAACCTCGCACCGATCAGCTGGATCGTCGGGACCGTGGGGATAGCGCTGGGGCTGAGCCTGCTCGAGACCATCCTCATCGCCGTCATCGGGCAGGCCGTCGGAGCCCTCATCTTCGGCCTGTTCGCGCTGATGGGGCACCGCACCGGCGTCAACCAGATGGTCCTCGCGCGGGCGACGTTCGGACGCCGCGGCGCCTATCTGCCCGCGCTCCTGCAGACGCTCATGGCCACGGGGTGGATCGGCATCAACACCTACGTCGTGCTGGACCTCTGTCTTGGCATCGCCCACCAGATGGGCCTGCAGCCCGGTGACACCGTCAAGTACGGGCTGGCGGTCGCGATCATGATCGTCCAGGTCGTCATCGGCGTCCTGGGCTTCTACGCCATCCGCACGTTCGAGAAGTACACCGTCCCGGTCGTGGCCGTGGTCATGGTGATCATGACCGTGGTGGTGCTGACCAGGCTCGGGGACATCAGCTGGACCGAATCGTCGCTGGCCGGCGGCGAGCGGTTCACCGCCGCCACCCAGCTGCTGACCGCGGTCGGCGTCGGATGGGGGATGGGGTGGATCACGTGGGCCTCGGACTACAGCAGGTTCACCCGGCCCGGCGTCTCCCCCAGGCGTCTGTACGCCGCCTCGGCGATGGGCATCTTCGCCCCCCTGTCCTGGCTGTCGATTCTCGGAGCGCTCTCCGGTACGGCCTCACAGGCGGGCGATCCGGCCGAGATCGTCGCCTCCCTCTTCGGCGTCATGACCGTTCCCGTCCTGTTCGTGATCCTGCACGGGCCGGTGGGCACCAACATCGTGAACATCTACACCGCCTCGCTCGGACTTCTCTCGCTCGACATGAAGCTCAAGCGCACCACCGCCAGCCTGCTCACCGGCGTGGTCGGCTTCCTCCCCCTGTTCGTCTTCATCGAGTCCGAGAGCTTCGCCGCCGGTTTCACCAACTTCATGTCGTCGGTGGTCATATGGCTCAGCCCCTGGGCCGGTGTGACGCTGGTCGACTGGTACGTCGTACGCAAGCGGCAGGTGGACTGCGACGCGCTCTACGCCGACCCGCGCACCTCCCGGTACGGCGACGTCAACATGCGAGCGGTCTCGGCGTTCCTCGCCGGCCTCGCCTCCGCCTGGGCGTTCCAGTACGGTGCCATCGGAGCCTTCCAGGGCCCCGTCGCCCGCGCGACGGGGAACGTGGATCTCTCCTGGGCAGCCGGCATCGGCGTCAGCGCCGTCCTCTACTTCCTGCTGACACGGGGGCGGGCGGGCGCCGCGGCGGCACCCCCTGCCCACCGGGCCGAACCGGCGGGCGAAAACGTGGTGTCTTCATGAGGACTTCCATCCAACATGTAACGTATATCGTAGGACGAAGACAGAGTGCCAACTCAGAGAAGGCAGCGTGGCCATTCAGCCGTTCAACAAGGCACCTCTCGTGGATCAGGTGCGGGGCACCATCCTCAAGGCCATCCTCGACAAGCAGTTCGTGGACAAACTGCCTAACGAGGACGATCTGGCGGGCATGCTCAACGTGAGCCGCACGACGGTCCGCGGTGCGCTGGCGAGCCTGGAGCGGGAAGGGATCATCACCCGGCGCCGCGCGCTGGGCACGACGATCAACCAGCATGTCCATCCCTCCGCGCTGGCCCTGCAACGGCTGGTCGGCTTCACGGACCTGCTGCGGGAGAAGGGGCACGACGTCCATGTCGAGGCGGATCGCTGCAGGGTGGAACGGCTGCCCAAGGACCTGGTCGCGGCCTTCGGCGACAGCCTCCCCGACGGGGAGACGTTCCTCACCGACACCCGCTTCTACGCCGACGGGCACCTGGCCATCTGCATCCGCGACGCGGTTCCGTGGTCCCTGCTCCAAGACCCCTCCGGCCTGCCCCGACAGGACCCGCCCACGCAGTTCGATTTCGCGCGCGCCTATCTGGTCGAGCCCATCGACCACGCGGTCGTCGAGATCCTGGCCACGGTGAGCCGGAGCGGCGAGACGCGGCTGCAGATCCCGGAGGGCGAGGCGTTCACGCGGCTCCTGGAACGCCACTACACGCGTGAAGGCCGCATGATGGCCGTGTCGCTCGTCGACGTCGACAACGGTTACGTGGTGTTCGAGGTCGTCCGCCGCATGTGAGCGGTTTCGACGGCCCACCAGGTGACCCACCATGTGAGGAGCGGTCCGCGTCGGTGACGCGGGCCGCTCCTTTTTTCACGCCGCACGTCTGACTCTCCCGTCGGACCACGGCGCCCAGGCGGCCGGAGAGCGGCCTCGTCGGGCATCCCGCACCCCTGTTCCACTTCTCAGACCAGGCATCTTGCCGCTAAAGTCGTTTGTAGTACGATAGACAAAGAGAAAGGGAGGTGTCATGGAGCTCCTGGATTTCCACCCGGGCGGATACCGCTTCATCAAGGTCGAAGGCGTGTTCCAGTTCTCCAGCGGAGTGGCCGCGGCCCCGGGGTTCGCGTTGGAGCGGGTGCGCTTCGCCCGTCCCGTTCCGCTCGCCGAGGGCTTCGCCGCCGCCGAGAGACATCTGACGGCCATCGGACGGCCGACCACCGCGTTCGCGGCCTGCGAGCTGAGGTCGTCGGCCCCCTTCACCGAGCAGGGCTTCATCGACTTCAACCGTGTGTACGTCAAGACCCTGGAACGCTGGGGTCTCTACTCCGACGGCGTCAACCCGGTGGCCCGGACGAACGTCTGCCCCGCCTACGACAAGCCGGAAGTGCCGTCACTGCACGCTTTCTCGTACACGGTCGAGTCCGACAGTCCTCAGCCGACCTTCGTGCTGGCGGGCAACGCCGAGTGCGCCCAAGGTCCGGGGGAGTATCGCGACAGCATCGTCCGCCGGGGAGATACGTCCATCGACGCCATGCGCGACAAGTTGCGTTTCGTCCGGGCGGAGCAGGAGGAGCGGCTCCGTGTGCTCGGCCTCCAATGGCGCCATGTCCTCAACACTCAGGCCTACACCCTGCACGAGGTGGGACCGCTGCTCCGCGAGGAGATCTTCGCCTACGGCGCCGGCACCGGAGCGGTCACCTGGCACCTGGCCAGCCCGCCGGTGGTCGACTGCGAGTACGAGATGGACGCCCGTACCGTGCTGCGCGAAATTCTCCTGTGATCCACAGCAGGACGATCACGGCCGGCTCCCGCCGGGCCGGCGCGGGCCGTCACCGGCTCCGTTCCCGGCGCCCGGCAGAACATCATCGGAACGAACCCTCACGTGAAGGGCCGTCATGGCGAAGCAGCAAGTGACATCGGAAGCCGTCAGTTCCCCCAGCGGGCACTTCTCCCAGGCGATCGCGACCCAGGCGCGCGGCAGGCTCCTGTTCCTGTCCGGGATGACGGCGCGCCTGCCCGACGGCACGGTCACCGGGGCGGGCGACATCGACGCGCAGACCCGGCGCGTCTGCGACAACATGAAGAACCTGGTCGAGGCGGCGGGCGGGGCGATGGAGGACATCGTGCGCGTCGACGTCTTCGTCAGGAACATCGAGCACTTCACGGCGATCCACCGGGTGCGTCGCGAGTACTTCCCCTCGCCGCCGCCGGCTTCGACCCTCCTTGAGGTGTCGAAGATGGTCCACCCCGACATGCTCATCGAGATCAACGCCATCGCCGTCATCCAGGACATGTGACGATATGAGACTTACAACCTTCCAGACTCCTCAGGGTGCCACCACCTACGGCGCCGTCACCGACCGCGGCCTGGTCGACCTCGGAGCGCGTCTCGGCACCCGCCATCCCGATCTCAAGTCACTCATCGACGACGACGCGACGGTGCTCGCGAGCGAACATCTGGACAAGGTGGACTACGCGGCGTCCGACGTGACCTGGCTCCCGGTGATCCCCAATCCAGGCAAGATCATCTGTGTCGGCCTGAACTACGAAGATCACCGTGCCGAGACGGGAAACTCGGTGAGCGCGCAGCCGGCGGTGTTCCTGCGTGTCCCCGAGTCGCAGACCGGCCACGACAGCCCGCTGCTGCGCCCGCGCGAGAGCGACACGCTCGACTACGAGGCCGAGGTCGCCGTCGTCATCGGACGTTCCGGCCGCCGGATCGCCCCCGATACGGCCTGGCGCCACGTAGCCGGGCTGAGCTGCTACAACGACGGCTCCGTGCGCGAGTTCCAGCGTCACACGCACCAGTACACTCCAGGTAAGAACTTCCCGCGGACCGGCGCCTTCGGGCCCTGGATGGTCACCATGGACGAGATACCCGCCGACAGCGCCCTCACCCTGTCCTGCCGCCTCAACGGCAAGATCATGCAGCAGGCGACGACCAACGAGATGATCTTCTCGATCCCGCGGATCATCTCCTACGTGTCGACGTTCACCACGCTCGCGCCGGGAGACGTCATCGCCACCGGCACTCCGGGGGGCGTCGGAGCGCGCAGGTCACCGCAGGTCTTCATGCGGCCGGGCGACACCGTCGAGGTCGAGATCGACAGGATCGGTGTGCTGCGCAACACGATCTCCGATGACTGAGACCCCGCTCACCGGCCGCTCGCGGAAGGCGGGGAGCCGCCGGACAGGGCAGCGGCTCGCGGCAGGCCTTCCGGGCACCGGAGGGACGGACGGCAGACGGAGCCGGTCATGAGCGATCTCCACTTCCTGGGCATCTCCGAACTCGGTCCGATGCTGGCCGCCCGCGAGCTCTCACCCGTGGAGCTGTGCCAGGCGCTGCTGGCCCGTTGCGCGTCACTGGAGCCCCTGCTCAACGCCTTCGTCTCGCTTCCGTCGGAGCGCATTTTCGCCGACGCCCGCGTCGCGGAAAAGGAACTGCGTCGCGGGGACGTGCGGGGACCGCTGCACGGCGTGCCGATCGCCGTCAAGGACAACATCGACGTCGAAGGAGAGCGGACCACCGCGGGCTCCAGGGTCCTCGCGGACGCGAGGGCCACCGGCGACGCCGTGATCGTGGCCCGGCTGCGGGCGGCGGGCGCCATCGTCTTCGGGAAGACCAATCTGCCCGAATTCGCCTATGGGCCGCTTGACGCCTACCACTACGGGCCGACCCGTAACCCGTGGGACCTCCAGCGGTATGCCGGCGGCTCCAGCATGGGGTCCGGCGCGGCCGTGGCGGCGGGCCTGGTGCCGGGTGCCATAGGTACCGACACGACTGGTTCGATCCGTAACCCAGCGGCCTGGTGCGGCGTCGTGGGCCTCAAGCCGACGTTCGGCCGTGTCCCGACGACCGGGGTCATACCGCTGGCCCGGACGCTGGACCATGCCGGGCCCATGGCGCGCTCGGCGGAAGACTGCGCCGTGCTGTTCGACGCCGTCGCGGACCATGACCCGGGGCGGGCCGAGGCGTCGCACCGGGAGGGGGCCGGCCGGGCGACGCCGCTCCGCCGCTCCGTGCGCGGCCTCAGGGCCGGGGTGCTACGCGGCTGCCTGTGGGAGCCGCTCAGCGCCGATACGGCCGCCGCCCTGACCGTGGCACTCGCCGCCCTGCAGGACATGGGGCTGGAGGTCGTCGACGTCGAGGTCCCGGCGTGGAAAGCCGCCGCGGAGGCCGGTTCCACCATCCTGGCCTGCGAGGCCTCGGCGGAGTACCGCCGGTTCCTGCGGGAGCGTCCCGCGGACCTGATCCCCCAGATCCGTGAGCGGCTGGAGGGCGGGCTGGCCGTACCCGCGCCCGACTACGTCGACGCCCTGCGCGCCACCCAGCGACTCCGCGCGGAGCTGGCCGAACTGTTCGCGCGTGTCGACGTCCTCGTCCTGCCGAGCCGTGAACGCACGGCTCCCAGGATGGAGGCCACCGGGAGGCTGACCGAGCCGATCGGCGGACCTCTGTACGCCGTGCCTCTGAACGGGACCGGCCTGCCGGCGGTCTCGATCCCCTGCGGATTCGGCGCGGACAGCTTGCCGATCGGCGTTCAGCTGGCCGGGCCCGCGTGGGGTGAGGCCACGCTGCTGGCGCTCGCCCACGCGTACCAGAAGGTCACCGACTGGCACACCCGGCGGCCGCGGCCGTAGGGGGCAGGATGCCGCCGGGCGTACGGCGCGCCGGGTCGGCGGTGGGCCGCCGTACGTGGATCAGGGTAGGACAGGGGAGCGCCGGCCCCCCTGATCCGCCGCACCACCCCCGCCGTCCGTGTCACCTGTCCGTGTCACCTGCCTCTGCTCCCGCGCCACCGCCGCCCCCGTCGGGGGTCACGCGACCGGCCAGACGTTCGTAGCGCTGCCTGGCGGCCTGGGAGGTGCCGAGGCCGAGGCCGAAGGCGATCTCCTGCCAGGTGAGGCCGCGGCCGCGCGCCATCAGCAGGAGCCCCGCCTCCAGCTGGTCCATCTCCGCGCGTGCCAGCGGGATGAGGGTCAGGGCGGCGGTGATGTCGGCGTTGTCCACCTCCGGCTCCCCCTCCTCCCGCTCCGCGGCGCCTCCCGCGAGAACGGACACGAGCCTGATGGCCTCGTGCGGGCCGAGGACGTCGGGGTGGACCTGCCGGGAGCGCTGCGCCTCGGTGGCCGCGTGCCGCTCGGCGATGCGGAAAAGGGACGCGTACACGCGATGCGCCCGCGCCTGGGCCGGGTCGGGCGGGGTGAAGGGGTCGGGCGTCTGATCAGACTCGGCGTTCATGCGACCAGCATGGCCCTTCCAACAAATCGTTGTCAACAATTTGAAGCAAACAATTTGTTCACATTGAAGTCGCGATTCACTCCATCAAGAAGAGGCACCCCTCTGACATCAACGCCGGAAGCGGAGAGAATGGACCGAAGGCAACGGAGACGATCTGAATGAACACACCGGGTGACGGAGACGATGTTGCGGTGACCGACGTGAGTGGCGCACTCGACTACTGGCCGTCCCCACCCCCATGGGGATGGACCGCCGACGACCTCGACCGCCTTCCGGCAGAGGGACCGAACGGCGAGCCCGACTTCTTCAAGCACGTCGAGCTGATCGATGGAGCTCTCGTCTTCGTCTCCCCCCAGAAGCGCTTTCACCAGCGCATGATCCGCCGCCTCACCGAGGCCCTCGACGCACAGGCTCCCGAGCACCTGTCGTCGGTCGATCAGATGGACGTCAAGCTCGGGCCCAGGATGCGTCCCTGTCCTGACATCGTGATCATCAACACGGTGGCCGCCGTCGACGACGACCGGACGTTCTACACCCCCGACGAGGTCCACCTCGTCGTCGAGATCGTCTCACCCGAGTCCGAGGACCGAGACCGCAAGACCAAGCCGTTCCGCTACGCCGAAGCCGGGATCGCGCACTTCTGGCGGGTCGAGAGCAACGACGGCAGCCCCGTCGTCCACGTCTACGAGCTCGATCCCGCCACCGGCGCCTACAGCCTCACCGGCATCCACCACGGACGCCTGACCGTCCCGGTCCCCTTCCCCATCGACGTCGATCTGGACAAGCTGCCCCGTTAGGAGGCCTGGGCGGCGGCCTTGGCGGCGATCGGCAGGGCGTCGGCGACGCGGGACAGGGCCTCGTCGTCGTGGGCGGCCGACAGGAACCAGGCCTCGTAGGCCGACGGGGGCAGGTAGACGCCCTGGTCGAGCATGGCGTGGAAGAAGGCCCGGTAGGCGGCGGTGTTCTGCTTCTGGGCCCCGTCGAAGTCGGTGACCTGGTCCTCGGTGAAGAAGACGGAGAACAGGCTGCCCGCGCGCTGCAGGCGGTGCGGCACCCCGGCGGCGGCCAGGGCGTCGGCGGCGGCGCGGCCGATGACCAGGGCGGAGGCGTCGACCCGGTCGTAGACCTCGTCGTCGCAGGCGCGCAGGGTGGCCAGGCCGGCGGCGCAGGCCAGCGGGTTACCGGACAGGGTGCCGGCCTGGTAGACCGGCCCCTCCGGAGCGAGGTGGGCCATCACGTCGGCGCGGCCGCCGAACGCGGCGGCGGGCAGACCGCCGCCCATGACCTTGCCGAAGGTCATCAGGTCGGCGTCCACCGGGTCGAGGCCGTACCATCCGGCCTCCGACACCCGGAAACCGGTGAGCACCTCGTCGATGATCAGCAGGGCGCCGTGCGCGGTGCAGAGCTCGCGCAGCGTGGCGTTGAACCCGTCCAGCGGCGGGACGACCCCCATGTTGGCCGGGCAGGCCTCAGTGATCACACACGCGATCTCGGCGCCGAAGGTCCGGAAGGCCTCCGTCACGGCCTCGACCGAGTTGTAGGGCAGCACCACCGTGTCGGCGGCCGAGGCGCCGGTCACGCCGGGGGTGTCGGGCAGACCGAAGGTGACCAGGCCGGACCCCGCCGAGGCGAGCAGGGCGTCCACGTGGCCGTGGTAGCAGCCGGCGAACTTGACGACCTTGGACCGGCCGGTGAAGCCGCGGGCCAGCCGTACCGCGGACATGGTGGCCTCGGTGCCCGAGCTGACCAGGCGGACCTTCTCCACCGGCTCCACCCGGGCGACGATCTCCTCGGCGAGCTCGACCTCGCCGGGCGTCGCCGTACCGAACGAGGTGCCCGCCGCCAGGGCGTCCTGCAGCGCCTCGATCACGGCCGGGTGCCGGTGCCCGAGGATCATCGGCCCCCAGGAGCAGACCAGGTCCACGTAGCGGTTGCCGTCCACGTCGGTGATGTAGGGCCCCTGGCCGGAGGCCATGAAGCGGGGGGTGCCCCCGACGGCCCCGAAGGCGCGGACCGGAGAGTTGACACCTCCCGGGACGATCTCACGTGCGCGGGCGAACAGGTCCTCGGAGTTCTCAGTACGGCTCACGCCCTCCAGGGTAGTCACCGGGGGGACAGCCCCCGCCAGAGCGGGTGATCCGACCGGCCGGTCCGGCCGGGGCCGAGATCGGCGCGGGCCGCGTCTCCCGGCTGAAGGCTCCCGGGCCGGTGATCGGAGGCCCGCCGTCCTCATCAGGGCGCCCTCGGGCACGCCCGGACCGTCCAGACACACACGGGCGCACCGCCGGCACCGGTGATCCGCCCTCCGGCACGCCCGGAATGCCCAGACACACGCGGACGCACCGCCGGCATCGGTGATCCGCCCTCGGGCGGAATCGGACCGTCCAGGCGCACGCGGGCGCGCCCAGGTTCGGCGGGATCCCGGAATCCGCCCCGGAACGGGACACCAGCCCCGGGACGGCGGGACACGGGGTGGGGGATCCTTCGGTCATGGCAGTGACGACACCCCCTGCCCGGGGGCCGGGACCCCGGCCGTCCGGCGTCCACCTCGTACTCAACCGCGTCCTGGTGTACGGCGGGCTGGCGGTGGTCACCGGCGGGATCTACTCCGGGCTGACCTGGCTGGTCACCACGTCGGCCGGCAGCCAGGACGCGGTGGCCGGGCTGGTCGCGGCGCTGGCCGCGGGTGCGGTCTTCCACCCGGCACGGCTGCGCCTGCAGCGGGTCGTGGACCGGTTGCTCCGGGTCGAGCGCGACCCCTACCGGGTGGCCGACCGGCTGAGCCGCACCCTGCAGGAGGCCGTCGATCCCGCTGAGGGGCTGGTCACGGCCGCAGCGCTGGTGCGCCAGGCGCTCCGCGCCGACGGCGTCGCCGTCGAGGTCCACGGCGGGCACACCGGGGTCGTCCTCGACGGCGAGCTGGGAGACCGGCCGGTCGAGACTCCGCTGGTCTGGCACGGGGAGCCGGTCGGGCGGCTGCTCCGCAACGGGCCCGGCGCCTCGCCGGACCTGCTGGACGCGCTGGCCCGGCACCTGGCGGAGCTGGCGCACGCCGTACGGCTCACCGCCGACGTGCGACGCTCCAGGGAGCGCATCCTCACCACCCGGGAGGAGGAGCGACGCAGGCTCCGCCGTGACCTGCACGATGGGCTGGGGCCGACGCTGGCCAGCCTGGCGATGACCGTGGACGAGGCCAGGCTCCGGCTGGAGCGGGATCCCGAGGCCGTGGAAGAGCTGCTGATCCGCGTGCGCGACCAGATGGGCGCCGCGATCGGCGACGTCAGGGACCTGGTGTACGGCCTGCGCCCACCCGCGCTGGACGACCTCGGCCTGGTCGGCTCCCTGCGCGCGCTGGCCGACGCGCCGGGACCGAGGGTGGACATCGCGGTGGCCGGCCCGCTGGGCGACGTGCCCGCGGCGGTGGAGGTGGCGGCCTACCGGATCGCCCAGGAGGCGCTCACCAACGTCCGCCGCCACGCCCAGGCCACCACCGCCCTGGTCCGGGTCGAACTGCTCCGGGCCGAGACGGTCCAGGCCGAGACGGTCCAGGCCGAGACAGATCGCACCGGGGTGGAGCAGACCGGGCCGGCGTCCGCCGGAAGCGGGACCGTTGGAAACGGGGCCGCCGGAAGCGGGACC
>NZ_NGFP01000173.1 GCF_002149035.1 Streptosporangium minutum
AGCTCGGGGGGCAGGAGGGGGTCCGGTTCCATGGCGTGGGTGAAGGTCGCGGCGAGCTGGATGGCCATGGTCAGCTGCTCGGGCCCGGTGGGGCTGTCCGGCTGCGCGAGCCGGTCGAGGCAGACCCGGGCGAGGTCGGCGAGGCGGTCGTGGCGGGCAGCGATGTCGTCCAGGGGCCAGAGGGCGGCGGCCAGGGCGTGCGGGTCATCGCGGCCCCCGACGCGCAGGTCGGTGCTGGTGAGGCAGGTGACCGCGTGGGCGACGTCGAGGTGGCGGGCCTGGGCTTCGACGAGTTCTTCGATGGGGTTCGCGCTGACGTAGAGGCCGCTTTGGACCGGGGCGGCGCCGAGGTGGCGCAAGGTGTCGCGAAGGGCGTCGCGGGCGGTCCTGCTCGATTCGGGGATGGCGAAGGCGAACAGGTGCCAGACACCGTCCCAGGCGGCGAGCCCGTGGTCCTGGCGGTAGGCATGGCGGACGTAGGCGACGTCAGGGGTGATCGAGCCGCTGACGTCGGCGACCGCCCTCAACAGAGCCTTGCGTCCGCGGCCTTCGTGGGTGAAGCGGCCCTCGGCCACGAGCCGCTTGATGCAGAGACGGACCTGTTGGTCGGTCATACCGAGAAGGCCGGCGACGGTGTAGAGCTCACCGGCGTCGACGGTGCCGTCCTCGCGGACCAGGGCATGCACCAGCAGTCGGGTGGGGATGGGTACAGGGACGGTGCCGTCCGCGTCGGCCTGCGTGCCCATCGAGGTGTTCGGAGGGGTGCTCATCAAGCCTGCCGGCGGTTCGTCGAGTCGGTCGATGCGACGGGCCGGTGCATGGTGGTGACGGCGCCGAAGCCCATCAGTTCACGCAGGTACGGGGTCTTCTCGGTGCGCACGGCGGTGAAGCCCTGCCGCTCGTACAGGGCGCGGGCGCGCGGGTTGACGTCGATGACGTCGAGGCGGATACGTCGGCATGAGTGGTCAGCGGCCACGGCCGCGATCTCGTGCAGCAGGAGGCTGCCGATGCCCTGGCCGCGACACTCGGGGGCGACGGCGATGCCGTCCATCACGAGCTCGCCGTCGGCGGGGCGCCGTCCCATCAGGGCGAGAAGAGCCAGGCGAGGCAGCCCGCGCAAGGTCCCGTAGGCGGACAGGACGTCACCCGCGCCGCCGCCCATCAGGCCGCGTCCGCCGAGCTGGTAGCCGGCCACCCCCGCCACCTCGCCGTCGACGACGGCGACCACACCTCGGTCGTGGTGGAGATGGGCCGCAAGGAAGGCGCGGGCCTTGTCCGGCGGGTTCAGGGCGGTGCCGAGCTTCCGCCCGAACGCCTCCCAGTACAGCGCGGCCACACGCGACTCACTGCCCTCGGGCACGCCCCTGCGCACCCCCGGGCCATCCGGATTCTCCGGCCTCTGTCCCCGCTCCGTCGTGTCCATCGGCATTCCTTCCGCGCGGCGGGCCGGGACGCCCGCCGCTTGCACTATCAACCCTACTACGTTCATTCTCTATACGAGCGTATTAGAAATGATAATTAAGGGGTGGGTATGAGTCGACGGATGGTGCCGCGTGTGCGGCGTCGCCGGCGCGTCCTCGTGGGGTCGCTGGTCGCCGTGCTGCTCGTGGGCGTGGGGCTCGGCGGTGTCGCGGTCTGGCAGAACACCTACGCGCTACGGGAGGAGCGCATCACCGTGCGGCACGACGGGCGGCTGCTGGACGGCGTCCTCGCGCGGCCGGAGAACGGCGACGGCCCCTTCGGCCTGGTGGTCTTCGTTCATGGCGACGGGCCCATCGACGCCACGCACGACTCCTTCTACCGGCCCTTATGGGAGTCCTTCGCGAAGGCCGGCTATGCCTCGCTCTCCCTGAGCAAGCCCGGCATCGGCGCCTCCGAGGGGAGCTGGCTGGACCAGAGCATGGCCGACCGAGCCGGCGAGACCCTCGCCGCGATCGCCTGGGCCCGCACGCGTCCCGACATCGACGGCCGGCGTATCGGCCTGTGGGGGGCCAGCCAGGCAGGGTGGGTGCTGCCCAAAGTCACGGCCCGCGACCGCGCTCTGCAGTTCGTCATCGCGGTCTCACCGGCCGTCGACTGGCAACAGCAAGGGCGCTACAACCTCCTCGCCGAACTGCGCAGGGACGGCGCCACCCAGGACGAGACACAAGCAGCACTGCGACGGCGCGAGATGACCCTGCGCCTGCTGCGGCAGGACGCGACCTTCGAGCAGTACCGCACCGCCGTCGGCGACACCGACGGCATGACCGCCGAACGCTGGCGGTTCATCGCCAAGAACTACCGCTCCAACGCGAGCGAGGACCTGCGCGCCATGCGCGGCACACCCACGCTCCTGATACTGGCCGGGCACGACATCAATGTCGACGTCGCCGACACCGAGGCCACCTACCGCCGCATCCTGCCGCCCACCTCCCTGACGGTGCGGCACTACCCCGACGCCACCCACTCGCTGGTCGACAACGCCGTCGAGAACTCCGAGCCGCGCCTCACTCTCACCGCCGTCTTCGTCCCGCGACGCCTGTACGCACCCGGGTTTCTTGCCGACCAGCGCCGCTTCGTCGAGCAGATCGCCGACCGCAAGAGGACCGAGTGACCACCGCAAACGCCGCGACTTCGGGCCGGGCGGCCGGACGCCTCGCCCACGTCGACGCCCTGTGCGGCTTCGCGTTACTGGGCATCCTCATCGGCTACCTGGCCTCCACCTACCACGGCACGGGCATGGAAGATCCCGGCTTCGCCTCGCCGCTCGACAACGCGGTCCGATGGTTCGTCGCGCTCTTCTTCGAGGCCAAGTTCTTCCTGCTGTTCTCGTTCCTGTTCGGCTGCAGCTTCACCCTCCAGCTCTCCTCCGCCGAGCGGCATGGGCCCGCTTCGCCCCCCGCTTCCTGCGACGCTTGGCCAGCCTGTTCGTCCTCACCGCCGCCGCGTACGTCCTGCTCGCGCTCGCCGTCCACGCGGCGAGCGGCTCCGGAGTGAACCCGGCCGCAGCGGCCCGGCATCAGTGGTCGCCGCCCACTTGGAGCAGCTGCCCGACGTGCTGGTCCTGCTCGTCTTCTTCCAGGCCCCGGCTGCCCTGGCGGCCTTCCTCCTCGGCCTCGCCGTCGGAAGGCACCAGGCCCTCGGGGACATCGCCCGCCACCGTAGGACGCTGGGCGGGCTCCAGTGGGCGACCTTCACGCTGGGGATGCTCGGCGGTGTCGTCTACGCCCATGCGAGTTTGGAGCACTCGGGCAGCGCGTACCAGATCCTCGCCCTGGGCATCGACGTCATCACCGCTCCGCTGCTGACCGCCGCCTACGCCGCGACGGTTCTCCGGCTCGCCCCTCGCGATATGTACCAACCTTGGTGCAGACGTTGAAGGATCATGCACGTCACCTTGGGTAAGTGTCCATCCCGATCCCGCCACGCCTCGCTGAGCAGACAGTTCGGCCTGCGGCTACGCGACGTCCGGGAAGGCCAAGGGCTCACCCAGGAACGACTCGGGGAACTCGCCGAGGTCGACCATAAGACCATCAACCGCATCGAGAACGGCGTGTACAGCCTCCGGCTGAACACGGTCTTTCAAATCGCCGATGCCCTCGACAGGAACGTCAAAGAGCTCTTTGACGTTCCTGTCGCCCCGAGGAACGCATGACAAAGAAATTGTGAGAAGTGGCGGGCTTTGCAGTGATCGGGTGAATCTCTCCCGTTGGCCGTCAGATCACGCCGACGATCCCATGGTTTCATCTGCGGTCGGCATCAGGCGTTCGGGTCGTGGCCGATGGCCGGGGGAGGGGGGTGTCGTCGCGCCGATGCCCACAGGATGGCGATCCAGGTATCGGACTCAGTGGGGGAGAGGCGTCGAGAGCATCGGTTCGAGAGGTGCTCGGGGGAGCGCCCGGCAGCGTCGACGACGGTATCCCCTGTCGCTCGGCAGGGACAAGACAAGCCGACGCGCAACCGTTTTCCGTGGACGAGGTTCAAGCGTCTGGGCGCATGGGCGATGAGGTCTCAGACTTATTGATCTACATCGTAAAGGCGCTCGCTTTCATCCAAGATCATTTACAGAGGACTAAAGACTCATCACCTACAAACAGACGGCGCGACCGGATCATCCGACCTGAACGCGCGCTTCACCGTCCCGTCCGCCGCCGCCCGCTACCGGCTGGTGGCCGAGAGTGAGCGCTGACCTTCGGCGCCATCGGGGATCTGGCCGACCTCTGCTGGTTCAGCGGCGAGGTCTGCCGCCTGTACGGCTTCGACGTGCCCGGTGTGGACTACGCCCAGCCGTGCGAACCCGACCTTCTCTGGCCCACTCCCTAGCCCCAGCAGCCAGCCTCGGAATTTCCGGGCCATTCGGCTCCGATGTTCCTCAGCCCCCGATTCGTGTGGACGTTCGCGGTCGTCAGCTCCGTTGCACCCGAGCAGGGCTGGCGGTGGGGTTCGCGGCTTTGGAGGTCAGGCGGGCGGGTGGCCTTCGAGAGGGTTGGCGGCGATCCGGCCAGCGACGTCGTTCCTGACCGATGCGGCGGCGGCGCTGTCCGGCTTGCGTCTGGCCTGGTCCTCGAAGCACGCCAGAAACTCCGTGCCGAATCCCAGCCGAGGATGGCGGGCGAGCATCTCCGCCCTGGCGTCCGGCGAGAACTCCTCCGGCCGCCGTCCGACCACCTCCCAGCTTGTGGCGACCTGCAGCAGGTGGGACTCGGGGTCGGTGGCCGCGGACACATCGTCGCGCATGTGCAGCGTGATGATCTCGGTGGCCCTGGCGGCCCGCTCCTCCGGCCAGCCGGTTGCCACGCCGAAGACCCAGGCCAGCTGCCCTCCCGCCTCCTCGAAGGGCAGCCTGTGGCTGTCGAAAGCCTGTGTCAGCGCGATGTCGTGGAGCAGCGCCGAGACGTAATAGAGCTCGTCGTCGAAGGCGATCCCGTGTGCTGTGGCGTACAGGGTTCCCCACAGGTAGGAGCGGGTGCAGTGATTCAACAGCGCGGGCGAGTAGAAACGGGTGGCCACCGACAGCGCCGCCGCGGCGGTGGGAGTCTCCGGAAACATGGGTCCAGCCTGTCATCTGGTCGTCAGGTCTTGATGTCCGGCATCGGCCGTGTGCTGGTGGTGGTACCCGATGCGGGGCCGCGCTGATCAAGCCCGCGCCGTCGCGGCCGGCTGATGATCCTACTTTGGCCGATCGTCGACCTTGAGCTTGTCTCCGGTGTCGGAGATGAAGATGACCAGCAGCTTCGCCGGTTGCGTCCGGCTGGTGTTTTCCGTGAGCACATGGTGGGCCCCTGGCTGCTCGACCCAGTTCTCGCCTTGGCGGTACGTACGCACCGGCTCGCCGTCGAGCCGGCTGCGGACTTCGCCTTTGAGTACGTAGGCGTAGACGAAGGCGTTGCCGTGCCGATGTGGCGTCGCGCGTGCGGTGGGCGGGAAGTTCACGATCGTTGAGGTGAACGTCTTGCCCTTGATATTGGGGAGCGCCTGTTCCAAGAGAGGCGACAGTGTCTCCGATGGTGGTGGCGAAACCGTGGCGGCTACGGGTGGCATCTGGTTGGTCGCACGCTCTGCTGTGGGCGCGCATGCGACGGACGCGGCTACCATGCCGACAGCCAGAAGCCCACCGGCGAATCGTACTCGGATCATGACCTCTCTCCTGTTCTGTTTGAACCCTTCAGGCGCACCGGGTTCCGCCCCGGCACATGGGTCTCGGTCAGGAGGAGTGATGATTACGCTGTCCACGCATTGCGGAGCCTAACCATGGGCGAGTTCATGCCTTGGCGATGGTCTGCTCAAACGCAGCTGAGCTGGCCTGCTGGCTATCCGCCTTCCGTGATCCGGATGATCGTCTTGCCGGGGGTGCGGTGGGCGGGCGCGAACGCGGAGGGCGCCTCGGCGAGCGTCCGTACGGCTCCGATGATCGGGCGGAGCCGTCCGTCCCGCACCCGTTGTGCCAGGTCCGCGAGCCGGGCACGATCGGACTCGACGACGAAGAAGATCGCCTGCCCGTCACGGGGCCGGACCGTGGGCGGCGAGACGATGGTGACGAGCGTGCCGCCTGCGCGCACCAGCGCGGCCGAGCGGTCCAGGATGTCACCGCCGATCACGTCGAACACCACGTCGACCTGACCGGCATCTTCAAGGGGGTCGGTCTGCAGGTCCAGGAAGGTGTCCACGCCGAGGCTCTGTGCCGTGTCCCTGTCGCCGGCTCTGCCGGTGCCGATCACTTGGGCTCCTGCCTCGCGTGCGAGTTGCGCCGCGATCGAACCGACACCGCCCGCGACGCCGTGGATCAGGACGGTCTGGCCGGCGGCCAGACGGCCGTGGTCGAACAGGCCCTGCCACGCGGTCAGTCCTGAGATCGGTAGTGCGGCGGCCACGGTGTGGTCGATGTCGGCCGGCAGTGGCGCGAGGTTGCGGGCTTCCACCGCCACGTACTCGGCCAGCGAGCCGTTGCGGGTCCAGTCGGTCAGCCCGAACACCCGCTGGCCGACGGTCAGGCCGGTTGTTCCGTATCCCCGCTCGGCGACGACACCCGACACCTCATGCCCGGGCACAGTGGGCGTCCGGTCGCGGCCAGCGCGATCGGACCACGTTGCCGGCCAGTCGAGCTCTCCGGGGGTGAACCCTGCGGCATGCACCCGGACGATGACGTCGTTCTCGGCGGCGTGCGGGTACGGCGCTTCTGCCAGGGAAAGGCCGGCCAGACCGGCGGCGCGGTCTCGAACGGTGATGGCTTGCATGACGGTCCTTGCTGGTGGTGCGGAGATCGAACAGGACGAACGTACCCAGCGGCGCAGGGCTTCGATCCGTATGGAACTCCCCGCCCACCGACCTCGGACAATTTCGCGCTGTACTGTCCCGGATCAAGGTCCGTCTGCGCGTCGGGCGTCCGCGGACTCGTCCAGGGCGGTGGCCGCCGACAAGGCATGTTCCTCCCGCGCCAGCCGCCTCTACTTGTGTCGACGGCGCATTAACTGATCGTTTCAGAATGAGGTTCTGGGACGGCAGACTGCAGGTTGGCCCCAATTGTGGGCTATTTATTAAGCTGCCACGCGGGCCTGGCAAGATCCTTAGATGATCCAGCCTCGTCCCACGCATCTTCTATTCGACTCCATGGACGCAGTCGTGCTCTCCGTGGACGTAGGCAGGCGCAAGCCCCACACGGACATCTATCAGGCGGCACTCCACCAGCTCGCGGTCTCGGCCCAGGACGTATGGTTCATCGGCGACTCCTACGAAGCCGACTACGTCGGCCCGCGCCGCATGGGCATGGAGGCGCTTCTGATCGATCCCCAGGGCAAGACATCTGTCCCGCTGCATCATCGGCTGGACACAGTTTTCGACCTGCCACACGGCCTGCGTCTGACACTCCCGGATCTCTCAGCCGCGACACTACCGCCCAGAACTTGATCTATTGATCATCCAGCGTGTGTTCTCAGACGCCGAACGAGTACCCCGCCTTGATCAGCAGTCGCCGCACGGTGTTTCGGGCGGTCTTACATCGAGTAGGCGCCGGAGGCGAGGGCGATGACGCCGACCACGGTCATCAGCAGCGCCGAGCCGGGGTGCATGGCGATCGAGATGCGGATGTCCTGCTTCTTCCAGGCGAGCCAGACGCCGGGGTAGAGGAAGACGAGCTTCGACAGGACCGTCCAAGGGGCCCAGAAGTGGTACACCGAGAAGAAGAAGGTGTTGAAGAACGGGGCCCACTTGCCGAGCTGCGGGAGGCGGGGCAGCAGGAAGCCGCGGAAGTAGTACTCCTCGAGCAGGGGCAGGGTGAAGCCGGTGAACGGTGCGCAGATGAGCAGCGTGGTGAGTACGAGCTCCTGCGGGTAGCCCTGGAGGTAGGCGGTGCCGTCGGGGCCGGCGCCCTGGTAGTTCACCCAGGTGAAGAACCAGTCGTAGACGATGTTGTCCAGCGGGGTCAGTGAGAGTGAGACCACGGTCATCCACACGAGGCACGCGGCACCGAGCCAGAAGACCTTGCTGCGTGAGACCGGCTTGTCGCGGTAGTGGACGACGCCCTTCATCGTGAAGCGGCCGGTCTGCTTCTTGCCCAGCCATAGTAGGAATAGCTGGAGTGGGAAGAGCACAACCGTGAGGGCGATGGCCCAGGCCAGGAAGATCGGGAAGTCCATCGCTCGGACCAGGGGGGCGGCGATGAACGCGTACACGGCGACGATGACCGCGCCGGGCGCCAGGTGCAGTGCGATGGAGAACGGGATGGAGTGACGGTCGGCGAGGAGCTTCGCGACGAAGCCTTTCGGCTGGCCTTGGGTGTCGGCCGGGGGGCGCATTGCTGTATCCATGCAGAGAAGTGTGGCCCCGCGACCTAACACGGACCTGACATCGCTCTGATACGGCTTCGAGTCGCCGTGAAAGGCGCAGGTTACGGCAGGTGCGGACCGGTCGGGAGCTATCGGGTCGCTCCCGCGTCGCGGGTCCGACGGGGATCGGAATTATCACCAGGAGCTGCTGTACGGCGACGCCGCCCTGGACGTCGAGACCGTATGGCGGACCACCGCGGACGACAGCGCTCCGGTCACTGACATTCAGAGCCGCGCGAGCCACTGACGGGCCGTTACGGGATCTTTCTGGGATCGCCCGACGTAGATGATCGGCTGCGGCCAGTATTGGTGCGGATTCACGGGGTATGCGGCGGCTTGGCTGACCGCTTCGCGAGAGAGCTGGCTGCCGCGTGGCAGCCGGTGTCAGCAGCACTCATCTGGCACAGCGGTTCAAGGAGCTCATCGGCGTCACGCCGAAGCGGCTGGCCCGCACCTACCGCTTCGCCGCCACCGTGTTCGCGATCAACCCCGCCGGACCGATCGACTGGGGCGACCTCGCCGGTGGCGCAGGCTACTTCGACCAGGCCCACTTCGGCCACGAGTTCCGGGCGTTCACCGGGCTCACGCCGACCCGGTACGTCGAAGTCCGGCGGCGGTTGCTGCGCGAACATCCCGGCCACGCGCTGGACGGCTGACCGCTGCCGGCCGATTGATTTCTTACAAGAGCGACAGCTCACGACACGCTAATTTGGGGGCACCCCAAAGCAGAGGAGAGCCCCGTGGGCAAGGTGGTCATGTACAGCTCGGTGTCGGTGGACGGCTTCGTCGCGGACGAGAATGACCAGCCCGGACCGCTGTTCGACTGGTTGTCCAGCGGTGACGTCCCGTTGGACGAGAGCGGCGAGGTGAAGGTGTCGCAGACGTCCTACGACTACACCCGGGCGTACTGGGACCAGATCGGAGTCACGATCGTCGGCCGCCACGTCTTCGACCTGACGGACGGCTGGGACGGGAAGCCTCCGAGCGGGATCGACCACGTGGTCGTCGTGTCGCACCGGCCGGAGCCCGAGGGCTGGGACCCCGAGGCGCCGTTTCACTTCGTCGACGGCGTCGAGGCAGCCGTGGCCAAGGCGCAGGAGCTTGCGGGTGACCGCATGGTCGAGGTCGCCGCTGGCGACGTCGGTGGCCAGGTGCTTGCCGCGGGCCTGATCGACGAGGTGCGCATGGACGTCGTGCCCGTCGTGTTCGGGTCCGGCAAGCGCTACTTCGGGTCGGTCCCCGCGCAGCACCTGTTGGAGGATCCTGACGTGGTGATTCAGGGCAACCGGGTGCTTCACCTGCGCTATCGGGTGCGCCGTTGACCGATCTGAGCGGGTACGCGAAGAAGTCCACTGCGAATGGGGACACAAGATCGGGTCTCCGGTTGCGTTTGCGCATCGCTGTCCCTGGTCGGGCAGCCGGCGCCGATCCGCCCCAGCACCTCACCTGCGGCAAGTTCGGGTCCAGCCGAGATACGGGGAAAACCGGCCATGAGTCGATCTTGACGAGAGTTTCCCCAGGCAGGCGTACGGTCAGCGATCAACGGTGATCAGTTTGAGGGCGTCTTCCTTGTCCTGGTCGGACGGCAAGCTGTATCGGCGGGTGGTCTCCAGGCGGGCGTGGCCAAGGATCTCGGCGACCAGAATCAGGTCGGTCTTCCTGCGGACCAGCGTGGTGGCGAGCGTGTGGCGCAGGACGTGTGCCGTGGTGGGATCGTCCCGTCCGGCCGTCTGGGCGGTCTCGGCGATGATGCCGCCGGCGGCGCGGGTGGTCAGCCGCCCGCCCTTGGCGTTGAGGAACAGGGCCCGGTTGTCGTCGGCGTGGGGCCAGACCGGCCCCGGGGGGACAGATGCGCCTCCACAGCACGCAGCCAACGGATGCGGGCGCGCTCCTCCAGGGCGCGCGGTGCGCTTTTGGGCAGGTCTTCGCGGGCGACGTCGGCCTTGCCCAAGCCTCGGCGGACGTGGAAGTCGTCCAGTGCGGTGAGAACGGAGTTGACGTAGACGCGGCTGCGCCTGGCCGGGCCGTCGCGCAGCAGCCACATCCGGTAGTCGCGCACCGCCCAGTTCCGCGCCTGCTGATCGGCGAGAGGATCGGCGGAATAGGTGGCGGCGTGGTCGGCCAGCCAGGACAGGAACATGCGCACCCGGGAGCGGTGGGTGTGCCGGGTCTCGTCCGACAGCGGCGCGCGCTCCAGCGCCGCGGCGTACGCGCCGAGCACGGCGTCGTAGGCGGGCGGCAGCCAGGTGGGGCGGGCGCCCGGACGGCGCCTCGTAATCTCGGAAGCGGATCCGGGCTCCCGCAAGGGCTCAGATCGCGCAATTTCGGAAGTACGGAGAAGACGGCGAGGCGGTCGCATCATCAGAGCCCTCCCGCCCGCGACCGTAGCGGCATCGGCGATCTGACTGTCCCAAGGTGCGCACCCGCAGCCTTCAGGCACGCCCTGTTACGGTCGGCGAATCCGAGCCGGCGTCCCTCATCGGCGTGCTGAGCGTTCTGGACGGCGACGCCCACGCAGCAGCTGGCCGCCGAGTAGGACCGCGCAGGACCCGATGGTCAGCAGCCCGCCAGCGAGGAAGGTGCTCCGTACATCGGCGAGCGGCAGAACCAGTCCTCCAAGCGCGGCACCCGTCGCGATGCCGGCATTGTAAGCACCGGAGTTCGCCGCGAAGGCAATGTCTGTGCGGCCCGGCGCGCAGTGCAGCATCGCGTTTTGCGTGGTCATGAACACCGGGCCGAGTGCGCCGCCCATCAGCGTAAGGAACATCACCGCCGGCACCGGATGAGCGCCGAACGCGTACAGGCCGAGCATGCCCACCGCCTGCGTGGCTACGGCAGTGGCCAGTGCGGACTGCGGAAAGCGGTCCAGGAACGCCCCGGTGATGCTCACCCCGGCCAGACACGCGACACCGAAAACCACGAACAGGACGCTGACCGCGCTGGGGGAGAACCCGCTTACGTCGCCCAGGAACGTCACGATGTAGGTGTATCCCGTGAACGCCCCGGCGGCGGACAAGGCTCCGGCCGCCAGTACCGTCCCGAACCGCCACACGTCGGGACTGGTCGCGTAGGCGGCAGGCTCTTCTTCCGGACGCGACGTCGGCAGCAGAACGGCGATCGTCACCAAAGAGACCAGCCCCAGAGCCGCCAGCATGGCGATGGGCACCTGCCAGGTGCTCTGCTGGCCCAGCCATGTCCCAGCGGGAACACCCAGCACCAGGGCGAGCGAACCAGCCACGGACAGCGCCCCGACCACACGCCCCCGGACCTCGGGCGCGAACAGACCCACCGCGACCGGCCCCATCACGGCCCAGAACAGCGCCTGGGCGAGCGCAGTCAGCAGCCGCGCCACGAGGAGCAGCCAGTAGGAGGCAGCCAGCGCGGCAACGAGACTGGACACCACGAGTGCGGCCAGCAGTCCTGTGAGCACATAACGTCGGGGCACGGCCCGCACGACGTGGGCAATCGGCACAGATGCGATGGCCACCGTAACGCCGTAGCCGGTGACCAGGAGACCCACCGCCGACAGGGACACCCGTAGGTCTTCGGACATGAGCCTCAGGAGGCCGACCGGCAGGTTCTCCGCGGTGTTGAAGGTAAGAGCGGCCAGCATCAGAGCGCCGAGCACCGCCAGCCTGTGCCATGGAGCCGGACGTCGCGTGATCGTACGGTCTCTTCCTGTCCTCACCCGTTGCACCTGCTCAGTGGCACCATTCATGCAGATACCCCACTAAGTTCAGCAGTCCCAGTGCAACCGAATTCATCCGCGGAATTCTCGCTTCGCGTCTTCAGCCTCGGGTGGCCCGCCGGGCACAGCGCTTTGATGCGAAGAGGGGCCTGTGCGGCACACAGGCAGGGCCGTTTCAGGCCGCCGCCGCCTCCTCGAGATCGAGATGAACCTCCATGCCTTCCAGCGGCGCGTCCAGGTCGTAGATGTAGTCGCCGAAGCGGCGTACGTTGTCTTCCTGGTAGGGAGACATGATGGTTACGTCGGTGCGATGCACCGTCTCGCCCTCGCTGCGTAGCCGGTTGAGCACCAGCGACATGTCCAGGGCGGTCCGGTACATGACCAGGTCGGCGACCAGCGTGTTGAACTTGATCGCCTTCTCCTGCTCCTCCGGGTCGTTCTCGGCGATCACCCCATCGGATGTGGAACTCGGCGATCAGGTTGTCGACATAGATGTCGTACTTGGTGCCGTCGGCGGCCACCGCATTGCCCTCCCCTCACAACCTAGGCAGGTCCAGGCGCAGGTAGGCGTTGACCACGTCCGCGATCGCCTTGTTCAAGCCGGCCAGCGTGACGTGCATGCGCACGGTGTAGGACAGCTCGTGCGCGCTGACGCGGCCGCCCAGATGCCGGGCGGCCTGGGCGGCGCCCAGGTTGCAGCCGTAGGCGAAGGCCACCAGTAGGTAGCGCTCCAGTGGGTCGGCCAGCTTGGCCTCCGACCCCGACAGCGGCCCGAAATGCCGGAACCAGCGCAGGTGCCGCGTGGTCCGGGTCAGAATTTCCAGCAGCGAGCGTTCTGGCAGCCGGTCCTTGACGGCGGTGGCCAGTTTGAGCGCCTCGGCGCTGTGCCCGGCGGACTTGCGGGCCTTGAGCGAGAGCCGGCTCTGCTCGTCGATGAGCAGGTCGGCGTTGTCCGGGTAGCCCGCGTCCACGGTCGCGGCCACGCCGGTCATCCGCAACTTCAACTGCGCCACGAACTCCGAGGTCTTCATGGGCATGCCGACCTCGGCGCAGTAGATGGCCAGGTGCGGCTGGCAGTCCTCCCAGCTCAGCAGCTGGGACTGCCAGTTGGCGTAGGCCTCGGAGTCGACCGCCGCCACATCGCCGCGCACCAGCTCATCCGCCTGGCAGGAGAACACGCAAATCTCGAAATGCCGGCGCACCAGCTTGCCGGGACGGCGCTTGTCAGCGATCACCTCCTGCCAGGCCTCCGGCGCGAAAGATGGGACGGGCGGGCCTGGATGGTCATGCACCTGCCCGCCTGGGCGACGTCGGTGTCGGCCGCGGCGCCTGACCAGGTGTTGGCGGTCGGCGGCACCGGACAGCCAGGGCCAGCCGGACGGCAGCATCTCCTCGATCAGGCTCACCCAGGTCGTCGCCCACGGTCCCGGCAACGTGTGGGCGATCGGCACCCGCAAGGTGTTCGACTACGAGGACGGCAGCAGCACCACCACGATGGACGGCACGGCCTGGTCGTGGGTGCCGGGCTCGGCCGACGTCAGCGCGTCCGGCTCCGACGGCACGAAAGGGATCATCCTGGTCGACTGGGACGCCGCCGAGGGCGGCTTGAGCGGGACCATCCGGGTCGCGCCCGACGGCAGCCGGACCGAGCTACCGCCGATGGCGGGGTCGAACCGCAGGCGCGAGGTCGACGTCTCCGCGGTGAGCGCGGTGCCCGGAACGAGGACGGTCTACGCGGTCGGCCTCGCCACCTGTCCGTCGTGGTGGGCGGTGAATTACAGGAGGTCGCCGCGGTAGGCGCGCAGGGGCTGCGGCGAGGCGTTCGCGTTCTTCAGGTCGGTGAGGAAGTCGTCCAGGTGGACGGCGAGGGGATGGCCGCGGCCGAGCTGTTGGACGATCACCGGGTCCATGCCGCCGCCCCCGTTCACCGAGTTGCCAGATAACCGGGAAACGAGCCGTCCATACTGAGCGGATGGCTCCCGGCTCACGATAGGCAACTGAGCTTGTTCTTGCCTGATAACCAAAGTTGTCCCGCAACCAACTCGGCATCCTATTCTCGAAACTGACCCCCAGCCACAAGTAGTGATGGGGGCTTAGCTCGCCGCGGGCGGTCGACAGGTAGCAGCTGTTCCACGGCACGACGGGCTGGCTCAGGCGAGCAACCGGTTGACCAACCCGTCGAGGTAGTCAGGGGTGAGCGGGCCCGCGCCGAACAGGACGCGCATGTAGATCGGCGCCAGGAGATGGTCCAGCACCTCCAGTACGTCAGGCGGGTCCTCGCCGCGGCCGCGGGCGCGGTCGAGCATGGCCTGCAACTGCCTGGTGCGGTCGGCCAGGAGCTCGTCGCGCGCCTGAAGGCCCTGCTGACCCTCGCCTGACAGCGCGATGGTCAGCCGCACCAGCGCCAGGCCGTCGGGTCCGGTGACCTCGCGGGCCACGTTGGCGGCGTGGGTCCGCAGGTCGCCAGCCAGGCTGCCGGTATCAGGCATCGGCGACTGCGCGTTGAGCCGGGTCAGCAGCACATCGCTGAGCAGGGCTTGGAGGTTGCCCCACCGGCGGTAGAGGCTGGTGTCGGCCACGCCCGCGCGGGCCGCGATGTCGCCGACGGTGAAGTTTCCGTAGCCGCGCTCCCTGACCAGCTCGGTAACGGCCTGGTGTACTGCCGCGCGGACCCGGGCGCTGCGCCCGCCGGGCCGCCTGGCCCGCCCCTGCTCATCCATACCCCCACCTTAACGCAGTCGAGACTTGCGTTAGAGCCTATGAGGGCCTATGTTAACGCAGTCATTAACTGCTTTTAGGAGGGATGTCCGTGAGAGCGTTGCTCACCCTGACCTGCGCTGGTCAGTTCATGGTGCTGCTCGACAACACGATCGTCGGCGCCGCCCTGCCCGACATGCAGCAGCGGCTCCACACCGGGCTGACCGGCCTGCAGTGGATCGTCGACGCCTACGTGCTGCTGGTGGCCATGCTGCTGCTGTCGGGCGGCGTTTTCGCCGACCGGTTCGGCCGCAGGCGGGTGTTCCTGGCCGGGGTGGTGGTGTTCACGGCCGCGTCGGTGGTGTGTTCGCTCGCGCCCTCGATCGGCTGGCTGATCGCCGGGCGGGTGCTGCAGGGCATTGGGGCCGCGGCGCTGAGCCCCGCCTCGCTGGCGCTGCTCGTCGCCGCGCATCCCGCCCCGGGGGAACGCGTCAGAGCGATCGGGTTGTGGGCCGGGTTCAGCGGCATCGGCCTGGCCGCCGGACCTCTGGCGGGCGGGATCCTGGTGGAGGCCTTCGGCTGGCCCGCCATCTTCCTGGTCAACGTGCCCATCGGGGCAGTCCTGCTGCTGGCCGGGCTGCGCGTGCTGGGGGAGTCCCGCAACCCGAGCGCGCCGCCGATCGACGTCCCCGGCACGGTCCTGTCCGTCGCGGGCGTGGGCGCTGCGACCTACGGCCTGATCGAGGGCGGTTCCCGAGGCTGGACCTCGCCGGTGATCCTGGGCAGCTTCGCCGCCGGGCTGGTGCTGCTGGCCGCGTTTGTCGTGGTCGAGGGGCGTGTGTCGACGCCGATGCTGCCGCTGCGGCTGTTTCGTCAGCGGCTGTTCACAGTGTCCAACACGGCGATGGTCGTGGTCGGGTTCGCGCTGATGGGGTCGTCGTTCTTCTTCTCCCAGTTCTTCGTCTACGTCCAGGGCACTTCGATCCTGGTCGCCGGGCTGCGGACCCTGCCCGCCTCGCTGGCCATGGTGATCGTCAGCCCGTACGCGGGCCGGTTGGCGGCCAGGTACGGCTTCCGTGTCGTCGTCAGCATCGGCCTGGCGCTGGCCGGGCTGGGGCTGCTGGCGCTGGGCTTCGTCCACGCCGATACCGGCTACGGGAACGTGTGGTGGCGGCTGGCGGTCGCCGGCATCGGTTTCGCTCTCACCATGTCGCCGTTGACCGGGGCCTCCATCCAGGCGGTCAGCCCGCAGGAGGGCGGCCTCGCCTCGGGCGTCAGCAGCACCACCCGGCAGATCGGCGCGGTGCTCGGCGTGGCGGTGCTCGGGGCGATCGTTCACACGCGGGAGTCCGGCGGCGCCTCCTTCGAGTCCGGCCTCAACAGCGCTTTCCTCGCGGCGGGTGCCATGACGCTGGCCTGCGCCGTGTTCACCGGCCTGTGGCTGACCACGGCCCGGACGCCGAGGGGCGTCCGGGCCGATCAATCAGGAGGCCAAGCCATCAGTGAGCCGCCGCTGACAGCCTCTCCCCGTCAGCCCACGTCTTGAGCCGCCCGGCGTAGGCCTGCCGGGTCATCCGCAGCCCTGCGGTGCCGAAGAACACCGGGGTTGAGGAACCTGCGGACAGTAGTCATCGCTGACAATGATCATGGGCGGAACGGGGCCAGACGGCTCAGTGGGTTCGCTTGGGCGGAGCGAGGAGGCTGGTGATCTCGGCGACGGCCTCGCCGCCAGGCTGGGGGTACCGCATCGCGGTGCGGGGGGTTCTTGCGGCAGGTCTTGGCCATGATGTGCTGGAATGGGACCTTCTGTCCGCCGAGGTGGGCAGCGGCCGAATGGCGGAGCCGAACAGCCGCCACCATGTCACCCAGGCGCTCAGTCCGATGATCAGCGCACGCTGCGCACGCGCAGCACGCTGAGCCCGCCGAGCAGGGCGAGAACGGCGCCGACGGGGAAGATAGCGGTGTAGGCGCCGGTCCCTACCACCAGCGCGCCGGCCATCGCGGGAGCGAGGATCTGCGGGGCGGCGGAACCAGCAGGCCGGCGGCCATCGTCACCGATGCGACACAGACGAAGACCTTGCGCCGTCCGACCCGGTCCGAGACGATGCCGGCCGGCACGGTGGCTAGGCAGATGCACAACGCCGCGATGCCCGCGACGATCGGAACCATGTCGACGGCGCTGTCGCCCAGCCCGATGTGGTCGCCCAGCAGATACAGGCTGTAGCCGTGGATCATGAAGAAGCCGGTGTAGGTGAGGGACCGGCTGCCGAGTACCCACCAGAAGTCCGGGTGGTCCTTCGGCGACACGAGAAAGGTTCGCCACCAGGGCGGACGGGCCGGATCTGGCAGGGGGCGGACTGCGGATCTGTTGTCGGGGTCGGGCGCGACGAAAAGGCGCGAGCTGGCCAGCGCGACCGGGATGCAGCCGATGACCAGGTAGGCGAGGCGAACGTCGTCGGAGGCTACCGAGCCGAGCAGCGTCCCGGCAACCGAGCCGAGCATGATCCCGAGGCCGAGTGCGGCGCTGACGCGTCCCCGCCGCTCGGCGGGAACTCTGTCCGGCAGCGTAGCGGCCAGGGGGCCCTGTGCCGCGCTGAGGATGAACTCCGAGGCGAGGTAGAGGAGCGCGAGGAGCGGCAGCGACTGGGCCCAGCCCATCGCCCATAAGACGGGCGCTGCCAGCAGGCCGCCGCCGAGGATGTACGGGGTCCGGCTGCCTGATCGGGTCCCGTGTCCGGTCCGACAGGGACCCGGCCAGAGGCTGGGCGATGAGCGCGGTCACGGCGCCGCCGAGGGTGAACAGGCTGAGCACCCCGGCCTTGTCGGCGCCCGCGAGGTCGTCGATCTGCAAGGCGAGAAGGACACCCGGAACCGCGCCGTAGACGATGGAGATGCCGAACTGGGAGCCGCCGATGGAGAGCATCAGGCGACGAGAGGCGCCGGCCGGATCGGCGGCCTGTGGATCCAGGGTGGCGGCGAGCGGTTCCTGCTGATTCGACGGGTCAGGCGTGAGCATGCGTACTCCAGAAGCGGGGGAGTGGTGTGTGAGCGCGGTCGTGTGACCCGTCGCACAGCCGCAAGTGGACCGCACGAAGAGCTGAGCGCGCCAAGACCGGCTACCTCGGCCCGGGATAGGCGGCACCTATGGACCACGGCGCAGCTGCTCCGCTCGTCTGCTCGCCGCCGATACCGGTGGCCTGCGTCGCCTTCAGGGCCAGTTGATCCAGTTCGCCAGGCCCCGGCCCATGACCAGCTCGAGGTCATGGCCTTTCAGCCAGGGCAGTTCATCGGTGAACATCGTCACGCATTGACGCCACGTGCAGCGCATACGGGTGATGTCGGTGCCCCAGAACATCCGCTCGGCGCCGAATGCGTCGAACGCCCGGCGCAGCAGATCGTGGGTGCTCGCGAAGGGATACGCGTCGGTGGCCATGCTGGGGACGGCCGTGGCCTTGATGGCGATGTTGGGCCGGCGCGCCAGGGCGAACAGGGCGTCCAGGTGCGCGGCGGCGTCCGGCAGCTTTTCGAAGGGGCCGATCGCCAGGTGATCCATCAGCAGCCGCATCCGCGGGAAGCGGCTGGCGATGGCGCTGACGTGGGGCAGGTGCTGGGGCAGCACCATGAGCCCCACCGGGATCTCGCGTTGGTCGGCGGCCTCCCACAGCCAGTCGAGCGCTCCGGAGGTGAGGCGGTCATCCATCAGGACGAAGCGCAGCCCCAGCATCCCCGGCTTGCCGAGCCAGTGATCGACGAGCGACCCGTCCGCCGATTCGTCGAGGGGAAACCAGCCGAGGGTCGCGAATCGATCCGGGTGTCGTCGCGCCGCTTCGACGGCGTAGTCGTTCGCGCCGGGGTCCCAGATCGCCGGGCAGTTGACGGCACGCTCGACGCCGGCCTCGTCCATGTCGCGTAGGGCGCTCTCGGCGGTGTACGGCGCGCGCCAGTGATGGGGCGGGGCGGTGGTGCCTGTCCACAGGTGGATCTGGGCGTCGATGATCTGCATGGAGTGACCTCTTTCAGCGGGGATCGACTGCGGTGGCGGGGCCGTGCAGGCGGGCTCTGAGCCAGTCGGCTATCAGCGCGTCGCGGTCGTGCTGGTGGTTGTAGACGCAGTGCTGGCCGTCGGAGAAGACGACCATCTGCTTGTCGCCGGTGGGTGCCTGATGCAGCAGCGCCTCGGCCAGTTCCATCGACACCAGGGGGTCCGCGCCGCCCTGCACGATCAGCAGCGGGTAGCCCGCGTTGGGGCCGTCGGCGGCGGGGGTCACGCTCTTCCACGACTCCACCGCCTGCCCAGCGTCCTCGGTGCCGCAGAAGGCCACCATCTTGGAGAAGAAGGTGCCGATGCTCGGCGGGACCATCCACGGAGCGATGATGCCGCCGTTGTCGCAGCACGCGCCGATCCGGCGGTCGTCCACCGCGACGGCCATGGCGAAGCTGCCACCCATGCTGTTGCCGATGATGCCGATGGGGCGACCCGGAGCGCTTTCGTCGAGGAAGTCGATGGCGCGGCCGTAGGCTTGCCGCCAGTGCGGCGACAGGTGATGCCCGTGCCGCAATCGCGTCTCGCCCTGCCCCGGTGCGTCGAGCATCAGCGCGTCGATGCCACGCGCCGCGAGAGCTTCTCCGATGCTGTCGAAGTCCATGGCCCACCCCTCGACACCGCCGATGACGACGGCCGAGGCGACGGCGCCGACGGCGGGGATGAGCCAGCCCGCCAGCACGCCCTGCTCGGTTGCGATGCGGACGCGCTCGCGATCGCGCGCCAGCTCGGCGGCGTGCGCGTACAGCTCCGCGGCCTTGGCGAAGATGGCCCGGCGCTCGGCGGTGTCGGACAACATCATCATCTGGCTCATGCGCAGGAGCGCCGAGGCCCGGCGCAGGTACGCGATCCGCGTCGGCCCTCCTGCGACGTGCGGGGCGACGTGAACGCGGTGCAGGCATGCGTCGGCGAGCGCCGTGGCGGCCGAGCGCCAATCCTGCCCGTCGAGGACGCGGGCACGCAGTTCGACGGCGTCGGCGTAGTCGACGCCGTACCCGACCGTCCGCTCGATCGAGAACTGGCGCAACGCTGCCTGCGACTCGATCGACAGCGTGGAAACGACGTCGTCGCTTTCCGCCCGGCGGGCGGCGAACTCCCGTGTCACGATCAAGGACGGCTCCTTTGCGGTCTCATGCTGCGCAGTCATACCTGGGGCTCCTCTTGTTGGGGGGGTGG
>NZ_NGFP01000174.1 GCF_002149035.1 Streptosporangium minutum
CCCCCACCCGGACCCGCTGGTCCAGCTGGATCGTCCTCATGGGCGTCGTCGCCTTCGCCGGCCTCGTCGGCGAAGGCGCCGCCGTCGACTGGACCGCTGTCTACCTCTTCGAAGACCTGGGCGCCCCCCAGAGCGTCGCCGCCCTCGGCTTCGCCGTCTTCTCCACCGCCATGACCGCCGGCCGCTTCGCCGGAGACCACCTCGCCCAGCGCCTCGGCCCCGTCCGCCTGGTCCGCTACTCCGGACTCCTCGCCGCCCTGGGCCTGTCCACCGCACTGCTCATCGGCCGGGTCCCCATCGCCATCGCCGGCTTCGCCCTGTTCGGCCTGGGCCTGGCCACCATCGTCCCCCAGGTCTTCTCCGCCGCCGGAAACCACGACCCCGCCCGCGCGGGACAGGCCATCGCCCAGGTCGCCACCGTCGGCTACGCCGGGCTCGTCGCCGGGCCCGCCATCATCGGCGGCGCCGCCGAGATCATCGGCCTGCCCGGCGCCCTGGCCATCCCCGCTCTCCTCGCCGCCTTCATGGCAGCCTCGGCCGGCGCCCTGCGCCCCCGCATCCCGGCCGCCTCCTGAGGCAACGGCAACGCCGCCTCCACAGGGCATCCCGACCGCCGTACGGCCCGAGGATCACAGAGCGTGATCCTCACGCTCTTCTTGTGGGTGACAGAGTCTTTAGTCTGCTGTAAATGATCTTGAGGCCGGCCGGGCGCCTTTACAATGTAGATTAATAACGGCGAAGAGGGTTACCCCGCCGGCCAGGACGCGGACCGGCCCGCGCGGCCACCGCGCCCGTCGCCGCCCCCGTCATGGCGGCCGTCCCGCCGCGAAGATTGCCTCCTTCTGGGCCGCGCCCACCCGGCTCGCCCGCGATATAATCGCAGGTGAAACCTGCTTTTCGGGTTGTGGCGGTGGGGCCCGCCACCTCCGCCTGCGAGCGGGGACAACCACGAAGGCGCATCTTCGTCAACGGTCCCTACCAGTGGTGCTCCGTCTAGGTAGCTGGTAGGAGGCGGCCATGAGACTCCACGGCCCGGCACTACGGTTGACGATCCTGGTGTGCGAGAACGACATCTGGCACCACAAGCCCCTGTACTACGAGATCGTGCACCGCGCGCACGGCAGCGGCCTGGCCGGCGCCAGCGTGATGCGCGGCATCGAGGGATACGGCGCCTCCTGCCGCATCCACACCGCCCGTATCCTGTCGCTGTCGGACGAACTGCCGGTCACAATCACCATCATCGACTCCGAAGAGCGGATCCGCGCCTTCCTCCCCCAGCTGGACGAGCTCATGACCGAAGGGCTGGCAACCATCGAGCAGGTGGAGGCGATCCACTACGTTCGCCATCCCGTCCAGCAGGCCCCGCCCGACGCCTCGATGGCCGGCAACGCCTTCCCCCGCCAGGTTCCGGACGGCCGATAGAGCGGAGCGGCCGTCGTTCCCGTTCTCCCTGAACACCCATCCGGCGGCCGGCGGTGACAGCGCCCCAGGAAGGATCCGTCATCGCGCGTCGCGTATTCCGAGGATGTATGCCGCGGTAAGCGCAACGGCACGGTCTTCGTCATGTGACAGATCCGCCAGGGCATGTGACGCTGTGCTTCCCGGGATATCCGCGAGCGCCTGCGTCAGCCGTCGACGTGCGGACGATTCAACGGTGCCGTGGGCGAGGCGATCGACGAGCCCGGCGGCGATCCGATCGGCCGACGCGGGACGACTCGCCAGCGCGCTCAGCGCATCGGCCGCATCGACGTCATTCGTCCCCTCGACGACCATGTCGATGAGCGTCGGGACCGCGTCGGCTGCTCCACGTGCCCCGAGCGCCAGGGCCGCATACCTGCGGACCACGAGGTCGGGGTTGGCGAGGGCGTCCCGCAGCAGCGCGGTCGCCTCCCCGCCGGGAATCTCGGCGATGGACTGGACGGCACGTTTCCGCACCTCGGCCACCGGTGAGCCGAGGCCCTCCGCCAGCAGCGCCGATCCGCCATCGCCCGAACGCGCCAGAGCCCATCGGAGGGCTCCGGCGACGTTCGGGTCCGTCTCGCTCAGCACTGCCTCGACCAGTGCTTCCACCGGAACCGGAACCTCGTCGACCGCGGACAGGGCCGCGCGCTGGCGCTTCCCCGCGCTCTTCGACCCCAACGCCTGGAGGAGCGCGACGACCTGGAGGACGTCCTCCCAGCCGGCGGGTTCGGCGGCGCCGATCCGACGGAGTCGCGTGAGCAGCTCCGTCTCCCCTGCGATGCGTTCTCGCGTCTGGCGGATGAGGTCGCCGACGAGCTGTGAGGGCGCGAAGCCGGGATCATCGAGCGCGCGCCCGACTTCACGCAGCGACAGCCCCAATGACCGCAGGCTCTCGATATGGAAGATCCGCCGGATGTCCTCGCCGGAGTACTCCCGATAGCCGGCGTCGCTACGGCCCGTCGGCCGCACCAGGCCGAGCGAGTCGTAATGCCTGAGCATGCGGGCGCTGACCCCCGACCGTCGTGCCACATCACCGATCAACACCGCCTGTCACTCCTCCTGGCCGGCCCCGCCGAGGGCCACGACGCGCTTCGCCTCCTCGATCGCGAACCCGAATCCGGCATCCGGGTCGCGCAACAGCCGTTCCGTGGCGACCGCGTGCGCGCGCACGCGAGGGTCGAGATCCATCATCGCAGCGCGCAGAGGTGGCAGAATCACCTCACCGAGCGCGATCAGCGCCCGGCTGAGGCTCAGCTGCATCTCACGTTCGCCGCGCCCGAGCTGTGTCGACAACACTGCGGCCAACTCGTGCTCCTCCCCTTCGGGCACGAGCACGACCGCTGCCCGCCAAGCGCTCCGCGCCACCTCATCGTCGGCGTCGGACAGAAGCGCCCGTGTGATCGCCGGCCACGCCCGCCGATCCCCGATCTTGGACAGCGTGTGCAACGCCTGGCTCCGTGCCTGCGCACGCTCCGAGCGGACTTCGTCGAGAAGCTTCGGGACCGTCGTTGATGCCGAGTGGCGGGCGAGTGCCCACGTGAGCATGTCGCGCACGTAGAATTCGGGTTCGATCGCGCATCGTTCGATGAGCTTGTCGATGAACCGCGGGTCAGGGGTCGTGCCGACCGCCAGCGCCGCCCGCAGCCGCACTGACGAGCGGCTGTCCTCCAGCCCCTGGAGAGCTCGAATCGTATCCGTGTCCTGTTTCGGCATGGTCATTCGGGACCACCTCCTTGGCCACAGTGAAGACCTTGTCACCGTGTCAAGGTCAAGCGGGGCCCGCCGGGAGTTCGCCAGGTCCTCTCCGTCCACTCTCCTGTCCACTCTGTCCAGCGAGTTCGGTGCCCGGCACGTCAGATGAGACGGGCGTGACGTCATGAGAGCCCCGCCCATTGGTCGTGATCGCGGCGGAACCGGCCGGGAACTTCAGCGGAAGGAGCGGCGGTAGGCGGCCGGGGTGGTGCGCAGGGCGGTGTGGAAGCGGCGGCGGAGGTTGACCGCCGAGGAGAGGCCGACGCGGGTGGCGATGGTCTCGACGGGCAGGTCGGTCTCCTCCAGCAGGGCGCGGGTGGCGGCCAGGCGGCGTTCCAGCAGCCAGCGGGCGGGCGGGACACCGAGCTGGTCGGCGAACTGGCGGGTGAGGGTGCGGGGGGAGACACCCGAGTAGGCGGCCATGTCCTCGACGGTGATCTGGTCGGGCAGGCGCGAGAGGAGCCATCCGAGCAGGGGGGCCAGGGAGTCCGGCATGGGGCCGGTGGTGGGGAGGGAAGGGTACTGGCGCTGGCAGCCCTCGCGGTGCGGACCGGCGGCGAGCTGGCGGCCGATGCGCATGGCGTGGGCCGCGCCGTACTCCTGGAGGACCTGGTGAAGGCAGAGGTCGAGGGTGGCGGCCGAGGCTCCGGCGGTGGCGACGTCGCCGTGATCGACGTAAATGACGGTGTCGTCGAGGATGACGCGGGGGTGGCGGGCGGCGAGTTCGCCGGAGAGTTCCCAGTGGACGGAGGCGCGGCGGCCGTCCAGGAGGCCCAGGGCGGCGGGGATGAAGATTCCGGCACAGACGGCGACGATGCGGGCGCCTCGGGCATGGGCTCGGGACACCGCGTGGAGTACGGCGGGCGAGGGGGTCAGGGTCCAGCCCGCGATGACCACGGTGTGGGCGTCGTCGAGGGCTTCGAGACCGCTGTCCACCTGGATGGGGACGCCGAGGGTGGTGGGGAGGGAGCCGGGGTGTTCGGCGCACAGGCTGAAGCTGTAGTGCTGGGGGATGTCGGGGCCGTGGTAGCCGAAGACGGCCGAGGCGGAGGTGACCGGGTAGACCTCCTGGTTCGGGGCGACCAAGGCGACCACGCGATGAGGGCCGGGGGGCGTCGGGGGCGTTTCCAGGCAGTCCAGGGGCATGGCGCAAATGTACCTAATGATGTCATTTGGGACACCGGTGCTCTGATCTGGAAAAATCCAGAATTGGGGCTCATGTGGACGAGGAACTTCACCCTTTACTTCGGGGCCCGCACGATCTCGCTGCTCGGTGACGCGATGATGCCCGTCGCCTCGGCGCTGGCGATCGGGAAAGTTTACGGGATCGCGGGCGTCGGCTACGTGCTCGCGCTCTGGACCGCGTCGGCCGTGCTGGTCATGTTGTTCGGCGGGGTCGTCGCCGACCGGATCGGCGCCCGGCGCCTGATGATCGGCGCGGACGTGGTTAGGGTCGTCACCCAGGGGGTCGTGGCCGTCGCCTTCCTGGACGGCGCTCCGCCGTACGCCCTGTTGCTGGTGATGGCGTTCTTGTCGGGCGTGGGCGCCGGGATGTTCGAACCGGGCGTCAACGGCATGGTCTCCCTGATCGCCGAAGATCGGCAGCGGGCCAACGCGACGCTGAAGATCGCCGAGGCCGTCACCCATCTGGCGGGTCCCGCACTGGCCGGAGTCCTCATCATCGTCGCCGGGCCGGTCTTCGTCTACACGGTGGACGCCGCGACGTTCCTGGTCAGCGGGGTGTGCCTGCTGCTGGTCCGGGTCACCGTCCCCAGGCCGGAGCCCTCCAACGTGCTGAGCGACCTGCGCAGGGGGTGGGAGGAGTTCAAGGCCAGGAGCTGGATGTGGTCGGTCATCCTGGTCTGGGTGTTCTGGGGCGTTCTGGTGGTCGGGCCGTACGTGCCGCTGTCGTCGCAGGTCATCGGGGCCGACTACGGCTGGGTGATGGCGGCGCTCGGCCTCGGCACTGTGCTGGGCGGACTGGTGGCGATCAGGCTCAGGCCGCGCAGGCCGCTGGCAGCCGGGGCGGTGGCGCTGAGCGGGTACGTGGCGGTGCCGCTGACGGTAGCGCTCGGGCTGCCGCTGCCGCTGCTGATGGCCGGGCACCTGCTCGGGGGGTGCGCGTTGGCGTTCTGGTCGGTGATGTGGTCGACCAGCGTGCAGACGCAGGTCGCGCCGGACGTGGTGAACCGGGTCAACGCCTACCAGGTGGCCGGGTCGGTCGCGGGCATGGCAGTCGGGCAGGCGCTGGCCGGACCGGTCACCGTGCTGGTCGAACCGCGCGCCTTCATGCTGGGGTCGGCCCTGGTGACGGTCGGCGTGGTGGCGGCGCTGCTGTTGATCAAGCCGGTCAGACGGCTGGGCCGGGAACCTCAGGAGGCCGGAGGCCGCTCGGTCCCGGTCCCGGCCGACTTGCTGACGTAGTCGGTCGTCGTCTGCGGCCGGACGCAGGCGGCGAACGACGGCGTGCGATCCTCAGGCCGCTCGCCGTACCGGCGGCGACGTCGGTGAGGTCGGTGAGGTCGGTGAGGTCGTCGTGACCGCTTGCCCGCAGCCGCCTGGTCCTTTCGCATCCGACCGGCTCATCGCCACCACGAGAAGCAAGATCTTTCTCGCCGCCAACGGCTGTTCCGCTGCTGCCGAGGCGGGGCGTCGAGCCGGTCGCAGAGATTTTGGAACCTCTTGCGGGCGCCTTGGCGCCGCTCCCCGGCGGCGAGGGGTAGGTACCCGGCGGGAGGCCGGGGCGACGTGGCGGACCGGGGGCGGACGGGCCTGAGTCTTGCCCACACCCAGTCATGTGCCGGCCGGCGCGCCGGGGCCATGGAAGGCTGGACATGCCATGAAGTTCGCAGTCATCGGCGGAACCGGGCTGATCGGCTCGCAGGTCGTACGGAACCTGAACGCGGCCGGACACGAAGCGGTGCCGCATTCGCTGTCCACCGGGGTCGACGTGCTCACCGGTCAGGGCGTGGACGCGGCGCTGGCCGGCGCCGACGTGGTCGTCAACCTGACCAACTCCCCCACCTTCGACGACGCCTCCCCCGCCTTCTTCCGGACCTCGATGGACAACCTTCTGGCCGCGGCCCGGCGGTCAGGCGCCGGGCACTTCGTCATCCTGTCCATCGTCGGCGCCGACCAGGTGCCCGAGCTCGACTACTACCGCGCCAAGACCCTCCAGGAAGACATCCTCAAGGCCGGCCCCATCCCCTACTCCATCGTCCGCGCCACCCAGTTCATGGAGTTCGTCGCCGACGTCCTGTCCTGGACCGCCGACGACGACACCGTCCGGCTGCCTCGCACTCCCCTCCAGCCGGTCGCCGCGGCGGACGTCGCGGCCACCGTCGCCGACGTCGCGGCCGGATCACCCCTGGGCGGCACCCTCGACCTGGCCGGGCCGGACACCTACCCACTGGACGAACTGGGCCGGATCACCCTCGCCGCCAAGGGCGACAAGCGCTCGGTGACCACCGACGACACCGCCGGCATGTTCGCCGCCGTCCACGGCGACGTCCTCACCGCCGGGAACGGCGCCCGCATCGCCCCCACCCACTACACCGACTGGCTGAAGTAGAGCGCACCCCGCGTGCGCGATGCCGCCCGACCTCTGCGCCGGCATGGAGGACACGCGGTCCGCCCGCGGGCACGACGACCTCGTCACAACGGAAAACGACCGCAGAGGATGAAGGAACCCATGAGCATCGAACATTCGCACCACCTCGACAACCCCAACGCGACCACGCCACCGCCGAAGGTGGAACTCATCTCGTCGGTGCCGGCGCCGCCGGTGCCCGACAACGCCGAGGCGATGACGATCCTGGTCACCGTGCCGCCGGGCAGCGAGGGCTCGCCGCCGCACCGCCACACCGGTCCCGCGTTCGGGTACGTGATCAGAGGTGAGATGATCTTCGAGCTGGAAGGCGAACCGCAGCGGGTCGTCAGGGCCGGAGAGACGTTCTGGGAGCCGGGCGGCGACGTCATCCACTACCAGGACGGCAACAATTTGCCGGACGCCGAAACCGTGTTCGTCATCACGATGTTCGGTGTGGCCGGGCAGCCGATGCTCATCCCGGTGAGCGCCGAAGAGCTCGAAGAGCGGCGGGAGCGCCGGGCGCCCCGTCCGTGACGGGCCGGAACCTCAGGGTCCTCCGCTCGCGTCCGTGCGCCGAGCCGCAAAGTGGGGCGTCCGCCGCTCCCCGCGGCGCCGGGCCACCGGCGCCCGGTCCTCGTCATGGGGGACCGGTTGAGCGACTGCTCGCTGTACGTGGCGCCGCGCGCCGGGCTGGCCGATCCGGCCGCCTGCCCGTGGCGGCTGGTCGCGGGCGTGGCGGACGGCGTGACCGCCTTCGCCACCAGCCACGACACCCTCTACCTGGTCTCCCATCGGGACGCGCCCCGCTCCCGCGTGCTGGCCGTTCCGCTCGCCGTACCGGATCTGTCGCGCGCCCGGGTGGTCGTGCCCGCGGGTGAGCGGGCGGTGGAGACGGTGCGGGTCGTCGGTGATCGGCTGCTGGTGCGCGATCTCGACGGTGGCGTCAGCCGGGTACGGCACGTGCTCCTGTCCGGCGGCGAGCCCGCCGACCTCCCGCTGCCGGTGGACGGCGCGATCCTGGAGTGGACCACCCACCCCGAGCGGCCCGAGGCCCTGCTGCTGGTGGCCGGCTGGACCGACGCGCCGCGGCTCTACCGCTACGACGGCCAGTCCCTCCAGGACACCGGGCCGGCGCCCCGCTCACCGGTGGACTTCGGTGACGTGCAGGCCCGCACCCTGCATGTGCCCGCGCGGGACGGAACACCGATCCCGCTCACCGTCATCCACCACAAGGACCTGGAGCTGGACGGCGACAACCCGGCCGTGCTCACCGGCGAAGGCTCCTACGGGATCATCGACCTGCCGTGGTTCCGTCCCGAGATGCTCGCCTGGTACGAGCGCGGCGGCGTCTACGCGGTGGCGCACCTGCGCGGCGGCGGCGCCTATGGCCGCGAATGGCACGAGGCCGGGCGCGGCGAGCGCAAGGAGGCCACCATCACGGACTTCATCGACTGCGCCGAGCACCTCATCGCCCTGGGCTACACCCGGCCGGGGCGGCTGGCGGGCGAGGGCGTCAGCGCCGGCGGCATCCCCACCGGCGGCGCGCTGGTGCGCCGGCCGGAGCTGTGGGCGGCCATGGTGATGCACGTGCCGACGGTCAACGCCACACGGACCGAGTTCACCGAGAGCGGTCCGGTCAACGTGCCGGAGTTCGGCAGCGTCACCACCGAGGAGGGCCTGCGCGACCTGCTGATCATCGACGCCTACCTGCGGGTTCACGACGGCGTGCCGTACCCGGCGGTGCTGCTGACCACCGGCCTGCGCGACGCGCGGGTGCCGCCGTGGCAGCCGGCGAAGCTGGCCGCCCGCCTGCAGGCGGCCACGGACCCCGGCCGGCCGGTACTGCTGCGCGTCGAGGAGCACGGCGGGCACGGCGCCGGCTCGACCCGAGACCAGGAACATGCCCTGCTCGCCGATGTGCTGGCTTTCGTCCTGCACGCGTCCGACGGGTCATGATGACGACAGACATGTCGGGTACGGCGCAGGCGCACGCCCTCAACCACCTCACAACCCGGTCGATCCCGGCCTGCGTGTGACGCTCAACCTCCATCCCGACCACCTGGTGGGCGAGCCGGCGATCCTCGAGCGGCCGGCAAGGACGGCGTCTACCTGTCCCAGCTCGTCACCGGGACCGGCAACGGCGGCCTGACCGCCCATCCCGGCGGGGACAGGTGGCTCTGGGAGAGCCGCATCTTCGCGCGGGCGCCTACGAGGTGCCCGCGCGACAAGGTTGAGCAGACTGTCACCGCGTGGGTGGCGGTGCGCCGTCACGACGTCGTCTACCGCGGCAAAGCCGTCAAAGGGTCGTGGTGGCGGGCGCTCGCGACCAGAATCGAAGCGCACACCGATGAAGGGTCGTGGTGGCGGGCTGAAGCCCCCGCGCGCCGGCATCCGGCATGCGTCCACGCCCGGCCGTGCAGGAACGTCAGAAACCGCTTGGCCAGAACCCGTCCCTCTTAAGCCTTGATTGGTGCGGCCGCCCTGGCGGCCAGTTCGATCTTCGCGCAGTAGGCTGCACGGGCTTCCTCGTCGATCTGCCGCTCGTGTTCGGCGCGCAACCCGGTCCGGCCGTCGAGGCCCTCGCGCAGGATATCGGCGTGCCCGGCATGCCGGGTGGACTCGCCGAGGACATGGACCATGATGGCGAACAGGTTCGTGTGCCAGGCCGGTGTTGACTCCGGCCACCACGGCACGTGGCCGGGGGCGTCGAGGGGAAGCTCGTTGATCGTCGCGTCCGAGTGTTCCCACGTGCGCCGATAGAACCCGATGATCTGATCGCGGGTCTCGTCCGCGGTCGCCCACAGATCGCTGCCGTTGGAGTCCTGCCACCGGGGCAGCGGTTCCGGGGAAGGGCGGTCGAAGACCTCGCCGAAGTACCTGGCCTCGATGCTGGCCACGTGTTTGACCAGGCCCAGGAGGTTGGTCCCGGTCGCCGTCAAAGGTCGGCGGGCGTCGTATTCGGACAAGCCGTCGAGTTTCCAGAGCAGCGCCTTGCGGTCCCGCCGCAGTCTCCCGTGCAGGTTGTCTTTCGCGAAATCGTCAATCATGGGTCGCGATTCTGTCAGGCTGCGCCGGTGGGCTCAGGTTGCGAGCTGCCTGGCGTCGGCTCCGCCCCACGACACCGACTCATCGGCGGCCACCGCTCGTTCAGCCCGGTAGTGCCGCTCGGCCGCACCTGACCTGCCCAACATGCCGTACGGACCCCCAGATACTGTGCGTCAAGTAGCCGCCCACACCACTTGAAGTACTTGTTCTACGACTGAGAGTCACCAAAGACAGCCGCGACTCCCGGTCGTCGAAGTCGTGGTAGCCGTAGGCGTCCCGGATCATCCACGCGTGCTCATAGGCCGTCTTCGGCCGTTCGACGTACCTCTTCACCTGCGAGGGATCATCGCCGCCTCGGCTACGCCAACGACCGGTATCTGAAGCTGTATACCGACCCACCCGACGACGTCGCCGCCGCCTACGTCGAGGTCAGGTCATGGCGATCAGCGGTGCAGCCGCGCTGCGAGTCCATCGAGGATGATGTCGAGGTGCCGCCCGAACCGTGCGTGGCGGTCATCGGGCAGGCGACCCACGGCTTTGATCAGGTCGGCCCCCTCGCCCAGCCAAGCATCGCGTCCGGCGGCTGAGTATCGACCTGGGGCAGTCTCGTCCGACTGCATCCGCTCCTGTTCCTCGATGACGAACCCGACGACGAACGCGGTGACCACGTCGATGGCATCGTCGGCATCGGCAAGGGTGAATCCGACCGCTATGAAGCGCGCGAGCCAGCTTTCCTTTGCTTTCACCACGTCCGGGTCTGACAAGCGCGTGCCGCTGAAGATGCGGGCCCCGTCCCGGTGACACAGGTATTCCATGCGCAGGATGCGGCCGTAGTCGGCGAGGTTGGCACGCCAGCCGGCGCCAGGCGGGATCTTCGACAGCGCATCCGTGACGCGGCGCATAACGAACGTGCTCATCTCGTCGAGCAGTTCCTGTTTGTTGCGGATGTGCCAGTACAGCGCGGGTGCTCGCACGTCGAGCCTTGCAGCGAGCGCACGGACGGTGAGTGCGTCCATGCCCTTCTCGTTGAGCAGCTCGAGCGCTGCCGCCACGATCCGTTCCTTGTTTATGCCCTTTGCCACGGTTGACACCTTAACAAAGTTCAGGCACGCTTGCTCCAAGCTAGCTGAACTTAGTTAAGGAGTCGCGCCCGCGGTCCCTGGGTGCACGAGCGGTCATTGCGGCCATGCGGCTCCCGCAGGCGACGGAGCGGCTGCCCGCCAGGCGTTATGAGCGTTGCCTCCGTCACCGGAACAACCAGCTGGATCAGGAAGAGGGGAACACATCATGCAGAAACGTGCGTTGGTCGTCGGTCTGGGAATCGCGGGCATGTCCGCGGCCATCGGGCTGCGCCGAGCGGGATGGACGCCCGTGATCATCGAGCGGGCTGCCGAGCGTCGAACTGGGGGCTACTTCATCTTCCTGTTCCCGGAGGGTCGGCAGGCCGCTGCCGACCTGGGCATCGCCGACCACCTGCACACCCGCAACCCGGCGTGGAAGGAGGGCGGGAACACTTGGGCGCTGGATCGTCGTGGCAACCCGAAGCCGGAACTGGGGTTCCTGGACCAGCCTGGTCCGGCGGCGGTGTTGCGTGGCGACATCGAGGCCGCGCTGTGGCAGAGCATCACCGACGACGGTGTTGAGGACCCGGTCGAGGTGCGGTTCGCCACCACCCCAATCGAGATCATCCAGGGCGTCGACGGAGTGCAGGTCCTGCTCGAAAACGCCGGTTCCGGCGCGCAGTACCGCGAGACGTTCGATCTTGTGGTCGGAGCGGACGGGCTGCGCTCGACCGTGCGCCGGATGGTGTTCGGCCCGGACGAGGATTACATGACGGATTGGAACGCGATGGTGTGTGCCTTCCAGCTCAAGGAGCACGTGCCCTCGTTCGCTCCGACCGACACCGTCGTCGTCCCGCGCGCCAAGCGCGCGGCGTGGGTGTTCGGGTTCGCTGATCACGCGCCCACGACGCTGCTGACGTACCGGACCGATGACATCCAGAAGCAGTTCAGCGGGTCGCGGATCGAGCAGCTGCGGTCGGTCTACTCGGGAATGGACGACCCGGTGGTGCGCCACATCCTGGACTCCCTGGCGGATGCGCCCGACGTCCTGTTCGACTCGGTCCACCAGGTGAAGATGCCGCGGTGGAGCTCGGGCTGGGTGGTCCTGCTCGGTGATGCGGCGTGGTGCCTGACCACCTACTCGGGTATGGGTGCTTCGGCCTCGCTGTGTGGCGGCGCTGCTCTCGGCAAGGCCATGCAGGAGCACCCCGACGATCTCGACGACGCTCTGAACGCGTGGGAGACCGGGCTTCGTCCGTTCATCACCGAGCAACAGCGCACCGCGAAGATCAAGCAGCAGAGGTTCGTTCCTTCGAGCAAGCCGGCAGCGGCGTTGCGCGCGTTCGTCCTCGGTGTTGCCCGCAGGATCATTCACCGTCGGCTCGTCGCCGAGTCGTCTGAACGTCCGGCTCCGGTCGTGTCCGGCACGGCTCGGTGACGACATCCATTGCGGGAGGCCGGTCCCGGAGAGGCAGCCACGGCGACGGCTGATGTTCCGCATCCTCACGTTGATCGCAGTAGTCGCATTTCATCTGCGTGCTGGCTGGGCCGGTTCTGGCCGTGGGCGTCGACGACGCCTTGCCGGCGAAGAAGTCCGATCAGCAGCCGGTTGTCCGGCTGGCGACGATCACCGTCTGGAGCCAGTCGGTGGACGTGTCGTGTTCGGGCGTACCGCTGGAAGACCGGCTGTTGGTCGTGCCGCCGGCCCAGCCCGGAGACGGCCGGCTGCCCCGTCGCGCCATCAGATGGCGACTGACTACCGCTCAACGCCGGCGCGCCGCTTGTTCGCCGTCGCGCGCACCTGAATCGGCATACGTCCGCATACAGACCAACGAGGTGACAACATGACCACTCAGTCGATCGCTTTGCGTTCCCGTGCCGCAGAACCTGGGAACCAACCCAGTACCGGCGGCGCACGCCCGGTATCGCCGCGCACCCTGGCCATGCTCGGGATCGCGCTCGCCGCCGCGACGTTCGTCGTCCTCGAGCTGATCGGTGCGGGCAGAATGGATTTCTTCGCCCAGACGATCAGCGACTACATCGCACTTCCAGCGGGGGCACCGTTGATCGGGATTGCCGCTGCAGGCTTGGTCATAGCCGGGCTTGCCGCAGCGTCGACCATGACCGCGGTGGTTCGTCGAGTGCTTCTGGGGTGGTGCGCGGCCGTGGCTATGCTCGCTGTGTTCCCCACGAGTTTGCCGGACGAGCCGGTTCATCTCTCGGGCCAGATACATCGCTGGGCGGGTGCTCTGGTGTTCATCCTGCTGCCGGTCGCCGGCGCACTCGCCGCCCGTTCGGCCGGCGCGCGGCGGTGGGATCTGACCATCGCGACGGTCGCCGCCGCTATTGGTTCGGCCACGTTCCTGCTTCCCCACGTGCCGCACATCCTGGTCGGCATGGGCCTGCCCGGCTGGCTGGGGCTGGCCGAGCGGGGGGCACTCGTCGCACTGGCGGCTCTGCTGTTGCGGCTGACCGCACTCACCGGCGTTCCGACGACACGGCCACTGGCGGCAGCCGGGGCAGGAGTCGAGTTGCGGAGCGCGTCGTGAACCGCCGTCCTGGGCGCGTACGTCGCGCACCGATCTTTTGCGCTTTCACCGAGGAGACAACCATGAGCGCCCACTGCGATCAGGCGGTTCGAGTGAGGTTCCGTGGCCTGGTGGGTGAAGACGAGCTGATCTCGGCCTATCGCAGCTGCGTGGTGTTCTGCATGCCGAGCATCGCCGAACTGCAGAGCCTGGCGACGCTGGAAGCCATGTCTGCCGGCCGTCCGGTGGTGGCTGCGGATGCAGTAGCTCTCCCGCTCCTCGTCCGCCACGGTACAACGGGCTGCTCGTCCCGCCAGGCGACATTCCAGCGTTAGCCGCGGCGCTGCGTTCCATGCTCGCCGATCCGGCGGCCAGAAGCGGACGGGTGCGGCCAGCCGCCAGATCGCCGCAGCACGCGATCTTGACGTCACCCTCGACAAGTTCGAGGTGCATCTATGCGAGCCACCGACATTTCACGGGCAAGCGACCTCGTGAAGTCCGGATCGGCGTCATGGCCGGTGTCGACGAGGCTGCCTGATCGGGGAACAGCCGTCCCTCGTCGGCGGCCCCTGCGATCGCCCATCGGAACGCTACCCGTTGCGGCCGTCTGCCGCTGACCCGAAGGAACCTTCATGATCACCAAGTCCCTCGCCCGCAGATTCGGCTTCGCCGTGCTGACCGCCACCGGCGGCGCCGGCATCCTCAACGCCCTGATCACGCTCGCCGCGCAGGCTCTCGGTGCAGACGCTGCTGTCGTTCCAGGTCTGACCCCACCTGCCTACCTTTCGTTGACCCTGATCGGCGTCATCCTGGGTGCTGCGGGCTGGACGGTCGCGCGCCGCTTCGCCGAAGACCCCGCCAGGGTCCTGTCCTGGCTGGTGCCGCTGGTCATGGTCATCTCGCTAATCCCCGATGTGCTGATCGCGCTGTCCCTGGATTTGGTCGGTGGCATCACCCTGGGCCTCATGCATTTCGCGGTCCTCTCCGTCGCTCTTCCGACCTTCCGGCGTTTCCTGCCCCTGTCCGAGACCCGGTGACGTCGGCAGCCGCGCGAGGGGCACCGCGCCGGTGCGCGGCGATCCTTCACGCTCACTGCGAGCACGGACATCGGTGCGCGATCAAGCGAACATCCCCGCAACCTACGCGATGAACAAGAGGACATCATGCTTCACTACGCCGTTTCTGCCTTCTCCGCAGCGCCCCGGGAAGCGATTTGGGCGCTACTTGTCGATGCCGAGTCGTGGCCTAGGTGGTCGTCGCTAGGCGACCTGGATCGAGAGCGCTCGGCAGACCTCAATCCGGCCGGCCGTGATCAGGTGGGAGCGGTTCGCGCATTCCGCAAGGGCAAGAACGTCAGCCGGGAGCAGATCACGGAACTGCAGGAGCCAGCCTTGTTCGCCTACGAGGCAGAGTTCCTGCCGATCATCCGTGACTACCGGGCCCGAGTCGAACTGAAGCCCACCGACGGTGGGACTCTCATCCATTGGCAGGGTCAGTACACCACGTCGTGGTGGTCGCGCTGGTTCGCGCAGCGCTTCTTGCAGCGCCTCGTACAGCGGCTGGCCGATGACCTCGCCGCGCACGCCAGCCAGCAGAACAGCCGTACGTGACGACAGCGACCATGGCGGCGAGGACGGCAGCGTGACGAGCGCCTGAGGAGGCGGAGATGGTGGTGATCGAACTGGTCGGTCCGTTAGAGCGTGACTCATTTGGCGAGTCGGCGACAGCAAATAAGTGCGGCAGTCAGAGCGACGAAGGACGCGAAGTGATCGGCGCGGCGCTCGTAGCGGCGATGCAGCCGACGGCATCCACTCAACCAGGCGATCGTGCGCTCGATCACCCACCGGTGCCGGCCCAGGCGCTGGCTGGACTCCACGCCGCGCCGCGCGATGCGCGGGGTGATGCCACGCTGCCGCAGGAAACGCCGAACGCCCGGGTAGTCATATCCCTTGTCACCATGCAGCTTGGCCGGTCGGCGGCGACGCCGCCCGCGCCGGGAGCGGATCGGCGGGATGCCCCGCACCAGTGGCTCAACCGCCAAACTGTCATGGACGTTGGCCGCCGAGATCGCGACAGAGATCGGCAGACCGGTCCGCCGCCAGGTGCGGACGAACCTGACGACGACCTGGCCCAGGCGCTCGACGTCGCGGCGATCCTCGGCGACCCACGCCGCCAGCTCCGGATGACGGTCACGCGGGTCGACATCCGAGCGCGGCCGCCGTCCTCTGGGATGAGGTCGGGCCGGGTGGAAGGTTGGGGGGATCAGACGGGCGGCAGGAGGAGCCGTCCTCTGGCACGAAGCCGAACCCCGGCCCCGCCTCGGCAAGCGCGGACTGCTCCACCGGAAGCGTCCCGCCATCGCAGGGACCGCCCGCCAGATCGACGTACACGAGGCCGTCGCTCATCGGAACCGGCGTCTCAGCCTCAGCCGACGCCCCGGAGAGCTGTAAGATCCCGGGATGAGTGACGATGAGTGGAATGACATCATGCATTCGGCGAAGCAGGGCGAGTGCGGCCCTTGGACGTGCCCTGAGTGCGACGAGTACACCGTCCACTCGGGTGAGCGGTTCGAGCAGGGTCACGTGGTGGAGTACTCACTGATGTGCTTCGGCTGCGAGGCAGAGGTCGTTGCACCTGCCTGAACTCGACCCTACGAGGCGTCCTCCTCCCGATCCCTCCGGGCCCTGGAGGAAGCCATAGCCCCGGATGCGCCAGGCACACGCCAAGGCCTGCGACGCCCTCGCCCCGCAGACTGACGAGCCGATCGCCCGCTAGACCGAGAGGGCGCCCTAAAGGCCCATCAGTGGCCTGAGCTGGGCCCTAGACCCTAGAAGGCTGCCGGACAGCCCCGCGGATGAGGACTTTCTCCACGGTTTCAAGGCGGCCCGCCACGGCGGCCCGCTGGCGTTCGCGGGCCGGGCTGCGGCTCTCCGGCCGGTCCCGGCCCGCGACGCCCAGGCCCTCGACAGGCGGTTGTCGAAAGAATCAAGCGCCTCGTCAACGAGGACCAGGAGCAAGCCGCCGGAGCCGGTCGACGCAGTTGCCGAAAGATTCAGCGGGGCTCTGGCTCAGTTGTTCGCGATGGCCCCCTACGCGTTCGCCAGCCGATTGACCGCCGAGGCCAGCGCGAGGATGGCCAGCACCTGCGCGCCCTCGTTCTTTCTATCGGCGAGAGCATTCAACGCGGCGAGCTCGTGAGCACCGGGTCCGATCATGTAGCTGTCGCTCATCGTCACCTCTCTGCGGGAGTCGGACTTCAGGAGAACACGACCTCTGGGAGCGAGTTGCCGAATTGTTCTTATAGGGGTCAGGGGGGTGGGAACTGAACTGGAGTCCCGTGTCCTGTTCCGCGTGAGCTGAGCCGCGCGCCCGCACAGGCCATCTGGATCAGGGGATAAGCTCTCGCATCACGGCGAGCGGCAACGACGGGTTAGCGGCCGCGTCCTCTACTACCTGCCAGTCTTCGTCGTGGAGTAGTTCGACGATCGCCGAGAGCGGCAAGGCGGGGTGGCGGGCGGCCAAGGGCCTGGCCTGGCGATCGTCGAGGCAGGCCAGCAGCGCCACGGCCGTGGCGCTGGGATGCCGAGCGATCTCGCGGAACGCCTTCTGCACCGGCGGCCGGTGTTGAGCAAGGTCCTCCAGCAACCGGGCCGTGGCGTCCGGGTTGACGGCCACTTTCGCAAGCACCAGCGCACCGTGGCGCGTGACCATCGCACGGAGCTGCGCCTCGGACAGGCCCGGGTGCGGCGCGACGGATTTGACCACCTTCGCATCGGGATCGTCGGCGAGCGCGTCACGGATCTCGGGTGACAGGTCGCGCCGCTGGGCGAGCAGCATGCGTACCGCCGGGATCGCTGACGCGGCCAGTGCCGTGACTTCGGCCCCAGAGGCAGATGCGATGCGCGGCAGGAGTACTGGGCCGATCCGGGTGTTGCCTGCGACGTCGGACAGAACGTCGAGCGGCAGCCCGGGATTGTGGGCAAGTCGACGCTGGACGTCGTGGCCGCGATCGGTGGCCAGGGTGCGGATCAGGTTCTCGCTGATCGAGGGGTTGTCCGCGAGCGTTGCGCGTACCCACGGGATGGGATCCTCGGCAAGCTGCGCGTACACCTGTGCGGGCAGATCGGTGCGGGCCGCCAACTCGACGCGCATCAGAGTCGAAGGATGGCTGACGAAGCCCACAACGGCGTCGACCGGGGCAGCCGGGTTCCGAAGCGCCATCTGCTGAATCTCCTGCGCAGCCGACTCATGGGAGCCATCGCAGGAAGCGCCCGGCGGCAGTGAGCAGTCAGATCGTTCGCAGCTCGGATCGTGAACGAACGGGACCGGTTCTCGATCACAGAGCACGCAGGACCGCGCCGACGGCAGCCCGTCACCGGTCAGCAACGACGCCAGTACAGTTGCTGGCGTCGCTTCGTTGGCCGCCACCGAACGACGAACATCGGCATGCGAATGCGCCGCAAGCTCGCCAGCGATGTCCGCGGGCGCCCACAACGCGAGCTCGACGACCACCCGGACATCGGGGTCGGAGCCGAGTATCTGCATCACATCGTGTGGCAGGCCGGGGCAGGCCGCCAGCTTCTCCCGCGTCTCCGCCAGAGGATCGGCAGCGAGAAGTCTCGCCCACTCCGGCCTGCCGGAACGTTCTTCGAGGAGGGCGAGTGCGACACGTGGCTGGGCTACCGGATCGACGTCGTCGGCCGTGAGCCGCCCTTCGTGGGCGAGTCGTATGGCGGCTCCCTCGAAGCGTGACAGCGCGGCTACCTGTACGCGGCTGAGATCCGACCGGCAGGCCACGGCCTCGGCGACGTCCGCGTCCGCAGTCGCGATGAGCTGATCGATCAGTTCGGGCGGTAGCGCCGTGTTCTCGGCCAGCCCGAGGAGAGCATGTTGCACAGGAGGAATCCTGCCCGAGCAGGAATCGAACGGCCATCCGAATACGACGCTTGCGCGGACGTTCCGCACTGCGAGCTCCCGTGTTCGAGGCCCGCAATGGAATCTGACGATCGTTAGATGCACGATCGGCCAGGCCCTACCGGACGCCCGATTCGACCCAGCCCGGCTGTGCATCAACGCGTGCATCAAAGGTGCTCGCGTCGTTGATTTGATGCACGGGTTTGATGCACGGGTTTGATGCACGGGTTTGATGCACACTCGGGCTTTGACGAGGCGCCCTGCGAAGTCCGACGCCCGCCCGATCGACCACGGCCGCTTCGGATACGCCCGCGTGTCCACCCGAGGCCAGACCCTGGAGGTCCAGCTAGCCGCGCTGAACGAGGCCGGCGTCGCCGCGGCCGACGTCTTCGCCGAGAAGAAGTCCGGCAAGGCAGGCAGCCCCCGCCCACAGTGGGAGGACGTGCGTTCTCGACTGCGCCCCGGCGACACACTGGTGGTGAGCAGGCTGGACCGCATAGGCCGCGACATGCGGGAGGTTATGGAGACCGCCTGGTCCCTGCAAGACCTCGGGGCCAAGCTGGAGATCCTCTCCGGGCCGCTCGCCGGCATCTACGACCCCCGCGGCATGGGACAGATCTTCTTCGCCGTGCTCGCCGGTTTCGCCCAGATCGAACGCGAGATGATGATCGAACGGACCCGCGACGGGCTCACCCTGGCCGCCGCCGAAGGTCGGCACGGTGGCCGCCCGGCGGTGATCTCCAAGGACATGATGCGCGTCGCGCTCGGTCGCCGGGCCGATGGCGAGTCCGTCACCGGCATCGCCAAAGGGCTGACGTATAAGACCGCGAGCGGCGAGGAACGGACGGTCTCCCGCCGCGCGCTCTACAACGCGTTCAAGGCTCACGACGCCGAACGAGCCTCGATCGCGTAGGCCATCTGAGCAGCACGTTTATGTTTTCAAGATCGGGTAATGGCCCCTTTCTCACGTATTCAGTTCTCACCCCAGGTAGGCGGCGACCTCGTCGTAGCCGGCCTTGCCGAACCCACCCGCGGCCACATACGCGGCCTCGGCGGCGTAGAACCTCTCCATCACCGCCCAGGCGTCCTCCCGCGACCGCCCGTCCGCGATCCACCAGCCCGCTCCCCCGCCAGGTCCGTCGTAGTCATGGTCTCAAGCCTTACCGATACCTCAGCGCCGCGCTGGCGGTAATCAGACCTCCCAGCGCGCGGTTTCAGGGCCCCGGGGGCGTCGGCGGGGCCGTCGCCGGCCGTTCGAGTGGTCGGCGAGAGCGTCCTGAGAAGGTCGGTGGGGTCAGGTGACCTCCCCGCCCGCCGGCCGGGAGGCCCCGCGGCCGCGGGACGGCCCCGCCGATCGCGCTCGAAAGGACTGGTTCCGTGT
>NZ_NGFP01000175.1 GCF_002149035.1 Streptosporangium minutum
ACCGCGCTGGGGCTGGTGCCCGGCCGGGCCCTGCTCTATCCGGCTGACGGGGACGTGGCCGGTGCCGTGGACAGGGCCGTCAGCCTGCTGTGACCGCCGTCGGAACAGCAGAGAACCGCGGGAACCGGGCGGCCGCCGGTCCGTGCTCCCGGGGTCCGGCGCGCGCCGGAGCCTCGAATGTGCCAGCCTTGGTCCATGGCAACTGCACGCTGGAACGGCGAGATCATCGCGGAGAGTGACGACACCCGGATCGTCGAGGGCAATCACTACTTCCCCATCGAATCGGTGTCCCCGCACTACCTGAGGCCATCGGAGACCACCACGGTCTGCCCCTGGAAGGGGACGGCGAGCTACTACACACTGCACGTCGACGGCGAGGACAACCCCGACGCCGCCTGGTACTACCCGGACCCCAAGCCGGAGGCGGCCCAGATCAAGGGCTACGTGGCCTTCTGGAAGGGCGTGGAGGTCACCGGCTGACCTCCCCGGGGCGGGGAGGTCAGGGACGTCGGGGCTCAGTGGACCAGCTCGGCCTCCGGGTCGTGGCCGTAGACCCAGGCGTTCTGCCGGAGCGGGTCGCCACTGGCGAAGGCCGCGTCGCGTTCACGCTGGGCGGGGCCGTCGGGGAGGTGGTTCTGCACCTCACGGCCGCGGCTCATGAGCTGGACCTGGGATGCCCTGGGCCGGCGGATCCCCTCGTAACGCAGCAGCGCCTGCGCCGCCGTCCCGGGCGTGGCCGTCCGGAGGCAGGCCGCCAGGACCGCCGCGTCCTCGACCGCCTGGCAGGCTCCCTGGCCCAAGAAGGGCAGCATCGCGTGGGCGGCGTCCCCCAGGAGGGTGACCCGCCCGTCGGTCCAGCGCTCCAGCGGGCTGCGGTCGTACAGGGCCCAGCGTTTGGTGTCGGTCGCGGAGGCGATCAGCTGTCCGAGCCGGGGGTCCCAGGTCTCGAACTCCCGCGCCAGGTCCTCCACCCGGCCGTCGGCCGTCCACGACTCGATCCGCCAGTCCCCGGCGGGCACGATCGCGACGACGTTGACCAGACGTCCCCCGCTGATCGGGTAGTGGACGAAGTGCCTGCCCGGCCCCAGCCACAGCGTCTGCACCGGCCGCAGCGCCAGGTCGGGGGCGTCACCGGCCGGGACCAGGCACCGGTAGGCGCACAGGCCGGAGAACCGGGCCGGGTCCTCGGCCACGACCGAGGACCGGACGGTGGAGTGGATCCCGTCGGCACCGACGACCACGTCGGCGACCACCGTCGTCTTCTCTCCCTGCCCGTCGGCGAGGACCAGCTCGACTTTCTCGCCGTCCTGCCGCAGGCCGTCCAGCCGCCGGTCGAGCCGTACGGCGTCCTCGGGCAGCGCCTCCAGCAGCATGGCCAGCAGGTCGGCCCGGTGCGCGACGTAACAGTCGGCGCCGTACAGCCGCCGGCACTCCTCTCCCATCCGCTGGGAGAACAGCACCCGGCCGTCCTCCCAGCGCCGGAACTCCCAGGCGGTCTCCAGCGCCACGGCGGAGGCCGCCAGCCGCTCGCCGAGCCCGGCCCGCACCAGGGGGCGGACCATGTTGGGGGCGACGACGATGCCCGCCCCGACCTCCCGCAGCTCGGTGGCCTGCTCGTAGACGGTGGCCTCGATGCCCGCCTGCCTCAGCAGCAGTGCGGCGGCCAGGCCGCCGAGGCCTCCTCCGACGATGGCGATCTCCACTCCGGCTTCCTCTCCTCGGACGGGGTCAAGCGGTCGAGCCGTGAAGATCTTCGTACATTCCGCCCGGATCCGGTAGAGGCGCGCGGCCTCCGCCTGACCGGCGGCGTGCGGCGGCTCGTGCCCCGGCGGTCCGGGGCGGGGCCACGCCGGCCCGGCGATCCGTGTGCGGGCCGGCTGCGCGTCCAGCGCGCCCTCCGGCGGGACTGCTCAGCGAGATCGACGGCCGGACCTGCCCGGTCCCTCCGGCAGGCCGTACCGGCTCAGACGGGCCAGGGCACCGTCGATCCTGAGCTTCGGCCGCTCCGCATCGGGGAACAGGGCGAACCCGTCGCCGTTGCGCCAGTCGTGCACGGGGACCAGGCCCGGCTCCAGCAGCTCGAACCCGTCGAGCAGGGCAAGCACCTGATCGTGGGAGCGGAAGGTCGACTGGGCGGGGGAGTTCGCCGTGGCGGCCGTCAGCTGGGCCATCGCCTCCGGCGCGCTCTCGGCCATCGCGTGCGAGAGCGTCAGATGGCTGCCCGCGGCCATGCGCTCCCGGAACGCGGCGATGACGCCGGCCGGATCCTCGGCGTCGGTGATGAAGTGCAGCACTCCCACCATCAGCACGCCGACCGGCTGGGAGAAGTCGACGAGCCCGACGACCTGAGGATCGTCGAGGATGGCGCCGGGGCGGCGGATGTCGGCCTGGACGCTCACCACGTTCTTGTCGCGGGTGAGCAGCACCTCGGTGTGCAGGTGCACGACGGGATCGTAGTCGACGTAGACCACCGTGGCCGAGGGATCGATCTCGTGTGCGACCTCGTGCACGCTGGGGGAGGTCGGTATGCCGGTGCCGAGGTCGATGAACTGCCGCACGCCCCGCTCGGCCATGAAACGGACGGTCCGGACCAGGAAGTCACGGTTGGCCCGGGCCACGAGACGGGTGTCGGGAGCCACCGCCAGCAGTCGCTCGGCGATGGCGCGATCGATCGCGAGGTTGTCTTTTCCGCCCAGGAGATAGTCGTAGACGCGGGCGGAACTGGGCACGTTCGGGTCGACGCCCGGGGGGACACGGTCCAATCCCGTCACCGTGGGATCTCCTTCGTCGGCGAAACCGGAAAGTGATCATACTGGACAGCGCTCGCCGGCTGCCGGGCATCCCGGCTCCAGGCCGCGGGGCAGCCGGCCGGTGCGGAGGATCACGCCGGGCCGGGCCCTCCGGAGGCCACCGGTCTCCGGCGCGACACGGCTTCCCGTGGTCGCCAGGTGTCCCCGGGAGTGCGGACGGCCCCCGGCAGGGTTTGAATCCCGCTCCGGAGGAACTGTCGGAGGTATGGATTCACTCGCACACGTCGACGCCTACTGGCGGGCGGCCAACTACCTGTCGGTCGGCCAGATCTACCTGCTGGACAATCCGCTGCTGGCCGAGCCTCTGACTCCCGAGCACGTCAAGCCACGCCTCCTGGGGCACTGGGGCACCACTCCGGGGCTGAACTTCTGCTTCGCCCATCTCAACCGGATCATCCGGGAGCGCGACCAGGACATGATCTACATCGTCGGACCTGGGCACGGTGGCCCGGCGGCGGTCGCCCATGCCTGGCTGGAGGGCTCTTATACAGAGAAATATCCGGATATCATGCAGGACGCCGTCGGCATGCAGCGGCTGTTCCGGCAGTTCTCCTTCCCCGGCGGCATCCCCAGCCACGTCGCCCCCGAGGTCCCGGGCTCCATCCACGAGGGCGGCGAGCTCGGCTACTCGCTGGCCCACGCCTACGGCGCCGCCTTCGACAACCCCAACCTGGTGGTGGCCTGCGTCATCGGCGACGGCGAGGCCGAGACCGGGCCGCTGGCGGCCGGCTGGCACTCCGGCAAGTTCCTCAACCGCGAGCACGACGGGGTCGTGCTGCCGATCCTGCACCTGAACGGCTACAAGATCGCCAACCCGACCGTCCTCGCCCGGATCCCCGAAGAGGAGCTGGTCAAGCTCATCGAGGGGTACGGCTACCGCCCGCACATCGTCTCCGGCGACGACCCGGCGGTCATGCACGAGCTGATGGCCGAGACCCTCGACACGGTCTTCGGCGAGATCGCCGAGTTCAAGGACGGCCGCGCCGAGCGCCCGCCGATGATCGTGCTGCGCACGCCCAAGGGGTGGACCGGCCCGCGCGAGGTGGACGGTCTCCCGGTCGAGGGCACCTGGCGGGCTCACCAGGTGCCGCTGTCGGCGGTCCGCCAGAACGCCGAGCACCGGGCGATGCTGGAGGAGTGGATGCGCTCCTACCGGCCCGGTGAGCTCTTCGACGAGCAGGGGCGGCCTGTCGCGGAGATCCTGCGGACGGTGCCGGAGGGCCCGCGCCGGATGAGCGCCAACCCGCACGCCAACGGCGGCGAGCTGCTCAAGCCGCTGGCGCTGTCCGACTTCCGCGACCACGCCGTCGAGGTCAAGGCTCCCGCCGTGCAGTCCAGCGAGCCGACCAAGGTCCTGGGGCAGTTCCTGCGCGACGTCATCGCCGCCAACCCGGACAACTTCCGGTTGATGGGGCCGGACGAGACCGCCTCCAACCGGCTGTCGGCCGTGTTCGAGGTCACCGACCGCGTGTGGGACGCCGAGACGCTGCCCACGGACGAGAACCTCGGCCCGGACGGCCGGGTCATGGAGGTGCTCAGCGAGCACCTGTGCCAGGGCTGGCTGGAGGGTTACCTGCTGACCGGCCGTCACGGCCTGTTCAACTGCTACGAGGCGTTCATCCACATCGTCGACTCGATGTTCAACCAGCACGCCAAATGGCTGGAGTCGTCCCACAAGATCACCTGGCGGCGTCCGGTCGCCTCGCTGAACTACCTGCTGTCGTCGCACGTGTGGCGGCAGGACCACAACGGCTTCAGCCACCAGGATCCCGGCTTCATCGACGTGGTGATGAACAAGAAGGCCTCGGTGGTGCGGATCTACCTGCCGGCGGACGCCAACACCCTGCTGTCGGTCGGCGACCACTGCCTGCGCTCGCGTGACTACGTCAACCTCGTCGTGGCCGGCAAGCAGCCGGTGCTGGACCTGTTCACCATGGAGGAGGCGATCGCGCACTGCACCCGTGGCCTGGGCATCCTGGAGTGGGCCTCCACCGACGCGGGAGCCGAGCCCGACGTGGTTCTGGCCTGCGCCGGCGACGTGCCGACACTGGAGACCCTCGCCGCCGCCGCGCTGCTGCGCGAGCACCTGCCCGAGCTGAAGGTCCGCGTGGTCAACGTCGTGGACCTGATGCGGCTGCAGCCGCCGTCGGAGCACCCGCACGGCATGTCGGACGCCGAGTTCGACACCCTCTTCACCGCCGACAAGCCGATCATCTTCAACTTCCACGGCTACCCCTGGTCGATCCACCGCCTGACCTACCGGCGGCGCGGCCACCACAACATCCACGTGCGCGGCTACAAGGAGGAGGGCACCACCACCACGCCGTTCGACATGGTGATGCTCAACGACATCGACCGCTTCCACCTGGTGATGGACGTCATCGACCGGGTGCCCGGTCTCGGCGCCAAGGCCGCGCACCTGCGCCAGCAGATGGTCGACGAGCGGTTGCGCGCCCGCGCCCACACCCGTGAGTACGGCGAGGACCCCGCCGAGATCCGCGACTGGACCTGGCCGTACTGAGCCGGCCGTACCGAACCGCGCCGGCGCGCGGGAAAGGAACCGTGAGAATGTTCGAGGGCTTCAAGGAAGAGCGGGTGGGCACCGGAGAGGCCGAGCTGTTCGTACGGCACGGCGGCTCCGGGCCGCCCGTGCTGCTCCTGCACGGCCACCCCCGCACCCACGCGACCTGGCACCGCGTCGCGCCGCTGCTCGCCGGCGACTTCACCGTGGTCTGCCCGGACCTGCGCGGCTACGGCCGGTCGTCCAAGCCGGCCACCACCGCCGACCACGAGCCCTACTCCAAACGGGCGATGGCCCGCGACTGCGCGGCGCTGATGCGCGTGCTCGGTCACGAGCGGTTCACCGTCGTGGGTCATGACCGGGGCACCTACGTGGCCCAGCGCCTGGCCATGGACCACCCGGACATGGTCTCCCATCTCGTGGTGATCGACGGGGTGCCGATCGGTGAGGCGCTGGCCCGGGCCGACGCCAGGTTCGCCGCCGCCTGGTGGCACTGGTTCTTCCTCGGTCAGACGGCCAAGCCCGCCGAACGGGTGATCAACGCCGATCCCGACGCCTGGTACGGAGGGACTCCGGAGGCGATGGGCGCCGAGGCGTACGAGGACTACCGGCGGGCGATCCACGATCCGGCCACGGTCCACGCCATGTGCGAGGACTACCGGGCCGGGCTCGGCCTGGACCGGGCCGCCGACGACGCCGACCGCCGCGCGGGCCGCCGGATCTCCTGCCCGACGCTGTTCCTCTGGGCCACCCGCGACGACATGGAGGACCTCTACGGGGACCCGCTGGCGATCTGGCGTGACTGGGCGGACGACCTGCGCGGCGCGCCCATCGACTCCGGCCACCACGTCGCGGAGGAGGCGCCGGCCGAGCTCGCCGCCGGACTGCGCCGGTTCCTCGGCGCCGGCAGCTGACGGTCCGCTGCCGGGCCGCCGGATCTCGGCAGCCCGGCAGAGGTGATCCGTTTGGGCTCCTCACAGGGGGTATGGGGATCATCGCTGCAGATCAGACGCCGAGACGGGGGCGGATATGGCTACGTTCGGATATTTCCTCTCCAGCGAGGAACACGGCCCCAAGGAGCTGGTACGGCAGGCCCGGCTCGCCGAGCGGGCGGGGTTCGAGGCACTGTGGATCTCCGACCACTTCCATCCGTGGCTGGACGTGCAGGGCAACAGCCCGTTCGTCTGGTCGGTGATCGGCGCGCTGGCCGAGGCCGCCTCGCTGCCCATCACGACCGCGGTCACCTGCCCGCTGGTCCGCGTCCACCCCGCGATCATCGCCCAGGCCGCCGCGACCAGCGCGGCGCTGACCGGGGGCCGGTTCCGGCTCGGCGTGGGCACCGGAGAGGCGCTCAACGAGCACATCATCGACTCCCGCTGGCCTCCGGCGTCCGAACGCCTGGAGATGCTGGAGGAGGCGGTCGAGCTCATGCGCGAACTGTGGAGCGGCAGGCTGGTGACCCACCGCGGCGCCCACTACGACCTCGACACCGCCCGCCTCTACACGCTTCCCGACGAGCCTCCGCCCGTCTACATGTCCGCCTTCGGCGACAAGGCGGTGCGGCTGGCCGGGCAGATCGCCGACGGCTACATCTGCACCGGCCCGAGCGCCGAGCTGGTGCGGAAGTTCCGCGAGGCCGGCGGGGAGGGCAAGCCCGCCCAGGGCGGCCTGAAGGTCTGCTACGCCGCCGACGAGGCCGCCGCGCGCAAGACCGTGCACCGGCTCTGGCCCACGCAGGGCATCAAGGGCGAGGCGTCGCAGCTGCTCCCGCTGCCCAGGCACTTCGAGGAGCTCGCCGAGGCGGTGACCGAGGAGGAGGCCACGGCCTCGACGCCGTGCGGGCCCGATCCCGAGGTCCACGCCCAGGCGATCAGGGAGTACCTCGACGCGGGCTTCACCGAGGTGTACATCAGCCAGATCGGGGAGGAACAGGACGCCTTCTTCGACTTCTACGCCAAGGAGGTCCTGCCGCGGGTGCGCTGAGTGCCGCGGCACCGGCGGCGCACCCCATCCCGCACGACCCGAAAGGAGAAGACCATGAAGGCTCTCACCTGGCACGGCAAGCGCGACGTGCGGGTCGAGGAGGTCCCGGATCCGGCGATCAAGGAACCGACCGACGCGATCGTCAAGCTCACCACCACCGCGATCTGCGGCTCCGACCTGCATCTGTACGAGGTCCTGGGGCCCTTCATCGGGGAGGGCGACATCCTCGGCCACGAGCCGATGGGCATCGTGGAGGAGGTCGGCGCGGAGGTGACCCACATCAAGCCCGGCGACAGGGTGGTCATCCCCTTCAACATCTCCTGCGGCCACTGCCACATGTGCGGGATGAAGCTGTTCGCCCAGTGCGAGACCACCCAGGTCCGCGACCAGGGCATGGGCGCGGCCCTGTTCGGCTACACCAAGCTGTACGGCGAGGTGCCGGGGGCGCAGGCGGAGTACCTGCGGGTCCCGCAGGCCCAGTTCGGCCCGGTCAAGGTCCCCCATGGGCCGCCGGACGAGCGGTTCGTCTACCTGTCCGACGTGCTGCCCACCTCCTGGCAGGCGGTCCGTTACGCCGACGTCCCCGACGGCGGCACCGTGGCCGTCTTCGGCCTGGGACCCATCGGGCAGATGTCCGCCCGGATCGCCAGGCATCTCGGTTACCGGGTCATCGGGATCGACGGGGTCCAGGAACGTCTCGCGATGGCGCGCAGGCACGGCGTGGAGGTGCTGGACGCCTCCGTGACCGACGACGTCCCGGAGGCGATCCGCGAGCTGACCGGCGGGCGCGGTCCCGACTCGGTCATCGACGCGGTCGGCATGGAGGCGCACGGCTCCCCGGCCGCCAAGCTCGCCCAGACCGTCACCGGGATACTGCCCGACGCGATCGCCGCCCCGCTGATGTCCACCGCGGGCGTGGACCGGCTCGCCGCCCTGAACCAGTCGATGGAGGCGGTACGGCGCGGCGGCACGGTCTCGATCGTCGGCGTCTACGGCGGCATGGCCGACCCGATGCCGATGCTGAAGATGTTCGACAAGGGCATCACCCTGCGGATGGGCCAGGCCCACGTCAAGCGCTGGATCGACGACCTGATGCCGCTGGTGACCGACGACTCCGACCCGCTGGCGGTCATGGACCTGGCCACCCACCGGCTCCCGCTGGACCAGGCCCCGCACGGCTACGAGATCTTCCAGAAGAAGCAGGACGGGGCAGTCAAGGTCCTGCTCAATCCGTAATCCGTAGAGACCCACAAGATCACGAGAGAGGGAAGCATGGACGCCATCGTTCTCCTGAAGGACGACCACAAGACCGTCGAGAAGCTGTTCAAGGAGTTCGAGAAGGCCGGTGACGGCGCCCACAAGAAGAAGCGGGACATCGTCGACAAGATCATCGAAGAGCTCACCACCCACGCCTACATCGAGGAGGAGATCTTCTACCCGGCCGCCCGCGAGGGTGCTCCCGACACCGTCGACCACATCCTGGAGAGCGTGGAGGAGCACCACGTGGTGGTCTGGATGCTCTCCGAACTGCGGGGGATGGACCCCGAGGACGAGCGGTTCGTCCCCAAGGTCACCGTCCTGATGGAGAACGTGCGCCATCACGTCGAGGAGGAGGAAGAGGAGTGGTTCCCGAAGGTGCGCGAAGCCATGGGACGCAACCGGCTCCAGGAACTCGGCGAGCGGATGGAGAAGGCCAAGGCCAAGGCGCCCGCTGACCCCCTCGCGGTGAGCAGCGCGGGCAAGTAGTCCCTCTCCTGACAGCGGGAGCGGGTTTCCAGGGGGCCGCCGGATGCCGGAGGCCCCAGGAAGCCGGGACGTCCTCGGGACGCCAGGGACGCTCTCCAGATACACCTGAAGCCGTCCTCAGGTCCACGTCCAGGACGTCCCCGGGTCCACATGCGGGAAGTCCCGGGTCGTCGAAGACGTCTTCGGGACGCCGAGGACGTCCTCCCTGTACATCCCGGGACGTCCTCAGGTCGTCGAGGACGTCCCGGGATGCATACAGGACAGGGCCCCGACCGCCGTCGCGGTCGGGGCCCTGTGAGTCTCCGGTTACGTCAGGGGTGTTGCTCGGTCACGAGGAAGGCCACCGATCCCCCCTCGTCGATGTCCGCGTCGAGAGCCTTGTCGTCGAGCATGTCCGCGGCGGTGGGGTCCAGAAAGATCCTCGCTCCTTCCGACTCGACCACCTTGTCGTTGGACTCAGGGCCGTCCACGACCGAGAGCAGTAGGGATCCTGTGCCGTCAGCCTGTGAGGAGATGCGGACACCGGTGTCGGTGGAATCCGCTACCTGCGAGCTGAGGTCCCGGATCACCTGTGCCGCGGTGTCGGTCAATGTGAGCATTGTGACTCCTTGTCGGGATCGGGTCTGGGATTCTTCGCCCTTTCCCGCTCTGAACCGGCCCAACCATGTCTCCCTGGATTTCCCCTGGCAGGCCGTACCGCCGGGACCGCGCCACCCGCGGAGGCACGTCGTCGAGGTCAGCCCCGCGTGCCGAGTCGCTCCAGGCGTTCCGCCGTCTTGCGCGCGGCGATCAGGATGGGATCCCACACCGGGGCGAACGGGGGAGCGTAGGACAGGTCGAGCCCGCTCACGTCCTCCACGCTCATCTCCTGCCAGACGGCGACGGCCAGGGCGTCGATGCGCTTGGCCGCGCCCTCCTGCCCGACGATCTGGGCGCCCAGCAGCCGGCCGGTCCGGCGGTCGGCGATCATCTTTGTCCGCATCCGGCGCGCACCGGGGTAGTAGCCGGCGCGTGTGGTGGACTCCACGATCTCCTCGACCGTCTCGAACCCGGCCTGCGCCGCCTCGGCCGTGGTCAGACCCGTGCGCGCCACCTCGTACTCGCAGATCTTCGACACCGCCGTGCCGACGACGCCGGGGAAGGCGGCGTACCCGCCGCCGATGTTGATGCCCGCGGTGCGCCCCTGCTTGTTGGCGTGGGTGCCGAGCGCGATCGCGACCGGGCGCCGGGAGACCAGGTGGAAGGTCTCCACGCAGTCGCCGGCCGCCCAGACGCCCTCGACCGCGGTGCGCATCCGACGGTCGGTCCGGATCCCCGAGGTCTCGCCGACCGGGACGCCGGCGGCCTCGGCCAGGGCCGTGTTCGGGCGGCTGCCGAGACCGAGGACGACCAGGTCCGCCTGTACGCTCCGGCTCCCGGTGCGGGCCCCGGTGACCCGCCCGCCGGACTCGGAGAAGCCCTCGACGGGCTCGCCGAGGAGCACCTTGACCCCCAGGTCGCGCAGGGCGTCGGCGACCAGGGCGCCCATGTCCGGATCGAGCGTGCCCATCGGCTGATCGCCCCCGTCGATGAGCGACACCTCCAGGCCCCGCCGTACCAGGGCCTCGGCCATCTCCAGGCCGATGTATCCGGCGCCGACCACCACGGCCCTGCGTGGGCGCTCGGACTCCAGGACGTCCAGGAGGGCGATGCCGTCGTCGAGGGTCTGCACGCCGTACACGCCCCTGGCCTGCGCGCCGGGGAGGTCGGGGCGGTGCGGCAGGCCGCCGGTCGCGATGACGAGCTGGTCGAAGGGCTCCCAGTACCGGCCGCCGCCGCGGTGGTCGTGTACGGCCACCGCGCGGCGGCCGAGGTCGATCTCGGTGACCTCGCTGCGCAGCCGCAGGTCTATGTCCAGCTCGTCGCGGAAGACCTCGGGCCGCCGCGCGACCAGGTCCTGCGGGTCGGACACCTCCCCGCCCACCAGGTAGGGGATCCCGCACGCGGAGTAGGAGGCGTGGCGACCCTTCTCGAAGGCGACTATCCGCAGATCCTGCGGGTCACGCCTGCCCCGCGCCTGTGAGGCCGCGCTCATCCCCGCGGCGTCGCCCCCGATCACCACCAGTCGTTCCGTCATCGTCCGCCCACTCCCCGAAAGTTTCAGCCAGTAGGGGAGACTTCCTCGTCAGGCGGGTCTCAAACGGTGGCGGAGCGGCTCGGCTCCCCCGACGGACCCGCTCGGGAGCGTCCTGCTCGGGGTCCGGGGGTCGCGGGGGCGTGCGAACAGGCCAAGGGCGATCAGCGAGCACGCTCCCGCAGCGACGGGCGGCGCTCGCCGACCGACGGCGATGCCTGACTGCCAACAAAACAACGACTTCAGCAACGTTAAGAACACAAAATATCAGCTATAGAGTCGCAATATTTTGTTTATTTATCGCAAAAAAAAGATTTAGCTTGATCGATCCAAGCGAGAAGGCCCATGTCGGGCTGCGGGGCCCCGGATCCCAGGAGGGCGGCAATGCACCCGGTAGAGGATGATAACGCCGCTACCGGCCCGCGTGGCCACGCCCGGTGGCGCGGGGGATTCTGTGCGGCGACGCCGGGCGGCGAGTGCTTTCCCGGCCTCCCGCTTGTGTCGCAAACTTTGTGCAATTACTTGCAAGTCCTGTCGTATGCTTGCATTCATGACGCGCAGGCTTGCCGAGGTGGCCAAGAAGGTCGGAATGAGCGAGGCGACGGTGAGTCGCGTGCTCAACGGCAGACCCGGTGTCTCGGAGGCGACGCGCAAGGCCGTGCTCACGGCGCTCGACGTCCTCGGCTACGAGCGTCCGACCCGGCTGCGCGGCAACCGCGCCCGCCTGGTGGGACTGGTCCTCCCCGAGCTGCAGAACCCGATCTTCCCCGCGTTCGCGGAGGTCGTCGGCGGCGCGCTCGCCCAGCAGAGCTTCACCTCCGTGCTGTGCACCAGGACGGTGGGCGGGGTCTCGGAGTCCGACTACGTCGACCTGCTGCTCTCCCAGCACGTCTCCGGAGTGGTCTTCGCCGGGGGGATGTACGCCCAGCGGGACGCCTCCCACGAGCACTACGGGCGGATCCTGGAGCGCCGCCTGCCCGCCGTCCTGGTGAACGCGGCGGTGGAACACCTCGGCTTCTCCCAGGTCTCGTGCGACGACGTGGCCGCCGCGCGGATGGCCGCCGGGCACCTGCGGGCCCTCGGGCACGAGCGCATCGGGATGATCCTTGGCCCTCCCGACCACATGCCCTCGCGCCGCAGGATGGACGCCTTCGCCGCCTACGCCGGAGCCCACGGCCTGGAGTTCGCCGAGGACTCCGTCGAGCACACCATGTTCTCCCTGGAGGGAGGCCACGCCGCCGCCGCCCGGCTGCTGCGGCGCGGCTTCACCGGCTTCGTCTGCGGCGGTGACCTGCTCGCCCTCGGGACGGTGCGCGCCGCCCGCCGTGCCGGCCTGCTGGTGCCGCGGGACGTCTCGGTGATCGGTTACGACGACTCGGCGCTGATGAACTGCACCGAGCCGCCGCTGACCACCGTGCGTCAGCCGATCGAGGCGATGGGGCGCGCGGCGGTGGACCTGCTCACCGCCCAGATCGACGCGGTCGCCGTGCCGGGTGACGAGCTGCTGTTCGAGCCCGAGCTGGTGGTGCGGGCCTCCACGGCTCCCGCGAGCCGCAGGGCCGTGCCGGTCTGAGGGCCGTGCCGGTCTGAGGGCGGCGGCACCCGGCGCCCCCGCCGCCTCCCGGTCCGGGAGTGGCGGTGCCCGGCACCCGCCGGTGCCTGACGGTTCCCGCGCGTCCCCGGTGCGCGTATGGCTAAAAACCGTGACAGAACAGTGATGGCGCCGTGCAACGACATGCAAGCGATCGGTCGCTCCGCCGATGCCGGGCGCGTTGCCGCAGGTCGGTCCTGTTCTCCCGGCGGTGCGAGGGGGGTGCGCCGCGATGACGGATAGCTCACTGTCACTTTTTTGCATCAAGCATGACGGACTCTTGCTAGGTCCTGCACGTCTCTATATGTTTCTCGCAACCGACCCGCCAAGGAGTCCCCTATGAAACCCCGCAACCTCTCGATGCTGCTCGCCGCGGGCATCGTCCTCACCGCCGCAGGTTGCGGCAGTGACAACGGCGCCGCCAAGCCCGCTGACACCAAGCCGGGCACCGCGGCCGCCGACGCTCCGGTCACGATCACCGTGGGCTGCCAGCCCCCCAAGAGCAACCCGTTTGAGCGCAAGGCGTGGGACGAGGACGTCGCCGCGTTCCAGAAGCTGCACCCGAACATCACGATCGAGAGCAAGGACGCCTTCCCCTGCATCAACCCGGACACCTTCCAGGCCAAGCTGGCCGGCGGCACGCTGGAGGACGTCTTCTACGTCTACTTCACCGACATCCAGAAGATCGTCGCGGCCGGTCAGGCGGCTGACATCAGCCCCTACGTCGGCAGCGTCACCAAGCTGGGCGACCTGCGGCCCGACGTCATGAGCGTCTTCAAGAACGGTGACAAGACCTACGGCCTGCCCAGGACCAACTACTCCACGGGCCTGGTCTACAACCGCAAGCTGTTCACCCAGGCCGGCCTGGACCCCGACAGCCCGCCCAAGACCTGGGCCGAGGTGCAGGAGGCGGCCAAGAAGATCGCCGGGCTCGGTCCCGGCTACGTCGGGTTCGGCGAGTACAGCGCGGGCAACACCGGCGGCTGGCACTTCACCGCCTCCCTCTACGGCCGCGGCGGCGAGATGGTCGGCCCCGACGGCAAGACGGCCGCCTTCAACAGCCCCGAGGGCAAGGCCGTTCTGGAGAACCTCAAGAAGATGCGCTGGACCGACAACAGCATGGGGGCCAAGCAGCTCCTGCAGTGGGAGGACCTGATGCGCATGATGGGCGGCGGCAAGCTCGGCATGATGATCGGCGCCCCCGACGTCGTCCAGTCGGTCAACAACGACTTCAAGGGCAAGTTCGACGACTACGGCGTGACGGCACTGCCGGAGGCCAAGGCCTCGCTCAGCGGCGGCGACGGCTACATGTTCAACCCCAAGGCGACGCCCGAGCAGATCAAGGCCGGGCTCCTCTGGCTGGAGTACCACGAGCTGACCCCCGACCAGGGACAGTTCAACTACGAGCGGAACAAGGGCCAGGGCCGGCCGGTCGGCCTCCCCACCCCGGACCTGTACGGCGACAGCGCCCCCGGCAAGCAGATCGTCGAGACGCGCAAGAAGTTCGCCACCGTGCCGGTGGAGCACTTCGCCCCCTACGCGGAGGCGTCCACCACGATCCAGAACAAGATCGAACCGCCGAAGGCGCAGGAGCTCTACGCCATCCTCGACGTGGCCATGTCGGCGGTGCTGACCAGGCAGGACGCCGACATCGACCAGCTGCTCGCCGATGCCGAGGCGAAGGCCAACAAGGTGCTGGCCAAGTCCAGCTGATCCGCTGACACCCGGGTGCCGGCCAGTGGGCCGGCACCCCGCCAGACGTCGAGATCGGAAAACAACCAATGACCACAATGACCGTGAAGGGATCACGGCACCGGACACCGGGGAGGTTCCGGCGCGGCGTGCGGCGTAACCTCACGGCGTACGGCTTCCTCTGCGGGGCGCTGATCTGCTTCGCGTTCTTCTCCTGGTATCCCATGGTGCGGGAGATCCTGCTCAGCTTCCAGCAGACGAACTTCGTCGACGAGCCCACCTGGGTGGGGCTGGAGAACTTCGGCACGGTGATCGACGACGCGGCCTTCGCCGACGCCTGGATCAACACCGCCGCGTTCACCGGCCTGGCACTCGTCTTCGGATATTTCGTGCCGTTCGCGGCGGCGATCGTCCTCAACGAGCTGCGGCACGCGAAGGCATATCTCAGGTTCGTGGTGTACCTGCCGGTGATGCTGCCGCCGGCCGTCGGCGTGCTGCTGTTCAAGTGGTTCTACGACCCGGGTCCCGGCCTGTTCAACCAGATCCTGGACCTGGTGAACCTCCCGGCGCTGAGCTGGCTGGACTCCACCGACACCGCCCTGCTGTCCCTGGTGATCGTCTCCACCTGGATGAACCTGGGCACCGGGACCCTGATCTACCTCGCGGCACTGCAGAGCATCCCCGGCGAGCTGTACGAGGCGGCCGAGCTGGACGGGGCCGGGCTCTTCAAGCGGGTCTGGCATGTCACGATCCCGCAGACCAAGCTGATCCTGATGGTGATGCTGCTGTTGCAGATCGTCGCCACCATGCAGGTGTTCATCGAGCCGTACCTGCTGACCGGCGGCGGCCCGGAGAACGCGACGCTGACCGTCGCCTACCTGATGTACCAGTACGCGTTCAACTTCGGGGACTTCGGCGCCGGTGGCGCGCTGGGGCTGATGCTCATGCTCGTGCTGATGGTGTTCTCCGCCTTCTACCTGCGTATCTCGCGGGACAACCAGAGCTAGGGAGGCAGTGGCACCCATGTCGAACGTCACCGTTCAGCCGAGCCCCCCGGCTCCCTCCCGGCGGCCGGGCTCTGCCCCCGTCGAGGCCGGGCGCGGCACGCGCAGACGCCGCAAGGAGGCCGCGCCGCAGTTCCGCGGTGTGGTCTCCCCGCACACGCTGAAGACCCCCCGGGGACGGGTGATCTACTGGATCGTGCTGGTCACGGTCGTGGTGGGCTTCACAGCGGCCTTCGTGTTCCCGCTCTACTGGATGGTCACCGGCGCGTTGAGGTCGCCCGAGGAACTCGCCCAGATGCCGCCCGGCTTCTTCCCCGAGTCGCTCGACTTCGCGGTGTACGCCGAGGCGTGGGACCAGCTCAACCTGGGGCAGTTCCTCGGCAACACGCTCCTGTACGCCGGCGGAGCCCTGCTGTTCACGCTGGCCGTCGACGTCACGGCGGCCTACGCGCTGTCCAAGCTGCGGCCGGTGCTGGGCAACCTGGTCCTGGGCCTGATGCTGGCCACGCTGATGATCCCGCCGATGGTCATCCTGCTGCCCGCCTACCTGACGGTCAAGGATCTGCCCATCCTCGGCTGGGACCTGCTGAACACGCCGTGGGCGATCTGGCTCCCCGCGGCGGCCAACGGGTTCTACATCTTCCTGCTCAAGCGGTTCTTCGACTCGATCCCCAGGGAACTGCTCGAGGCCGCCCAGATCGACGGCGCCTCCGCCTCGCGCATCCTGTGGTCGATCGTGCTGCCGGTCTCCCGGCCGATCATCGGCGTGGTGTCGATCCTGTCGGTGGTCACCGTCTGGAAGGACTTCGTCTGGCCGCTGCTCGTGCTGCCGGACAGCGAGAACATGTCCATCAGCGTGGGCATCGCCTCCCTCTCGGCCCAGATGCCGCAGAACGTCCTCATCGCGGCACTGGTGATCGCGAGCCTTCCGGCGATCATCGTCTTCTTCGTATTCCAGCGCAGCATCATGGCCGGTCTGACCGCCGGCAGCCTCAAGGGCTGACCGCGTCACCCATCTTCAACCGCAAGGAGTTGTCCCAGCATGTCTGAAACGTGGTGGCGGGGAGCCGCGATCTACCAGGTCTACCTCCGGAGTTTCGCCGACGGCAACGGCGACGGCGTCGGCGACCTCGCGGGTCTCCGCGCGCGCCTGCCGTACCTCTCCGACCTGGGAGTCGACGCGATCTGGCTCAACCCCTGGTATCCCTCGCCGATGGCCGACGGCGGCTACGACGTGGCCGACTACCGCGACATCGAACCGTCCTTCGGCACTCTCGCCGAGGCGGAGAAGTTCATCGAGGAAGCCCACGAGCTGGGCATCCGCGTCATCATCGACGTGGTGCCCAACCACAGCTCCGACCAGAGCGCCTGGTTCCGGGAGGCGCTGGCCGCCGGACCGGGGTCGGCGGCCAGGGAGCGGTTCTGGTTCAAGGACGAGCCCAACGACTGGAAGTCCATCTTCGGAGGCCCGGCCTGGACACAGGTCCCCGACGGGCAGTGGTACCTGCACCTGTTCGCGCCCGAGCAGCCCGACTTCAACTGGACCAACCCGGAGGTGCACCGGGAGTTCCACGACGTGCTGCGGTTCTGGTTCGACCGCGGCATCGACGGCATCCGCATCGACTCGGCCGCCGTGCTGGTCAAGGACTTCGACGGCGGCGACCCCGACGGCTACACCGACCTCGCGGAGGTGCACGACGTCTACCGGAGCTGGCGACGGCTGTCCGACGAGTACGACGAGCGGCTGCTGATCGGCGAGGTCTGGTTCCCCGACCAGGAGCGCTTCGCCCGCTACCTGCGCTCCGACGAGCTGCACACCGCCTTCAACTTCGACTTCCTGGGCAGCCCCTGGAGCCCGGCCGCGCTGCGTGAGTCGATCCGGCAGACCCTGGCCACGCACGGGCGGCTCGGCGCTCCGGCGACCTGGGTGCTGTCCAACCACGACGTCGCCCGTCCGGTCACGCGGTACGGCAGGGCCGACACCTCCTGGGACAACGGCGACCGCAGGGACGGGGCGCCCTCCGACCTCGAACTCGGCCACCGCCGGGCCAGGGCGGCGGCGCTGCTGGCCATGGCGCTGCCCGGCAGCGTCTACGTCTACCAGGGTGAGGAGCTCGGCCTCCCCGAGGTCGAGGACATCCCCGACGAGCTCCGTCAGGATCCGATGTGGCGCCGTTCGGGACACACCGTCGCCGGCCGGGACGGCTGCCGCGTGCCCCTGCCCTGGTCGGGACAGGAGGCGCCGTTCGGCTTCGGCACGGGGACGTCGTGGCTGCCGCAGCCGGAGGCGTGGAAGAAGGTCACCGTCGAGGCTCAGGGAGCGGATCTGGGCTCGATGCTCAACCTCTACCGCGCAGCCCTGCGCATCCGCCGCGAGGAGCTCGGAGACGGCACCCTGACCTGGCTCGACGCCGGGGACGACGTGCTGGCCTTCACCCGCGAGACCGGCCTCACCTGCGTGGTCAACCTCGGTCCCGGGCCGGTGGCACTGCCGCCCCACGACGCCGTGCTGCTGGCCAGCGGTCCCCTCGACGCCGGTGAGCTCCCCTCCGACACCGCCGTATGGCTCCGCACGTCCTGATCGGTCCGCGCCGCCGCGCCGCTCGCACGACCCGGGCGACGCCACCCTCCCAAAAAGCCACCCTCCCAAAAAGGGGAGAGCCGACGCCAGGAGCCCTGWCAGGGCTGCCCGCCGTACCCGCCGCCGGGACACCCGGCGGCGGCCGGCCTCCGTCACGCGTCCGGCCGGGAATTGTCGGGGGCCTCTGGAATCTTGACGGCATGACCCTCTTTGTCTACCGCAGTCACTACGAGGGCCCGCTCAGCAAGCGGGTCCGTCACCTTCCCGACGCCACGGTGCTCGACTGGTTCCGCCGGGGCTGGGTGGCCGTGGTGGAGGAGGGCCACGACACCGACGCGTGGATCGTGGCCGAGCTCGGGGGGCCTGTCTACGGGTTCGGCACGATCTTCGACGCCGCCCGCCGGGAGGGGCTCGCGGCCCCCGGCACGTGGCAGGAGCTCCGTGACCTCCTGCAGCGGCATCTGTACGTCGAGGGAGAGGTGCAGGCGGACGGGCTGAGCGTCCGGGTGCTGACCGACGACGACGAGGTCGAGCTCGCGTACTTCTTCTTCGACGACTCCCTGGTGAGGACCCGGGCGGACCGCCTGGCCTACCTGGTGCACGACGGCTGGCCGCTGCCCGAGACCACCGGCGGGGCGGCGGGCCCGTTCACCCCGCCGGTCCCGGTCGAGGAGCTCGCGCCGGCCCGGCCCGGGGGAGAGGGCGTCACCTACGCGGTCCTGCTGACGTTCTGCGACAGCGAGAGCATCAGCTGGCTGGCCCCGCGCTCCTTTCCGGGGATCCGGCTGCCGGAGCTCGCGGCCCACCTGCGGGAGCTCGAACCCCGCGGAGACGACTGGCCGTCAGAGCTGCTGGCGCTGCGCGCTCTGACGGCCCCCGGAGACGACGGGATCGAGCCGGCGCTGAGCCGCTGCAACCGGTGGCCGGACCTGGAGCAGCCCCTCATCGGGGATCACCGCTCCCTGCACGAGGGCTCCATGCGGGCGCTGGAGAGCGCCGGGCTGGAGCAGGGCCGGGATCCGGACCGGACCCTCATCCGGCACTCCCGCCACCTGGCCCAGATGTCGATCCACATGAACGACTTCTTCGGCCACCAGCAGTGGTTCCTGTTCGACGACGTGTGGGCCGCCGGCAACGCGGATCTCGCCGGCTCCCTGCTGCGCTACGCCCACGGCTGGGATCCGCTCGGAGCCGGATGAGATCCGCCGCTCCCGGAGCTTGGAGACCGGGGTCTCGCGGCCGAAGCGCCGCGGGCGGGGAGGCGGCGATGTCCGCGGCAATCGGCATCCGGCATCCGGTAATCGGCAACCAGTAACCGGTATCCGGCTGACGTCCGCAGTCCGGTGGTTCCGCCGGTCACCCAGGCTTCGGTCACCGGATGGGTTCGTGGCCGCCGCGCAGCGCAAAGCCGTACGGTCGCCCGGAGTCGCGATCACCGGATGGGTTCGTGGCCGCGCAACGGAAAGCCGTACGGTCAACCGGGCTTCGGTCACCGGATGGGTTCGTGGCCGCCGCGCAGCGGCAGCCGTACGGCAACCCGCCACTCCCCGTCCACCGCCCCGGCGTCCAGACGGCCGCCCAGCAG
>NZ_NGFP01000176.1 GCF_002149035.1 Streptosporangium minutum
CCGCCCGCCCGCGTTGAGCAGGAAGGCGAAGAAGAGCGCGATGCCGATGGTGAGCAGCGGCATCAGGATCAGCAGGATGAGGTTGTGCCCCACCGCCTTCCAGAAGACGTTGTCGTCGAAAAGCCTCTGGAAGTTCTCCAGGCCCACGAGCCGCGGATTGGCGTTCACCCCGCGCCAGTCGGTGAACGCGATGTAGAAGGCCTGCGCGTAGGGGGCGATCACGTAGATCACGTAGAGCGCCACCGGGATCGCGAGGAACCCGGTGACGAACCGCATCCTGCCGTAGTTCACCGTGCTACCTCTTGAACTTCTTCACCGAAGAGTCGCTCTTGATCGATCCGGCCTTCTTCTGCGCGCGCTCGATCCACTGGTCGACGGTCAGCTTGCCGTTCATGAGCTGCCCGGTCGCCGCGGCCACCTCGTCGTGCATCTCGGCGTACCACTTGCGGAACAGGAACCAGACGGCGTTGTCGCCCGCCGCGTCCAGGGCGGCCGAGGCGCTCTTCAGGCCCGGCTTGAGCGTGCGCCCCTCACCCGCGCCCTTGACGACGGTCAGCGTGGAGACCAGCTCCATGAACTTGCCGGCGCCCTCCTTGGAGAGCATCGCCCGCATGTACTCCAGACCCGCCTGGGGGTTGGCCGACCTGGCCGGGACGATGTACTCCTCCCCCGGCTGGACGTGCAGCGTGCCGTACGGCAGGGCGTCGGAGGTGCCGAAGTCCGGCAGCGCGAACATCGCGTAGCCGAAGTCGGCCGGGGTGGAGTCCTTCTGCTCGTTCTCCAGCCACGAGCCGCAGGGCAGCATGGCGACCTGGCCCTTGTTGTGGGCGGTCTGGGTCTGGACGTGGTCCAGGCCGGCGGTGCCCTGCAGAAGGTATTTGGCCCCGAGCTCGGCGAAGGCGGTCGCGGCCTGCTTGACCGGCTCGGCCTGCCAGGCGCCGTCCTCCAGGTTGTCGATGTTCTTCAGCACGTCCTTGCCGCCGATCTTCGCGGCGAGCGTGAGGATGGCCTCGTAGATGTAGAAGGGATGCTTGCCCGCGTAGGTGAACGGCGCGGTCTTGCCGGACTTCTTGATGGTCTCGCAGAGCTCCAGGAACTCCGCCCAGGTCTTGGGCGGCTGCCAGCCCTCGGCCTCGAAGAGCTTCTGGGAGTACCAGACGCCCCAGACGGTGTTGGCGTAGTTGAGGACGTACGGCTTGCCGTCGTAGCTGCCCAGCTCGATCGCGTTCGGGTCGATCGTGTCGCGCACCTTGACGCCGGGGTCGTCCCAGCTCGGCGCGTCGTACAGGGGTGTGAGGTCGGCGAGCTGGCCGTCCTGGACCAGTGCCCCGAAGTCCATCGCGTTGGCGCCGGAGTTGTTGACGAACTCCGGCGGGTTGCCGCCGGCGAAGCGCGGCTGGAGCGTCTTGGCGATCTCCTTGGTCGCGTTGTGCTTGATCTCCAGCTTGGGGAACTTGGCCTTGACCAGCGGCTCGTGGATGTCCTTGGCGTAGGAGTCGCCGAACCCGCCGTCGAAGATCCAGACTTCCAGGGGCTTGCTCTCGGCGAGACCGAGCGGGTTGGCCGCGCTGGTGGCCCCGGCGGCCGGCGCCGCCGGGGAGGCGCCGCCTCCGCCCGCGGGACTGGCGCACGCGGACAGGACCGGCAGGGCGAGCCCCGCCAGGGCCGCGCTGCGCAGAAGCTCGCGCCGGGACAGATGAGTCATGCTTCCTCCTGCAGGGGGGTGGTCAGGCACCTCGCCGGATCCTTCCGGCATAGCGGTTCTCAAGTGCCCGGTTGTGCTCGTCCCCGCCGGTGACGTTGGCGGAGCGGTAGACCGGCGGGGTCCGGCCGGCCTCGATCAGGCCGCGCACCACCTCGGCCATCATCATCTGGGCCAGCAGCGCCGAGGTGATCGTGGAGACCGCGCCGAACGAGCCGCCGTCCGGGAGCGGCAGGACCGCGTCGCCGTACGGGGCGCCGTTGTCGAGCACCACGTCGGCGAGGTCGAGCAGCTTGCGGCCCGAGGGGTGGCGGGAGGTCATCGCGGTGCTGTGCTGGACGGAGGTCAGGGCGATCAGGCCGTGTCCCCTGTCCTTGACGATGGAGGCCAGCTCCACCACCGAGCCGTTCACCCCGGAGCTGGAGATCAGCACGAACACGTCCTGCGGCTGGACCGGGGCCAGGTCGTAGATCCGCTGAGCGATCTTCGGGTCGCGCTCCAGCTCGCCGGGGGCGCCGAGCAGCGCCTCCACCGGGCTTCCGCCGTACAGGACGACGTCGCGCAGCGCGAGCCGGTTGGTGGGGACCAGCCCGCCCGCCCGGCCGGCGATCTCCATCGCGATCGCCTCGGAGTGGCCGGAGCCGAAGGCCTGGACCACCCCGTCGTCGAGCAGCGAACCGACCATCAGGCCGGCGGCCTGCCTGACCGCGACCCCCTGTGTCTGGAAGACCCCGTCCACCAGGGCCTTCACCTCATGGACGTAGTCGGCGGCGCCGATATCCACGGTCAACTCCTCTCCACGCGATGGCTTTCGAGCGCTCGGATCGTCCGCTCGAACGCCTCGTTGGTCTGCTCGTAGGTGCGCTGCGCGACCGCGACGTAGACGGCGTCGAGAACGAAGAGCTGGGAGTGGACGGCCGCCAGGCCGCCCAGCCGGAAGGTGGTCTCCCGGCTCGCGGTGGTCAGCACCAGGTCGGCCAGTTCGGCCAGCGGGGACCGGGCGAAGGAGGTGACGGCGACGGTCAGCGCCCCCCGGTCCCCGGCCTCGGCGAGCGACTCCAGCACCTCGCGGGTCCGTCCCCGGTGGGAGATCCCGATCGCGACGTCGCCCTCGGTCAGCAGCGCCGCGTCGGCGATCGCCTCGTGGGCGTCGGCGTGGCTCCAGCAGGGCACCCGGATCCTGCGGAGGCGTCCGCCGATCATGCCGGCCGCACCGCCGCTGATGGAGACCCCGAAGATCAGCACCCGCCGGGCGGCGACGATCGCGTCGGCGATCCTGGCGACGGTGGCCACGTCGAGCTGGGCCGCGGTCTCCTGGATGAGGCGGGAGTCGGCGGCGGCCATCACACCGATCGCCGCGTCGAGCGGGTCGGTCGGGCCGATCTCGTGGCCCACGTTGGCGTCCCAGTTGGCCTGCGCCGCACGGCCGGTCTCGGTGGCCAGCGCGACCCGCAGCCCGGCGTATCCGGCGAAGCCGAACACCCGGCAGAACCGCGTGACGGTGGCGGGCGAGCTGCCGCTCCGCTCGGCGAGCGCGATGATCGTGGATCGGGCCGCTCCGGCCGGGTCGGCCAAGATGGCCTCGCCGACCCGGCGCAGCGCCTCGGGCAGCGCGGGTGTCTCGGTCTGAATGCGTCCGAGTGCCCCTACTGCCACAGGCATTCCTTTCACCCGTCCAACGGTTGGGTGAAAATTATTCTTAAGTACGGTCCCCGGTCAACCCCCTGGAGACCCCGCGTCGCCGCGATCGGACCCGCCCGGCCGTTCCGGGCCGCCCGGCCGTATACCGGACCGGGCGCAGCCATGCCGGACCGGGCCGCTCGGCAGGGCCGGACCGCTCGGCCGTACCGGGCCGGGCTCACCCGGGCCGGGCCGCTCAGCCGTACCGGGCCGGGCTCACCCGGGCCGGGCCGCTCAGCCGTACCGGGCCGGGCTCAGCCGGGTCGGACCGCTCAGCCGTACCGGGCCGGGCTCAGCCGGGTCGGACCGCTCAGTCGGGCCGGACGAGGAGCGCGGCGCTGCCGTAGCTGCCGCCGAACCCGGTCACCAGCGCCGTCCCCCGGCCCGCCCGGAGCTCCCGTACGGCCTGCGCCACGTTGTTGAGCCCGTGCACGTAGCCCTCGGACAGCAGGCCGCCGTGCGGGTTGACCGTGGCGTGGCGGCGGCGGAGCAGGAACTCCCCCAGCTCGGCCCGTCCGGCCAGGCCGAAGTCCTCCAGTTGCCGGGGCACCAGCCAGGAGTAGGCGTCGTAGAGCAGCGCGACGTCCACGTCCGCCGCCCGCATGCCCGAGGCCTCCCACAGCATCGGGGCGACATGGGCGGAGAAGATCGCGCTGACGTCGGGCGAGCGGTCCATGGACGAGCAGCCGGGACCGCCTCCCCTGACCACGGTGTGGATCCGGGGGGCCCGCGGCGCGAGCCGCGCGTCACGGATCACCAGCGCGCAGGCGCCGTCGGTCTCCTGGCAGCAGTCCACGGTCCGCAGCGGCGAGCAGACGTACGGCCTGACGAGGTAGTCCTCCAGGGACAGCGGGTCGCGGCGGAGGGCGCGCGGGTTGGCCGCGGCGTTGTCGCGGGACTGGGCGACGACCGCGTGCAGGTGCTCCTCGGTCAGACCGGTCTCGTGCAGGTAGCGCTGGGCGGCCAGGGCGAACATCGGGATCGGCCCGGCCATGCCGTAGGGGATGGTGAAGCGTTCCTGCGGGCCGGTGGAGGCCGTGTTCATGCGCGTGCCGGAGCGGCCGTTCAACGCCCGGTAGACCAGCACGTTGCGCGCGACGCCGGCGGCGATCAGCATCGCCGCGTCCCCCAGGACGGAGGCCGCCTGGGTGCCGCCGCCGGTGATGTCGTTGTGCCAGCCCAGCCTCTCGATCCGCAGCGCCCTGGCGACCTGGACCACCGGGACGGAGTCGTTCATGTGGTAGCTGAGGACGGCGTCGATCCGCCCGGCCTCCATGCGGGCGTCGGCCAGCGCAGCCCGGGACGCCTCGACCGCGAGCTCCAGCTCGGTCCTGCCGGATCTCCGCGTCAGAGCCGTCATCCCGATGCCGGCGACGGCCGCCCTGCCCCGCATACGACTCCTGAGGAGGTCGGGTCGCTCGCCGGGGCGGGGCGCGATCCGCTCCGGCGAGCGACGTCCGTGGGCCGCGGGACGCCGTGGAGGCGCGCGGCGCTCGCCCGTCACGCTAGCCCGCGCCCGTCACTTAGGCAAGCGCTTGCTCGGTACACGGCGCGGTAGGCTTCCGAAGATCCACAATCACGCGTTAGGCGATCATGCTCGATCAACGACTCCGGCCCGCCATGCCGTACGCCGCTCTCGTCTTCGACTGCGACGGCACCCTCGTCGACACCACCTCGGCCAACGAGACCGCGTGGCGGACGGCCCTGGCGGACTGGCAGGTGGAGCTCGACCCGGCGTGGTACCGGGCCCGCACCGGCCTGTCCGCCGACCGCCTGCTGGCCGAGCTGGAGACCGAGACCGGCGCGGAGCTGGACTACCCGGCGGTGCGGGCGGCGGCGCTCGACGCCTACCAGTGGCTGATCCACACCGTCGTGCCGCACCCGCAGGTCGCCGCCGTCGCCGAGGCGCACCGCGACCGGGTGCCGATGGCGGTCGCCTCCGGCGGGGCGCGCCAGGCGGTGGAGGAGACCCTGCGCGCCACCGGCCTGCGCCCGCTGTTCGACGCCGTGGTCACCAGGGACGACGTCCGGTACGGCAAGCCGGCCCCCGACGTCTACCTGCTGGCGGCACGGCTTTTGAACGCCGCCCCCCGCACCTGCGTCGCCTACGAGGACACCGACGAGGGGGTGGCCGCCGCACTCGCCGCGGGTATGACGGTCATCGACGTCCGCCCCTCGCTCCGGAGAGAGGCGTGAGCCGGCGGCGGCACCGGCCGGTGACCGTCGGAGGCGGGCCGGACGGCCCCGGCTCCGGGACGCGCACCCCGGAGTCATTGGCTAGCTGTACTATCCAATAATGCGGATATCCCAGCTCAGCGCCGCGTCGGGCGTCCCCATCCCCACCATCAAGTACTACCTGCGCGAGGGCCTGCTCCCTCCGGGAGAGCAGACCTCCGCCACGCGGGCAGAGTACGACGTCGGCCATGTCCGCCGGCTGCGGCTGATCCGCGCGCTGCTGGAGGTCGGGCGGCTGTCCATCGCGTCCATCCGCAAGGTGATCGCCGCCGTCGACGACGAGGACCTGGGCATGCACAAGGTGCTCGGCACCGCCCACTACGCCCTGGCCCCCGCCGTCGAGGCCCATGAAGACGACGAGGAGTGGCGGCGCGCCCGCGCCGAGGCCGACCGCCTGATCGCCGACCTCGGCTGGCGGATCGATCCCGGCGCCCCCACCCGCGACGAGCTCGCCCAGGCCATCCTCACCCTCGACCGGCTCGGCATGCCCGCCACCGGCGAGGCCCTGCGCCCCTACGCCGCGGCCGCCATCGACCTCGTCGTCGAACACGAGATCGGCACCATCCCCATCGACGGCCCCCGCGAGGCCGCGGTCGAGGCCCTGGTGGTCGGCACCGTCGTGCACGGCAGGGTCCTCGACATCCTGCGCCGTCTCGCCCACGAATCCGTCTCGGCCCGCTTCTTCGGCGTCCCCGAGAGCTGACGTCCCGGCGGCGCGGAGGGCGGACGGGCAGCTCACAGCCCCGCAAGAGGCCTGTGCGAACTTTTCGCACAGCCTCTGCCTGGAGAAACGGGCTTGAGTAACATCCTGTTCACATTCGGGCAACAGATGCGAAATCGCGACTTGCGAGTCTTTGAGAGCAGCAAACCTCTCCCCTCCTCAAGGACTCCGCCGATGACCTTCAAGGCTGAATACATCTGGATCGACGGCACCAAGCCGACCGCCAAGCTCCGTTCCAAGACCAGGGTCCTGGCCGACGGCGCCGACCTCCCGATCTGGGGCTTCGACGGGTCCAGCACCAACCAGGCTGACGGCGGCTCCTCCGACCGCGTGCTCAAGCCGGTGTTCACCTGCCCGGACCCGATCCGCGGCGGCAGCAACGTGCTGGTGCTCTGCGAGGTCCTCGACACCGACATGACCCCGCACGCCAGCAACACCCGCGCCGCGCTCGTCGAGGTGGCCGAGAGGTACGCCGACCAGGAGTCGTGGTTCGGCATCGAGCAGGAGTACACCTTCTTCAAGGAGGGCCGCCCGCTCGGCTTCCCGCTCGGCGGCTTCCCCGCCCCGCAGGGCGGCTACTACTGCGGCGTCGGCGCCGACGAGGTCTTCGGCCGCGACGTCGTCGAGAAGCACCTCGACCTCTGCCTCGAGGCCGGCCTGGCGATCTCCGGCATCAACGCCGAGGTCATGCCCGGCCAGTGGGAGTTCCAGGTCGGCCCGGCGGGTCCCGTGGAGGTCTCCGACCACATGTGGATCGCCCGGTGGCTGCTCTACCGCATCGCCGAGGACTTCGACATCGCCGCCACGCTCGACGCCAAGCCGGTGAAGGGCGACTGGAACGGCGCGGGCGCGCACACCAACTTCTCCACCAAGGCGATGCGTGAGGGCTACGACCCGATCATCACCGCCTGCGAGGCTCTGGCCGCGAACGCCGAGGAGCACGTCAAGCACTACGGCGCCGACATCGAGGAGCGCCTGACCGGTCACCACGAGACCGCTCCGTGGAACAAGTTCAGCTACGGCGTCTCCGACCGCGGCGCCTCGGTCCGCATCCCGTGGCAGGTCGAGGTGGAGAAGAAGGGCTACATCGAGGACCGTCGCCCCAACGCCAACGTCGACCCCTACCTGGTGACCCGCCTCATCGTGGACACCTGCTGCACCGCCCTGGAGAAGGCCGGCCAGGTCTGATCCGACACGCGCCGGAGGCCGCGACCACCCTGCCGGGGGTGGCCGCGGCCTCCGGCGTTCCCTTGTACACCTGAACGAGACGATACGTTTCGGCTGTCTTGGGTGTGTCCGGCCGGTGCGGACACCCGCCTCGCCCCGCCGCCCGGGGGCCCGGGGAGCGCGTGAAGTCCCTCGAAAGCCCGCGCGAAGTCCCTCGACAGCCCGCACGGAGCCCCGAGGACTCGCCGGCGGGCGCGCGGTCCCGCATAATGAATCCGATTCGGCTTCTGCGGAAACTCGCAGTAAGGGCATTCATCCCCAGGCCGGCCGGCCCATGGCGGCCATTTCACCGGCTAGCGCTCCAGAATGATAAATACAAAGCCGAATTAGGTGCTTTAGGACAACGCAAAACTGCCGCCCCGCGCCGTAGCATGACTGCGATGCGGGACGTAGTAGAACAGTTGCAGCGCCTGGGCATGTCGGGTTACGAGGCCAAGGCCTATGTCACCCTGGTCGGCTCCGGGCAGCCGCTCAACGGCTATGAGGTGGCCAAGCGTTCCGGCGTGCCGCGCAGCACGGTCTACGAGACGCTGGGCAAGCTGGTGGCCAAGGGCGCGGCCTACGAGGTGCGTGGCTCCGAGGACGCCACCGACTACCTGCCGCTGCCGCCCCGGTCGCTGCTGGAGCGCATGCGCCGGGAGTTCGACGACTCGATCGAGTCACTGCAGGCCTCGCTGCCCACGATCGTGGCGCCGCCCGAGGCCCATCTGATCCACAACCTCAAGGACGCCGGAGCCCTGCTGGCCCGCGCCGAGGACGTGGTGGCCGCCGCGCGCACCGACCTGTTCCTGTCGATCTGGCCCGAGGAGATGAAACAGCTGTCCCCGCTGGTCCGGCGGGCGGTCGGACGGGGGGTCGACGCCTCGGTGATGCACTTCGGCCCCGCCGAGGACGTGGTCGGGCACCTGTACGAGCACCGGTTCTCCACCCCGGATGTGATCATGGAGAACCTGGGCTGCCGCCTCCTGGTCGTCGCGGCCGACCGCCGGGAGGCCCTGATAGGCGGGTTCCTGGGCGGCTCGGCCTGGGGCGTCTACACCGAGGACCCGGCCGTGGTCCTGATGGCGGTGGAGTACATCAGGCACGACATCGCCCTGCAGATCATCGCCGACCGGGTCGGGCACGAGTCGCTGCGCGAGTTCTGGACCAGCGATCCGGAGTTCACCCGGCTGCGCGCCGGCCGCGGCCGTCCGGCCGCCCTGCTCCGCGCGGCCGGATGCCCCGCCCCCGAGCTTCCGGCAGACTGAGCCCTGACAGGGGATGTGACATCCTTCGATAGAGTTTGTCTTATTTCGGGGGAAGGCAGGTCATGGATAAGCCGGTCATCATGACGGTCGACGACGATCCGGGCGTCTCACGTTCCGTGGCGCGCGATCTGCGACGCCGTTACGGCCATTCCTACCGCATCGTCCGGGCCGACACCGCGGTCGCGGGAATGGAGAGCGTCCGCCAGCTCCGGCTGCGCGGCGACGACGTCGCGGCGATCCTCGCCGACTACCGAATGCCCCAGATGAACGGCGTGGAGTTCCTGGAGCAGGCGATGGATCTGTATCCCTATGCCCGCCGCGTGCTGCTCACCGCCTACGCCGACACCGACGCGGCCATCCAGGCGATCAACGTGGTGGATCTCGACCACTACATGCTCAAGCCGTGGGACCCGCCGGAGGAGAAGTTCTACCCGGTCCTGGACGCCCTGCTCGACGCCTGGCACCGGGCCGACCGGCGCGAGTCCGACGAGCTGAGGGTGGTGGGAGCCCGCTGGTCGGCCAGGTCCTACAAGATCCGCGACTTCCTGTCCCGCAACCAGGTGCCCTACCACTGGATGCTGGCCGACGACCCCGAGGGCGCGCAGCTCCTGGCCGCCGCCGGCGAGCAGTGCGAGATCAGCCCGGCCAAGCTGCCGCTGGTCATCACCGCGGACGGCACGAAGCTCACCGCCCCGACCACCGCCGAACTCGCCGCGGCGGTCGGCCTGTCCACCGCCCCGGCCACCGACTTCTACGACCTGATCGTCATCGGCGGCGGCCCCGGCGGGCTCGGCGCGGCGGTCTACGGGGCCTCCGAGGGGCTGCGCACCGTGATGGTCGAGCAGCACGCCTCCGGCGGGCAGGCCGGGCAGAGCTCCCGCATCGAGAACTACCTGGGCTTCCCCGACGGCGTCTCCGGCGCCCAACTCGCCGACCGGGCCCGCCGCCAGGCGCTGAAGTTCGGCGCCGAGCTGCTCACCGCCCGCACGGTCACCAGCCTGGAGGTCAAGGGCCAGGCCCGGGTGGTCGGCTTCGCCGACGGCAGCAGCATCGCCGCGCACACCGTGATCCTGGCCACCGGGGTCTCCTACCGGCGGCTGTCGGCCCCCGGCCTGGACGACTTCGTGGGCCGGGGCACCTACTACGGCGCGGCCGTGACCGAGGCGCCCGAGTGCAGGGACCGCGAGGTCTACATCGTCGGCGCGGCCAACTCCGCGGGGCAGGGCGCGGTCTACCTGTCCGGCTACGCCAGCAGGGTCCATCTGATCGTCCGGAGCGACGGGCTGGAGAGGTCCATGTCGCACTACCTGATCGAGCAGATCTCCAACATCTCGAACATCGAGGTGCACACCGGGACCGAGGTGGTCGGCGCGGAGGGCGACGAGCACCTGGAGCGGCTCACGCTCAAGGGCCCGGACGGCGAGCGGACGGTCGACAGCGAGTGGCTGTTCGTCTTCATCGGCGCCGAGCCGTTCACCGACTGGCTCGGTGACACGATCGAGCGCGACGCCAAGGGCTTCGTCCTCACCGGGCCCGATCTGACCTCCGCCGAGAGCCGCCCCCGCAACTGGCCGCTCCGGCGCGAGCCGTACCACCTGGAGACCAACGTGCCCGGAGTCTTCGCCGCCGGAGACGTCCGCGCCGACTCGATCAAACGGGTCGCCTCCGCGGTCGGCGAGGGCGCGATGGCCGTGGCACTGGTCCACCGCTATCTGGAGAAGGCGTGACCGGACGGAGCGAGGGCCCCGGCAGCCTCGGCACCTGGGCCATGGGTGACGAAGGAGGTCTCATGACCAGCACGGATGTTCTGCGCGGGCTGTTCCTCTTCGAGAAACTCGACGACGAGAAGCTGGAGTGGCTGGCCTCCCACGGCGAGGAGCGGGAGTTCGGCGCCGGCGAGCTGATCGTGCGGCAGGGCGACCCGGCCGAGTGCTTCCTCGTGCTCATCGACGGCGAGGTCGTCATGTCCACCGAGACCCCGGCCGGGGTGGTCACCATGACCCCCACCTCCCAGCGCGGGGTCTACGCCGGAGCGACCTCCGCCTACCTGGGCGACCGGGCCCCGGACACCTACGCCCACTCGCTGCGCGCGACCAAGCCCTCGCGGCTCTTCGTGCTTCCTGCCAAGAAGTACGGCCTGATGATCGGCGAGTGGTTCCCGATGGCGGTCCACCTGCTCGACGGGGTGCGTCTCGGCGGGCTCGCCCAGCGGGAGATCATCGACCGGCGGCAGCGGCTGACCGCCCTCGGCACGATCACCGCGGGCCTCACCCACGAGCTCAACAACCCGGCGGCGGCGGCCGTACGGGCCGTGGGCGAGATGCGGGAGAAGGTCCGCTCGGCGCGGCGGCAGCTCGCCTCACTGGCCGAGGCGGGCATCTCGGCCGGACGGCTGCGCGCGCTGATCGACCTGCAGGAGGGCTGCACGGACAAGGCCGCGAGCCTGCCCGCGCGGTCCCCGCTGGACATCTCCGACGCCGAGGACGAGCTGGGCGACGAGCTGGAGGAGGCCGGGGTGGCGGACGGCTGGGAGCTCGCGCCGGCGCTGGTCGCCGCCGGGTTCAAGGCCGGCGGAGTGGAGAAGGTCCGCGACGCGGTCGGGCAGGAGCACCTGTCCGGGGCGATGCGCTGGCTCGCCGACGCCATCGAGATCAACCAGATGCTGAACGAGGTGACCGACGCGACCGAGCGCATCTCCTCGCTGCTCGCCTCCGCCAAGCAGTACTCCCAGATGGACCGCGCGCCGTACCAGACCGTGGACGTCCGGGAGCTGCTGGACAGTACGCTCACCATGTTCCGGGGCAAGATCCCGCCCGGGATCAGCATGGCCACCGACTACGACCCGGAGCTGCCGCCGATCCCCGGCTACGCCGGAGAGCTCAACCAGGTGTGGACCAACCTGATCCACAACGCGCTGGACGCGATGGCCGGCACCGGCACGCTGACCGTACGCACCCGCCTGGAACACGACACCATCGCCCTGATCGAGATCTGCGACACCGGCCCCGGCGTCCCCGAGCACCTGCGCGAGCGGATCTTCGAGCCGTTCTTCACCACCAAGTCCGTCGGCGAGGGCACCGGGCTGGGTCTGGACATCTCCTTCCGCATCGTCGCCGGCCGGCACGGCGGCGACCTGCGTGTGGAGTCGACGCCGGGCGACACCCGCTTCCAGGTACGGCTGCCGCTGACCGAGCTCCCCAGCCCCTGAGGCTCCCCGCTCCCCGGGTGAGCGGGGACAATCGTCCCCATGCGATTCGGGATCCTGGGCGCCACACGGGTGTGGCGTGACGACGGGAGCGAGGCGACCGCCGGAGGACCGATCCGGCGGGCGCTGCTGACCTTGCTGCTCGCCCACCCCGGCGAGGTGGTGACGGCCGACCGTCTCGTCGACGACCTCTACGGCGGGCGGCCGCCGGCCGGGGCGGCGCACGCCCTGCAGTCCCAGGTGTCCCGGCTCCGCGGGGACCTGGGGCGGGAGGTCGCGATCGAGCTCCTCCCCGCCGGCTACCGGCTCGCGGTGGATCCCGACGACGTCGACGCCCACCGCTTCGAGCGGCTCTCCGAGGAGGGACGGCGGGCCCTGGAGGCCGGGGACCCCGGGCAGGCGGCGGCGCTCCTGCGCGCGGCCCTCGGCCTGTGGCGGGGCCCCGCGCTCGCCGACGCCGCGGACGCCGGCTCCGTCCAGGCTCGGGTCCTGCGGCTGGAGGAGCGGAGGGCCGGCGCCCTGGAGGACCGGATCGAGGCGGACCTGCGGCGGGGCGGGCATCGGGCCGTCGTGCCCGAGCTGCGGGAGCTGGTCGGCCGGCACCCCCTGCGGGAGAGGCTGCACGGCCTCCTCATGCGGGCGCTGCGGGCCGACGGCAGGCAGGCCGAGGCCCTCGTCGCCTTCGAGGGGGCACGGCGGCTCCTGGCCGAGGAGCTCGGCGCGGACCCCTCGGCCGAACTCACCGCGCTCCACCGGACCCTGCTCCGGGGCGAGCGGCCGCCCGGGACTCCCGCACCCCACCGGGCCCCGCCGCTGGACGGGCGGCCGTTCGAGACCCCCGCGCCCCACCAGGCCGCACCCCGGGACGGACGCCCGTTCGAGACTCCCTCGCTCCCGGCGCAGCTGACGAGCTTCGTCGGCCGCGCGGAGGACGTGGCCAAGGTCACCGAGCTGCTCGGCACGGCACGCCTGGTCACCCTGATCGGTCCCGGCGGCGCGGGCAAGACCCGGCTGTCGTTCGAGGTCGCCGACCGCCGGGCCGACGTGTGCCTCGTCGAGCTCGCGCCGCTGCGCGACGGGCCGGAGCCGGCGTTGGCCGTGCTCGGCGCGCTCGGCCTGCGCGAGAGCGGGCTCCTGGCCATGCCGGCCGGGACGACGCCCACCTCCCGGCTGATCGCCGCGCTGGCCGACCGGCCGCCGCTGCTCGTCCTCGACAACTGCGAGCACGTCGTGGAGGCGGTCGCGACGCTGGCCGGACGGTTGCTCGCGGGCTGCCCGGAGCTGCGCATCCTGGCGACGAGCCGGGAGCCGCTCGCCATCACCGGCGAGCACCTGTGGCCGGTCCGCCCGCTCGCCCCCGCCCCGGCCGCGCGGCTCTTCGCCGACCGGGCGGCCGCCGTACGGCCGGGCTTCGTCGTGGACGGCGCCGACGCCGAGGCAGTACGGCGGATCTGCCAGGCTCTCGACGGCCTGCCGCTGGCCATCGAGCTCGCGGCGGCGAGAATGCGCACGCACGACCTCGCCGAGCTCGCCTCCCGCCTGGACGACCGCTTCCGCCTGCTGTCGCGGGGCAGCCGTACGGCCGAGGCCAGGCACCAGACGTTGCGCGCGGTCGTGGCGTGGAGCTGGGATCTGCTGTCGGAGGCCGAGCAGACGATGGCCAGGCGCCTGACTGTCTTCTCCGGCGGCGCGACCGCCGAGGCGGCGGCGCGGGTCTGCGGGGGACCCGACGCCGGGGACGTGCTGGACTGGCTCGCCGACAAGTCGCTGCTGGAGGTCGGCGACGGCCGCTACCGCATGCTCGACACGATCCACGCCTTCTGCGCCGAGCGGCTGGACGCGGCCGGGGAGTCCGGCGCGCTGCGGCGCGCGCACGCGGAGCACTTCCTGGCACTGGCCCAGACCGCGGATCCCCGCCTGCGGCGTTCCGGGCAGCTGGAGTGGCTGGGGATCCTGGCCTCGGAGCACGAGAACCTCCTGGCCGCGCTGCGCTGGGCCGTGGAGGCGGGAGAGGTGGAGCTCGCGCTCAGACTGCTCGCCTCGTTATCGTCATATTTCTGGATGCGCGGCATGCGCACCTCGGTGACGGCGCAGGCGGTCGCGCTCCTGGACATGATCGGCGGCAGCCCTCCTCCGGACCTCGGCGACGAGTACGTGCTCTGCGCGTTGACGGCGGCGGCCGGCGAGGCCGGCCGGGAGGCGTGGGAGCGCCACCGGGCCACGGCCGAGTCGATCGTCGTCGACCCGGACCGGCCACGCCGTCACCCGGTCATCACCTTCCTCTGGCCGATGATCAACGCCGGTGCGGGAGACCCGCGCGCCGCGCTCTCGGTGATCGCTCGCGGGCAGGTCGGGTCCGACCCGTGGGAGAGGGCCGTGGTGCATCTGCTCTGGGGATACCCGCAGCTCGCCGCCGGGGACCTGGCGCAGGCCGAGCACGAGTTCGCCTCGGCCGCCGACGCGTTCCGCTCGCTCGGCGACCGGTGGGGGACGTCGCTGGCCCTGGACGCGCTGGCCGGCCTGGCGGGCCTGTACGGCGACCCCTCGAAGGCGATCGCCCTGATCGACGAGGCCCTCGCCCTCACCGAGCAGCTGGGCGCGGTCGAGGACCTCCCCGACCTGCTCTGCAACCGGGGCGACCACCGCGTCCGCACCGCACTGGCCGGGCGGGACGGACCGGACGCGGCGGGTGCCGGTCTCGCGGAGGCGCGCGCCGACTACGAGCGGGCGGCCGAGATTGCGCGCCACGCGGGCAGTCCCACCTACCTGGCCGGGGCGCTGCGCGGCCTCGGCGACATCGCGCGGTTGGAGGGCGACCCGGCCGGGGCGCGCCGGCTGTACGAGCAGGCGATGGAACGGTTCGAGACGCACTGGGTGAAGAGCGCGGGCAACCGGACGGCCACCCTCTTCGGCCTCGGCAAGGTCGCCGAGGCCGCCGGCGACCTGGACGGAGCCCGTTCCCTGCACCGGCAGGCCGTCGAGGTCGCGACGGCGGCGGGATCGATCGTCGAGAGCGTCCGCGCGGTCGAGGCCCTGGCGGGGCTCGCGCTGCTGGAGGGCGACGCGCCGGCCGCGGCCCTGCTGCTCGGCGCGGCCGCCGGCCTGCGGGGGACCCTCACCGAGGACGATCCCGAGGTCTCCCGGACGGCCGCCACCGCGCGGGCGGCCCTGGGCGAGGAGCCGTACGAGGCCGCCCACCGCCGGGGCGCGGGGCTGTCCCAGGAGGACGCGCTCCGCCTGGCCGGTGTGCCCGAGGCCGTCATCCAGGCGTCGCCGATCAACGCCGTCGCCGGCTACGAGATGGTCCGGCGTCCCTGAGCGGCCCGTGGAATCCCGCGCTCCCTCCCCGCAGTGAGCCCCGGCGCTCGCGGCGAGAACGCGAAGGAGGCGCCGGCGCTCGCGGTGAGGACGCGAAGGAGGCGCCGGCGCTCGCGGCGAGCGCCGGCCCCCGCGGCGAGCTCCGGTGAGCTTTCGGTGAGGGCCGGTGAGCGCCGGTGAGCCTCCGGTGAGGGCCCTCGGACATGCTCGCCGACATGACCACCACATCGCGGCTCACGGAGCCGAAGAACAAGGACATCCTGATCTCCGGGGCCAGTGTCGCCGGCCCGGCGCTGGCCTACTGGCTGCGCCGCCACGGCTTCAACCCCACCGTGGTGGAGCGGGCGCCCACGCTGCGCGACGGCGGTTACGCCGTCGACTTCCGCGGCGAGGCGCACCTCACCGTGCTGGAGCGGATGGGCATCCTGGCCGACGTCCGGCGCGCGCGGACGCGCATGGGCGCGATGTCCTACGTCGACAGCGCCGGCAGGAAGCTGGCGAGCATGCCCGCCGACCTCTTCGCCGGTGACGTCGAGATCCTCCGCGGCGACCTGGCCCGCATCCTCCACGAGGCGACCAGGGAGCACACCGAGTACGTCTTCGGCGACTCCATCGCCTCCATGACCGAGGACGCCGACGGCGTGACCGTCACCTTCGAGCGCGGGGCGCCGCGCAGGTTCGACCTGGTGGTGGGGGCCGACGGGCTGCACTCGAACGTGCGCTCGCTCGCGTTCGGGCCGGAGTCGCGGTACGTGAAGGAGCTGGGCCTGTACTGCGCGATCTTCACCACCGCCAACCACCTCGGGCTGGAGTACAGCGGGCACGCCTACAGCACCCCCGGCAAGCTCACCTCCGTGTACAGCGCCCGGCACAACACCGAGGCGAAGGCCATGTTCTACTTCGGCTCGCCCCCGCTGAGCTACGACCGCCGCGACGGCGAGCAGCAGAAGAAGATCCTCGCCGAGGCGTTCGCCGGGATCGGCTGGGAGACTCCCCGGCTGCTGAAGAGCATGTGGGACGCGCCGGACTTCTACTTCGACTCGGTCAGCCAGGTCCACATGGACCGCTGGTCCCAGGGCCGGGCCGTCCTGCTCGGGGACGCCGCCTGCTGCCCCTCGCCCCTGTCGGGCATGGGCACCGGCCTGGCCATGGTCGGGGCCTACGTGCTGGCCGGGGAGCTGGCGTCCGCCGGGGGCAACCACCGCGTGGGCTTCGCCCGCTACGAGGAGGCCATGCGTGACTACGCCACGGGATGCCAGAAGTCAGGCGAGGGCGTGAGCAGGTGGATGGTCCCCGAGATCCGGTTCATGGCCTGGTTCCTCAACCAGCACTACCGGCTGCTGCCGTACCTGCCGGGGAAGGGGCTGATGGCCAAAAGCGCCCGGAGGACGGCGAGCGCCATCGCCCTGAAGTCCTACGGGCTCTGACCCGCCCGCCTYCGGGACCCGGCGGACAGCGGCCTCCCCGCCCCCGCGATCCCAGCGGGCGCCGGCCCGGCCGCCCCGCCGTCATGGCGGCCGGAGCGGCGGGACGTGCACGGCGGCGGGGGCGGCCGGGCGTGCTCTCAGGAGCCGTGGACGCCGTTGACCGTGTCCATCAGGCGGGCCAGCACCCGCCCGCCGGAGACGCGGACGCCGTCGTGCTCCCACTCGTTGGTCACCCAGGTCCGCACGTTGCCGACCGCGCGGGCGGTCCGCATGGACAGGCCCTCGTCGACGTACATGTCGTCGTAGTAGACGGCGGCGGCCACCGGGACCCGGTTGGCCGCCAGCCGTACCGGGTCGTAGAGGGCGGGCCAGTCGGAGGCGGCGGCGAGGATCTCGGCGGCGCCCCTGAACGGGCGGAGGGCGGCGATCTCGTCGAACATCCAGGGGTAGATCATCTCTCCGGTGGGCAGCAGCGGCTCGGCCTCCTCGGCGAACTCCTCGGGCAGCAGCCGGTGCGCCGCCCAGGCGGTGGCGCCCCCCTGGGCGTAGATCGACTCGTGCAGGACCGCGTAGAGGGGGTTGCCGACGAAGCCGGTGGCCATCATGACCTCGTACAGGAACAGGTCGGAGAGCCGCTCGCCGTTCCAGGCCTCCTCCAGCACCCAGTGCAGGTATTCCGCGCCGTCGCTCATCCCCAGGCACAGGCCCATGCTCTGCAGGCGGCGCACGGTCAGCACGTCGCCGTCCGGCAGCTCGACCTTCTCGCGGCGCAGATGGGCGGCGATCGCGTCCAGGCGGGCGGAGTCGCCGGGGTAGCGGGCGAAGTAGCGGTCCACCTTCTCGCGGACCCTGGGGTAGGTGCGGGAGTAGACGTCGTCGGCGGTGGCGTCCAGCCCGGCCAGGCCGCCGGTCACGTAACAGGCCTTGAGCCCCTCGGGGGCCCGGGAGAGGTAGGTCAGCGTGACGAACCCGCCGTAGCTCTGGCCGAGGGTCTCCCACGGCCGGTCGCCGCAGAGCTCGCGCCGGATCAGCTCGGCGTCGGCCACGATCGCGTCGGCGCGGAAGTGCCGGAGACGGGCGGCGAGCTCGGCGTCGGTCCCGGTCACCGTCCTGGCGTTGAGCGGGGTGCTGCGGCCGGTCCCCCGCTGGTCGAGCAGGAGCACCCGGTGGGTCTTCAGCGCGTGCCCCAGCCAGCCGTCCGCCGCCACCGGTCTCGGCGCCTTGCCGCCGGGACCGCCCTGCAGGAAGACCAGCCACGGCAGGTCCTGATCATGTTTGGCCGGGTCCACCGCCTCGCGGGCGAAGACCTCGATCACCCGGCCGCCGGGGTCGGCGTGGTCGAGGGGGACGGTGAAGACGTGGTCGGTGAGCGCGACACCGGGCAGAAGGACAGTCACCCGGGGAACGTTACCCGCTGCGCCACCCCGGCACCCCGGACGGCCGGGGCACCGTCGCCGGCTCCGCCACCCGGCATCGGGGCGTCCCTCCGGCAGCGTCACCGGCTGCGCCACCCGGCATCGGGGACGGCCCACCGGCACCGTCACCTGCTCCGCCACTCCCGGTATCGGGGGCGTTCCCGGGCGTGGTCGGCGAACACCCGCGCCGCCAGATCCCGTACGGCGGGCACGTGGGCGGCCAGCCCTCCCTGCGGATGCCACACCAGCAGGTGCCGCATCACCAGCGGGTCGCCGCGCAGCGGGCGGATGACCAGACCTGCGCTCTCGGCGAAGGTGGCCCGGCAGGGGGCGATGGCCCGGCCCGAGATGACGATCTCCCTGATGGTCCAGGCGTCCGCGGCCTGGTGCGGCGCGTGCGGGACGAATCCGGCCCGATGGCACGCCGTGCGGAAGCACTCGGGCCAGCCGCCCCCGTCGGACGGCGACAGCACCCATGCCTCCCCGGCCAGGTCGGCCAGGTCGAGCTCGGAACGGCCCGCGAGGGGGTGGCCGCCGGCCAGCGCCACGAACACGGGCTCGGCGGCGACCTGCTCCTGGCGGAGCGGCGGGACCGGGGGCAGCTCGTGACCCACGTAGTCGACGACCACGGCGGCGTCCAGGCGCCGGGCCGCGACCAGGTCGCACAGCAGCCGCGGCGCGGCATCGGCGTAGGAGGTGATCTCCCGGCCGCCGAGCAGGTCGCCGAGCCGGTCGACCAGGCCGACCAGGATCGGCCCGTCGACTCCGCCGAGCCGTACCGGGCCGTCGGCGGGGCGGGCGGCGGCCCCGAGCAGCAGCTCGTCCATGCCGCTCAGCACGGTGCGGGCCCGGGCGAGCACGAAGTCGCCGAGCGGGGTGGGGCGGGCGCCGTGGCGGTCGCGGTCGAAGAGCCTGCCGCCGATGATCCGCTCGATCCGCTGGAGCTGCGCCGAGAGGGCGGGCTGGGTGGTGCCCAGGAGGGGCGCGGCCCGGGTCAGGCTGCCGGTGTCCGATATGGCACACAAGACACGCAGGTGCCGTAGTTCCAGGCTCACCGGACGAGCCTATGCCCCCATCCCACTTTCCATCACTGCGAGGTGATGGATACCCGCTGAGCTGTGACTACTCCCCCTCCCACGGTTCCGGTGGGCCGTCTTGTCACTTGCACGTGATCGGGGTGTTACCGCCAGGCATCGAAGATCAGCGCATCTCACGACATTTCCTGAAAGGAAATTCTGTGCGCCGAATCCCCCTGCTGGCCACGGCCGCCGTCGCCACCGCCTGCGCGACCGCCCTCTCGGCGCAGCTCCAGCGGATCGAGCGGATCATCGGCGGCAGGCTCTTCGACCGCGACCGCCAC
>NZ_NGFP01000177.1 GCF_002149035.1 Streptosporangium minutum
CGGCGGCTCCCTCCTCGCCCGCCCCCGGGCCCGGGGCGTCTCGCATATGCGTCGCGGGCGGCCTCCGTTCCGGTCCGGGGCCGCGCGTCCCTCCGGGCCCGGGTCGCCTCCCGCGCGCCACGGACGGGCCCGCCCGGACGGCGCCCGGGGCGGGCCGCTCCCGCGCCGGGAATTTGCCCGTGTCACAGCAGGTCCTGCGGATGTTGCAGGCATGTGGAGTGACGATTCGGGCAGTCCACTTGAAGGGTGCGATACCTACTCATGGGTTAAGGAAGAACACACCCCACCCCGCCAGTGGTCTACACCAATTTGGGTCCGATAGGGTTCGTGGTTGAGGTTTCAGCCCGCCCCAAGTCGCCGGTCCGGTGGACCGGCGCACCGACGTACGAGGAGATCGGCACCGTGACCATCCGCGTAGGCGTCAACGGATTCGGCCGCATCGGCCGCAACTTCTGGCGTGCGGTCGCTGCCAGCGGCAAGGACATCGAGATCGTCGCGGTCAACGACCTGACCGACAACGCCACGCTCGCCCACCTGCTCAAGTACGACAGCATCCTCGGCCGTCTGCCGTACGAGGTGAAGAGCACCGCCGACGAGATCGTCGTCGACGGCAAGGCGATCAAGGCCTTCGCCGAGCGCGACCCCGCCAAGCTGCCCTGGGGCGACCTGGGTGTGGACGTCGTGGTGGAGTCCACCGGCTTCTTCACCGACGCCAACAAGGCCCGGGTGCACGCCGAGAACGGCGCCAAGAAGGTCATCATCTCGGCTCCGGCCAAGAACGAGGACGTCACCATCGTGATGGGCGTCAACCACGACAAGTACGACCCGGCCAACCACACGATCATCTCCAACGCCTCGTGCACCACCAACTGCCTGGCTCCGCTGGCGAAGGTCCTCAACGACACCTTCGGCATCGAGAAGGGCCTGATGACCACGGTCCACGCCTACACGCAGGACCAGAACCTGCAGGACGGCCCGCACAGCGACCTGCGCCGCGCCCGCGCCGCCGCGCTGAACATCGTGCCGACCTCCACCGGCGCGGCCAAGGCCATCGGCCTGGTGCTGCCCGAGCTCAAGGGCAAGCTCGACGGTTTCGCGCTGCGCGTGCCGATCCCCACCGGCTCGGCCACCGACCTCACCGTCGAGGTTGGCCGTGAGACCACGGTGGAAGAGGTCAACGCCGCGTTCAAGGCCGCCGCCGAGGGGCCGTTCAAGGGTTACCTGACCTACACCGAGGACCCGATCGTCTCCTCCGACATCGTCACCGACCCGTCCTCCTGCATCTTCGACGCGGGCCTGACCAAGGTGATCGGCAACCAGGTCAAGGTCGTCGGCTGGTACGACAACGAGTGGGGCTACTCCAACCGCCTGGGCGACCTCATCGAGCTGGTCGGCGCCGACCTCTGATGAAGGATCTGTCTGAGTTCGACGTGAAGGGTCGGCGCGTCCTCGTCCGCGCCGACCTCAACGTCCCCCTCGACGGGGACGTCATCACCGACGACGGACGCATCCGGGCCTCGGTGCCGACGATCAGGGAGCTCGCCGACAAGGGCGCGCGCGTCGTCGTCTGCGCCCACCTGGGACGCCCGAAGGGTGAGCCCAACCCGCAGTATTCGCTGGCCCCCGTGGCCAAGCGGCTGGGCGAGCTGCTGGACGCCGAGGTCGTCTTCGCGATCGACGTGGTCGGGGAGTCGGCCCAGAGCGCCGTGAAGGCCCTTCAGGACGGCCAGGTGGCCCTGCTGGAGAACCTGAGGTTCGAGCCGGGCGAGGAGTCCAAGGACGACGCCCTGCGGGCCGCCTTCGCCGAGAAGCTGGCCGTCCTGGCCGAGGTCTACGTCGGCGACGGCTTCGGCGCCGTGCACCGCAAGCACGCCAGCGTCTACGACGTGCCGCTGCTGCTGCCGCACGCGGCGGGCAGGCTGGTCGTGGCCGAGGTCGAGGTGCTCAAGAAGCTGACCGACGACCTCGCCAGGCCGTACGCCGTGGTGCTGGGGGGCGCCAAGGTCTCCGACAAGCTCGGCGTGATCGGCAACCTGCTCACCAAGGTCGACAGGCTGCTCATCGGCGGCGGCATGGCATACACCTTCCTGGCGGCCCAGGGCTACGAGGTGGGCCAGTCACTGCTGCAGAAGGACCAGCTCGACCAGGTGCGCGGCTTCCTCAACGAGGCGGCCAAGCGCGGCGTGGAGCTCGTCCTGCCAGTAGACGTGCTGGCGGCCACCGAGTTCGCCGAGGACGCCGAGTACGAGGTGGTCGACGCCACCGCGATCCCGGCCGACCGGCAGGGGCTCGACATCGGCCCGCGCAGCCGCGAGCTGTTCGCGAGCAAGCTGGCCGACGCCAGGACCGTGTTCTGGAACGGCCCGATGGGCGTCTTCGAGTTCGAGGCGTTCTCCGGCGGAACCCGGGCCGTCGCCGAGGCGTTGGTCCAGTCGGAGGCCTTCACCGTCGTCGGCGGCGGTGACTCGGCCGCGGCCGTGCGCAAGCTCGGCCTCCCCGAGGACGGGTTCTCGCACATCTCCACCGGTGGCGGCGCCAGCCTCGAATACCTGGAAGGCAAGACCCTGCCCGGACTCGTCGCGTTGGAGGCATAGGAGTGGACCGACGCAGTGAGCATCGTGCCGTCCGGACGTGCCCGCGGCACGGAGGCACGGCAGGGACAGGCGATTCCGCCAGCACGCGAGGAGCGAGGACCGACAGGTGACCACGGCGCGTAAACCGCTCATGGCCGGCAACTGGAAGATGAACCTCAATCATCTTGAGGCCATCGCCCACACCCAGAAGCTGGCGTTCGCACTGAACGACAAGGACTTCGACAGGGTCGAGGTGGCGGTTCTGCCGCCGTTCACCGATCTGCGCAGCGTGCAGACCCTGGTGGACGGCGACAAGCTGCGGATCGTGTACGGCGGGCAGGACCTGTCGCCGCACGACGGCGGCGCCTACACCGGCGACGTCTCCGGGGCGATGCTCGCCAAGCTCGGCTGCACCTTCGTCCTGGCGGGGCACTCCGAGCGCCGGCAGTACCACCACGAGGACGACGACCTGGTCAACGCCAAGGTGCAGGCGGCCTACCGGCACTCGCTCACGCCGATCCTGTGCGTGGGGGAGGGCCTGCCGGTCCGTCAGGCCGGCGGCCAGGTGGCCCACAGCGTCTCGCAGCTCGACGGGGCGCTGCGCAAGGTCACCGCGGAGCAGGCCAAATCCGTCGTGCTGGCCTACGAGCCGGTCTGGGCGATCGGCACCGGCGAGGTGGCCACTCCGGCCGACGCGCAGGAGGTCTGCTCGGCACTGCGTGTCCGACTCGCCGAGCTGTATGACGGCGAGGTGGCCGCCGCTGTCCGTATCCTTTACGGTGGCTCGGTCAAATCTGACAACATCGCCGGCATCATGGCCCAGCCCGATGTGGACGGCGCGCTGGTGGGTGGCGCCAGTCTGGATCCGGGCGAGTTCGTGAAGATCTGCCGCTTCGGCGAAATGTCCGTCTGAGTAGGCCGTTCGGAGGGTACGACTTGACAGCACGTCGTACCCTCTTAGAGCAAGTTTGAATCGTCACGCCATAGGCGTCGTACAAGGGTCGCGCCCGGACGCGGGCCGCGCGTAAATAGGGAACAGGTCAACGGTGACAATCGGAATCTCCATCGCCCTCATTCTGGCGAGCATGCTGATGATCCTGCTTGTGCTGCTTCACAAGGGCAAGGGCGGTGGTCTGTCGGATCTGTTCGGTGGCGGTTTCTCGTCGTCGTTCGGAGGCTCCTCGGTCGTGGAGCGCAACCTTGACCGGCTCACCATCATCACCGGTGTTGTCTGGTTCGTGTGCATCATCGCGCTGGGCCTGCTCCTTAAGCCCTGACCCTTAAGCCCTGACCTGGCTTTTGCGAAGCGTGACAGTGGTTCAGCCCCCCGCATCCAACCGAGCGGCGGGGCCATCGAGCGAGGAGTTCATCCGTGGGTAGTGGCAACGCGATCCGTGGCAGCCGTGTCGGCGCGGGCCCGATGGGGGAGGCGGAGCGTGGCGAGGCGGCTCCCCGTGTAAGGGTCCCGTTCTGGTGCGCGAATATGCATGAGACGCGTCCCAGTTTCGCCAGCGACGCGGCCGTGCCGGAGTTCTGGGACTGCCCCCGGTGTGGTCTCCCTGCCGGTCAGGACGAGGCCAACCCGCCCGCGCCGCCGCGTAACGAGCCTTACAAGACGCACCTCGCCTACGTGAAGGAGCGTCGCAGCGACAAGGACGGCGCCCAGATCCTGGCCGAGGCTCTGGAGCGCCTGCGCTCCTCCTCGCGCCCGATCTACTAGGCACGGCACGCCGGAGGCCCCCGTGGAACCGTCCACGGGGGCCTCCGGCATGTTCCGGCGAGACCACCCGGTGGGACAGGAAGGGAGTCCGGGAGCCGTCCACGGGGGCCGTCGTGCCCACCGGGAATTGGATCTTCCTCGGGACTCCGGGTAGCGTGCGCGGGGCCGTCGAGCGCTTCGGCGCGGCCGGGGCGCACGAATGACCGCAATGCTGGAAGGACACGCACGTATATGAACGCCGGAAACCGTCGCCCCCTGCGGATGCTCGTCACGGGAGGGGGGACCGGCGGCCACACCTACCCCGCGCTGACCACCGTCGCGGCCGTCCGCGAGCAGGCCGCCGCCCGCGGGCTCGACCTCGACGTGCTCTGGGTGGGCACGGCCACCGGCCTGGAGGCCCGCATCGCCGTCGAGCACGGCATCCCGTTCCGGGCGATCAAGGCGGGCAAGCTGCGGCGCTCGCCCAGCCCGCGCGAGCTGCTCACCAACCTCGCCGACATGTTCCGGATCCCGGTCGGGGTCATGCAGGCGTTCGGCGTCGCCGCCCGCTACCGCCCCGACGTGGTGCTGTCCACCGGAGGGTACGTGTGCGTGCCGCTGGGGGTCGCCTCCCGGATGCTCGGACGTCCGCTCGTGATGCACGAGCAGATCACCGCGCTCGGCCTGGCCAACCGCATCCTGGCGCGCTTCGCCACCCGGATCGCGCTCACCCACCCCTCGTCGATCGAGCACCTGCCCGCTTCGGCGCGGGAGCGGGCCGTGGTCACCGGCAACCCCGTCCGGCCCCACCTGCTGAACGGCAACGCCCCGTCCGGCCGGTGGCACTTCCGTCTCTCACCCGAGCTGCCCCTCGTCTACGTGACCGGCGGCGCCCAGGGGAGCCGCCAGATCAACACCATGATCGAGGCGATCCTGCCCTCGCTGCTCACCCGTGCGCAGGTGCTCCACCAGTGCGGTCCCGACTGGATCGACCAGCTCACCCGGACCGCGGCGGGACTGCCCGGCGAGCTCGCGGGACGCTACCAGCCGGTTCCCTACGTCGGCGACGAACTGGCCCACGTGCTCGCCGCCGCCGACATCGTGGTCTCCCGCAGCGGTGCGGGCACCCTCGCCGAGCTGACCGCCGTGGGCAAGCCGTCCGTCCTGATCCCCCTGATCCCGTCCGCGGGGGACGAGCAGCGTCAGAACGCCCGTTACCTGGTCGAGGCGGGAGCGGCTCGGGCGCTCCTCGAAAGCGGGCCCCAGGCCGGCCAGCTCCTCGCGGAACTCGACATCCTGCTCGCCGACCCGGAGGCCCGCGTCACCATGGCCAAGGCCGCCCGGTCGCTCGGCCGTCTCGACGCCGCCGACGCCCTGGCCCGGGTGATCCTCCAGGAGGCGGACGCCGCCGGATCCAGGTGATCCGCCGCCCCCGGCCGGACCGGCCCGCGTCCGCCGTGCGGTCGCCCCCGAGCCGGGGGGCGGCTCCGGCGGCGGTGGGACACGGCCGCGCCCGGTTTCACGGTTCGACGAGGCCGGCGCGGATGGCGTAGCGGGTCAGATCGAGCCGGTCGCGCATGCCGAGCTTCTGCAGGATGTTCGCGCGGTGCCGATCGACGGTCTTCACGCTGATGACCAGTGTCTCGGCGATCTCCTTGGCGGAGTTGCCCTCGGCGATCAGCTTGACGATCTCCTCCTCGCGGGGCGTCAGGATGCTCTCGGGCACGCGCTCGCCCCGCCGGACGCGCTGCAGGTAGTCGCGGATGAGCGCGGTGATCGCGCCGGGGTAGAGGAAGGGTTCGCCCCGCATCGCCGCCCGGCAGGCCTCCAGGAGGTCACGGTCGGCGACCGACTTGAGCACGTAGCCCGAGGCGCCCGCCTTGAGCGACTCGAAGAAGTACTGCTCGTTGTCGTACATGGACAGGATCAGGATGCGGATGCCCGGGAAGCGCCGGGAGATCTCCCGGGCCGCCTGGATGCCGGTCATGCGCGGCATCGCGATGTCCAGGACGGCCAGGTCGACGTCACCGGCGGAGGCGGCCTCGACGGCCTCGGCGCCGTCGGCCGCCTCCGCGACGACCATGAGATCGGGTTCGGCGTCGAGGATCAGCCGGAGTCCGTGGCGGACCAGGGCGTGGTCGTCGGCCAGCAGGATCCGTGTCTTGGGCGTGTCCACGGGGTTCAGCTCCGTTCCGCCGCGTCGGGTATGACCAGGCGTACGTCGGTGCCGCCGCCGGGCGCGGAGGCGAGGGTCAGGCGGGCGCCGATGAGCAGGGCCCGCTCGCGCATGCCGCGGATGCCGGCCCCCTCCTGGAGCGCACCACCCCGCCCGTCGTCGGTGATGCGCAGTGTCAGGTCGCCGGCTTGCGCGGTCAGCGACAGCTCCACACGGGTGGCGCGGGCGTGCCTGGCCACGTTCGTGAGGCTCTCCTGGGCGATCCGGTAGAGGACGAGCTCGACGTCCCCGCTCAGGGCCGGCAGACCGGGATCGACCCTGCGGGTGACCGGCACCCCGCTGACCGCTGAGAAGTCGCTGCTCAGGGCGCTCAGCGCGCTCTGCAGCCCGAGATCCTCCAGGACGCCGGGGCGCAACCGGCGGGCGACCTGCCGTACCTCGTCGAGGCTGGAGCGGACCGTCTCCTGGACGGTGTGCAGCTCCTCGCGGAGGTCGTCGGGTGCCCGGTCGGCCGCGCGCCTCAGGCCGAGGAGCACCACGGTGAGGCTCTGTCCGATCTCGTCGTGCAGCTCGCGCGCGATGCGCTGCCGCTCGCCTTCCTGGGCGGCCAGGGCGTGCGCGCTGCTCGCGCTGCGCTCCGCCTCGAGCCGATCCAGCATCGCGTTGAAGGTGTCGATGAGGTGCGTGAGATCACCGTTGCCGCTGTCGGTGAGCCGGTCGCCGCTCCGCAGCAGGTCGACACGTTGCATCAGCGCGGCGAGCGCGTCGAGCGGCGCCAGGCTGGCGCGCAGCAGCAGCGCGTTCGCGGCGACGATCAGCGCCAGCCCGACCGTCAGGACCGGTACCTCGGCCAGCAGAACCGGTGAGGACACCGTGGCCGGGGAGAGCGCGAGCACGAGCGTCCCGACCGTGAACACCAGCCCGTTGATCACGAACAGCCGCCGGAACAGCGCTCGCGCGGGGGTCCGCGCGCGTGGCGCGGCCCGCGGTCCGTCGCTCTGCCGGTCGGGGTGGTCGCTCATCTCACCAGCCTCGTCGTCGTGGAGTGCGGTTGTCCATGGGGGCGGCCTCCCATCACCGTGTCCCGCCTACAGGTCCTACCCCTCCCTGAATGGGTGCTGGACCTGATGGCGGCGGGGGCGCCGCCACCGCCAGACTGGGGCGACAGGCGCCGCGCGCAGGAGAGACGTGACGGCCGTGGTCGCCGCCGAGCGGTCACGGCCCGTGTTCCCGATTCACCGAGCCCCCACGAACGGAGGAGTCCGCGAAGTGGACATCACCCGCACCACCGTGCCCGGCACCGGCGTCGTGCACCACTGCGTGACCCGGGGAGGACAGCGCTTCGGCGTGCTGGTGGACGACGCCGACCGCCGCCGGCTCCTCATCTACGATCCCGCCGACCTCGACGTGCCACTGCAGTGCATCACCATGGAGCACGACGAAGCCGACCGGGTCGCCGAGATCCTGCACAGCCGCCCCATCCCCGACCGGCTCGCCGCCCTCGAACGCCGTTTCGCCGAAATCGCAGGGGAGGCGCCGTGACCGGCCGCGGCCCGGCGGCCCGGGGCGGGGCGGGACTCAGGTGGCCGTCGTGAGCCGGTCGCGCAGGTAGTCCCGCAGCGCCACGGCGTTGTTGTGCTCGGTGTCCTTGGCCGCATAGAGAAGCGTGAGGTGCCCCTTGCGGGCGGCCTCCAGCAGCGGGCGCAGGGCGTCCGGGGCGCGGTCCAGCTCCTGGTGGTAGCGGCGGCGGAACTCCTCGAAACGCTCCGGGCGATGGCCGAACCAGCGGCGCAGATCCGGCGAGGGGGCGACGTCGCGGACCCACCCGTCCAGCTTGAGGTCCTCCTTGCGGACGCCGCGCGGCCACATCCCGTCCACGAGGAAGACCGCCCCCTCGGCGGGCTCCGCGTCGTACACCCGTCTGATGACGATGTCCCCCATATCCCGTGCCTACCCGTGCCGGCTGTTCCGAAGCGGGCGGGCTGGTGCGGCATATCAGGAAGGTCCGTAATATACGGATCTTCCTGATGTGTTTGTGACTTGGGGGCCCAAAGTGACAACCAGTATGACCGGCTTGACCCGCCGCCGCCTTCTGCAGGCGGGCGCCGGAGTCGTTCCCGCCCTGGCACTGGGCGCGAGCCCCGCGCGGGCGGCCGCGGTTCCGATCGTCAGCGGGGTCGTCCCCGCGGCGCTGGCGGGCTTCGACGCCGCGGTGAAGAAGTACGTCACCGAGCGCCAGATCAGCTGCGCGCAGCTCACGGTGGCGCGGAAGGGCAAGATCCTGCTGGCGCGCGGCTACGGCACCTACACCGTCCCCGGCGCCTCGGGCACCGGTCTGCAGAGGGGGGCAATCCGCTACATGCGCGTGCAGCCGACCTCGCTGTTCCGGGTCGCGAGCCTGAGCAAGCACATCACCTCGGCGGCGATCATGCGGCTGGTCCAGGACGGCAAGCTCAGCCTGTCCGCGCCGGTCACCACGGTGCTGGGCCTGTCGGCCGAGGCCGACCCCCGGCTGGAGCAGGTGACCGTGCTCCGCCTGATGCAGCACCTGGGCGGCTGGGACCGCGCCGCGTCCAAGGACCAGCTCTGGATCGACCACACGATCTCCGCCACGCTGGACGTCCCGCTGCCGATCGGCCACGCCGACATCATCCGCTACGCCACCGCGCGGCCACTGGACTTCGACCCCGGCTCGAAGATGGTCTACAGCAACTACGGCTACATGCTGCTCGGCCGGATCATCGAGAAGGTCTCCGGCATGAGCTACGAGTCCTACGTCAAGCAGAAGCTCCTGGCGCCCGTGGGCATCACCCGGATGCGGCTGGGCCGCAGCCTCCGGGCGGAGTCTCCCGCCAGTGAGGTGGGCTACGCCTCGAAGTACACCGCCAAGTCGGTGGTGGACACCTCCGGCGCCGTCGTGCCGTACCCCTACGGGGGCTTCAACATGCCCAACCAGGACGCCAACGGCGGCTGGCTGGCCTCCGCCGTCGACCTGGTGAAGTTCGCCATGATCTTCGACGCCGCCGGCCCCGTGCTCAACGCGGCCTCGATCGCCAAGATCTTCGCCAAGCCCGAGACCGGGGTCAACGCGGGCGGGGCGTGGTACGGCGGCGGCTGGTGGGTGCGCTCGAACGGCAGCGGGCTCAACACCTGGCACAACGGCTCGATGCCCGGCACGTTCAGCTTCCTGGCCCGGATACAGAACGGCGTCAGCTACTGCGCCGTGTTCAATCGCCGCGAGGAGGAGGGCACGCCCGACTTCGACTCGATCGACCCGCTGCTCGGCAAGGCGGCGGGCGCCGTGACCACGTGGCCGACCACCGACCTCACCCCGAACTACTTCTGAGCCCCGGACCGCTTCTGAGCCCCGGACCGCTTCTGAGCCCCGGACCGCTTCTGAACCCGGACCGCTTCTGAACCCGGACCGCTTCTGAGACGGGATCCCGCCGGGCGGGCCGCCGCTCCGGCGGCGCGCCCCCGTGGGTTCCCGGACGGCGGCGGGTGAGGCGGAAGCCGGCTTCGCCGTACGGGACGCCGTTGCCACGGCCGGTGCCCCGTGGCGCGGTGAACGCGGTGAACGCGGAGAGCCCGGTCAGCCGGACGTCCCGGCCTCAAGGATCGAGACGATGGAGAAGAGGGTGAAGCACACCGCGCCCAGTCCCACCATCACCCGCGCGGGGATGAAGAACTGCGGATCGGTGACGGCGGCCTCGAACAGGAAGGCGGAGAAGAACAGGCAGGTCAGCGCGGTGACGATCGGCAGGATGGGGATACGGTTGGCGAGCGGGAAGGAACGGCGCCACACCAGGGCCAGCAGGAGCGCCTTGGACAGGATGCTGAAGCAGACCAGCGCGAGGCCGATCAGGATGAAGCCGGGCGCGATGCGGTAGGGCCTGTCGGAGCCCAGCAGGACGTACAGGCCCAGCACGAGGTTGATCGTCCCCATGGCGATGACCAGCCAGCTCCACCGGTACCGCTCGGCTTCGCCGAAGGTGTTGCGGACCTGGCGGACGATGCTCGCCACCAGGGCGGTCAGGCTGGCGCAGATCGCCGCCAGCCCGAAGACGACGTGTCCGGCGATGTAGCCGGCGCTTCCTCCCCGGGCGAAGAGGACGAAGGCGAGGACGAACCCCACGATGGCGCAGATTATCGGGATCGCCACCAGCACCAGGCCCACCTCCCGCAGGTAGGCGCCCTCCGGGGGGCCGTCCTCCGGGCTGCCGGCGGCGTTGACCGGGATGAGGGCGAAGGCCGTGGAGGCCGTGGCCACCGTACTGACGCAGACGGCGATGAGGCCGACGCCGAGGACGACGTGGCCGCCGACGACGAACTCGGCGGCGTCGCCCCGGAGCACGATGGCGACACCCCAGCCGATGGTGACGAGTGCGACGAGGTAGCCCGACAGCGGCAGCGCGATACGCCAGAACAGGCTGTAACGGTGGATCAGCTGGCGGATGATCGTCGCGGCGGTGGTGAAGAGCGCGTAGCAGATCGCGGTCAGCGCGATGTTCACATGACCTGCGACGAAGTGGTTGGCGTCCGCGCCGCCGCTGTTGATGTAGAGGCCGTAGGCAAGACAGACCGCCCCGAACACCAAAGGTATGGCGCGAAACAGGACGCTCACCGCGAAGTTCATGGATCCTCCAGGCGACTCCACCGTGCGGCCTGCTCCGGCCGCCGATGTCCCACGTTGTCGCGTCTCATCCCAACGTAACCCGTTGACCTGCGCTTTCATGCGGAGGCTCGCCCGTGGCGCCCTTTCTGGCGATCACGAGAAGTCGCGGTGGGCGGATGGAGCGGCGATCGTGGAGTTCCGGGTGGGACGCTTGACCCGCTCGGTGGCGGTGGCTCCGCCGCAGGCCGGCAGCAGTACGTCCTCGACCAGCCGGCCAACCGGCCCTCCCCGAGCACGCTCCTAGGTTTTCGGATCCTTTCCGGCATCGAAAGCCCGCCGGGGCACTGTCGGTCCACGACCGTGAGCGGTCAGCCGTCGAACTGAACTTCGGAATACGAAAGACGCTCGACCGGGAAACTCCAGCCGAGCGCCTCGCCGTACCTCTCGCTGACAGTAAGTGATCACTTTGTCACGGCGACCCCGAGAGTGCCCACTCGAAACATGAGGGATTTCCTTGCATTTTGGCGATGCCGGAGAACGGGCACCTGTCACCAGACGCCGTACGAGCAGGCCTTTTCTCCGCTGGCATAATTCTTGATGCAAACGCGAGATCCTGCGTCTGTGCCGTTCCAGTGATACCCGCTCCACTTGGTTTCGGAGATTATCCGGTTGATGTCGCTCACGCGAGTCCAGTTGTACTGGAGGCTGCCGTCGCTGTTGTAGCGCTTGCGCTCCAGCCAGCCCTCACATACCTGAGCGCTGCTACCGAGATTCCAGCTCCTGAAAACGCCGCGGACATAGCCATCGGAAGCTCTCACTTCGGTATAGGCGTCGCAGTAGATTCTGTCGGCGCTGGCGGGAGTGAACAGGAGCCTCGCCCACACCTCGCTCTCGCTTCTGTCGGCGGCGGCGGGATTTGCCACAACAATTGCGAGAAGGGCTGCGAACAGCAGCGACAGGCCGGCTCGAACCTTCATGGATTGTCCTCCATCGCATCGACTAATTTCCGGGAATCGTGTCATCCCAAACCCGGCACGGCAAGACGGGGGTGGATGTGATGTGGATCACACCATAAGCATTTGATCGTTCCATTTCGCATCGGGTCCGGCTTCTTTCCCGGGCAATGAAAAAAAGCCACATCTCTCACGGCGGATTTGAGGGATCGCTACAAAATGGTGATCACTCACCGGCGGCGAGGAGCACGGGGCTCCTTGGCGGGCGAGGTACGGGTGCCGAGGTCGTCCCACACCACTGGCGAACCGCCAAGCTGCCGGTGAACGGCATCGAAGAACGCCGCGAGCAGAGGACCGGTGATCGCGAGGACCGGTCCGACGGTGCCGGTGGCAGTGGTCGGAGCCGGCCTCGGCCGCCTCTCTTGTGGGAAAGGTCAGCGGCGGTAGACGAGCTCCCCGCCGACGAACGTCATCGCGACCTGGGTCCGCCAGATGTCGGAGGCGGGCTCGGCGAACGGATCGCGGTCCAGGACGACCAGGTCGGCGCGGTTGCCCGGGGTGATCGTGCCGGCGTCGTCGTCGTGGTTGATCCACGCCGAGCCCGCGGTGTAGGCGGTCAGCGCCGTGGCCAGGTCCAGGCTCTGGCCGGGCAGGAACGGGGTCTGCGCCGTCGGGTAGTCCGCGTGGACCGAGCCGCCCGGCTCGGTGCGGTTGACCGCCACGTGCATGCCCTGGATCGGGTCGGCGATGGAGACCGGCCAGTCGCTGCCCGCGCAGAACCGGGTGCCCGCCCGCAGCAGGTCGGCGAACGGGTACTGCCAGGCCGAGCGCTCGTCGCCCAGGAACGGGATCGTCAGCTCGTCCATCTGGGCGTGGTGGGTGGCCCACAGCGGCTGCAGGTTGGCCGTCACGCCGAGCGCGGCGAAACGCGGCACGTCGGACGGCTCGATGATCTGCAGGTGCGCGATGTGGTGCCGGTTGGCCGGGTCGGTCCCCTCGAAGCTGTCCAGCGCCTCGCGGACGGCACGCTCGCCGATCGCGTGGAAGTGCACCTGGAAGCCGTGCCGGTCCAGCTCGGCGACGTACTCCTTCAGCAGGGCGGGATCCACGTAGGACAGGCCGGTGCCGCCGCAGCGGCAGTAGGGCTCGATCACCGCGGCGGTGAAGTTCTCGGCGATGCCGTCCTGCATGATCTTCACCGAGGTGGCGCGGAACCGCTCAAGGCCCTCGGCGGCCTCGCGGCGCTCCATGAGCTCGGGGATCTGCTCGGCGCCGCGCGTGCGGTCCCACCAGAGCGCGCCCACGACCCGGGCCTTCAGCCGTCCGGAGGCCGCCGCCGCGATGTAGGTGGGCAGCTGGTCGTCGGAGCCCGCGTAGGAGCCGACGATGGCGTCCTGCCAGCCGGTGATGCCCTGGGAGAACAGATGGGCCTGGGCCTCCACCAGCGCGTCGGACAGGTCCCGCGCCGTGGGACGCGGGGTGAGCAGGCCCACCAGGTCCATCGCGCCCTCGTGCAGCACGCCGCTCGGCGTGCCGTCCGCGTCGCGCTCGATCCGGCCGTCGGCGGGGTCGGGGGTGTCGCGGGTGATCCCGGCGAGCTCCAGCGCCCGGGTGTTGACCCAGGCGGCGTGGTGGTCGCGCTGGATCAGGTAGACCGGGCGGTCGACGGAGTCGAGCTGGGAGCGGTGCGGGAGACCGCCGGGGAAGGCGGCCATGTCCCAGCCGCCGCCGTCGATCCACTCGTGGCCCGGGTGCGCCCGGGCGTAGGCGCCGATCCGCTCCAGATACTCCGGCAGGCCGTAGACCTCGGCCAGGTCGCACTTGGCCCGTTCCAGACCGGCCTGGACCGGGTGGATGTGGGAGTCGGTGAAGCCGGGGGTCAGCAGGCCGCCGTCCAGGTCGACGGTCTCGTGGCCGGGGGCCGCCCGCCGTACGACGTCGGAGTCGGCGCCCACGGCGGCGATCCGGCCGTCGCGGACCAGCACCGCCTCGGCGAAGGCGTCGGCGGCGAGGAAGGCCCGCCCGCCCCGGAACAGGATGTCGCTCACTCGGTCACCATAGAGGTGTCGGCCGGGCAGGTCATGGCGCTCTCCTCAGCGTCCGGTGATGGTGTCGGCGACGCGTGCCAGGACGGAGGTGCGGCCGAGCCCGGCCTTCTCCCTCGCGTCGGCCCGCCGGTACAGGTCGTACATGGTGTGCACGCCGATCCATCGCAGCGGTTCCACCTCCCAGCCTCGCACCTTGCGGTCCACCCAGGGCAGCGTGGTCAGCTCCGTGTCCTCGCGCAGGATCAGGTCGCGCAGGGTACGGCCGGCCAGGTTGGCGGTGGTCACCCCGTGCCCGGTGTAGCCGCCCGCCCAGCCGACCCCGGTGACCGGGTCGACGTGCACGGTGGCGCACCAGTCGCGGGGCACGCCCAGCACCCCGGACCAGGCGTGCGCCACCCTGGAGGCCCTTAGCGCGGGGAACATGCCGGTCAGCAGCTCCCACAGCGCCTCGACGGTCCACTCGTGGGTGTGGCCCCTGTCGTCCACGCGGGAGCCGTACAGGTAGGGCTTGCCGCGGCCGCCGAACGCGATGCGGCCGTCCGCGGTGCGCTGGGCGTACATGTAATAGTGCGCCATGTCGCCGAGCAGCTCGCAGCCCTCCCAGCCGATCGCGTCCCACAGGTCGCCCAGCGGCTCGGTGACGATCATCGAGCTGTTCATCGGCAGCCAGGCCCGGTGGTACTGCTTCAGCTCGGAGGTGAAGCCCTCGGTGGCGCGGATGACGTAGTCGGCGCGGACCGTGCCGTACGGCGTGCGGGCCTCGCGCGGGACGATCTCGGTGACGGGGGTGCGCTCGAAGATCTCCACCCCCAGGTCACGCACGGTCCGTGCCAGGCCGCGGACCAGCTTGGCGGGCTGGATCCGGGCGCAGTGCGGGCTCCAGATCGCGTTGACCGCCCCGTCGACCCTCAGCCGGCTCTCCCGCTCGGCCGCGTCCAGCAGCCGGACGTCCTCCTCGGTCCAGCCCCAGTGGCGCTCGTGGGCGAGCAGCTGGTGCAGCCGCCGGTCCTGGGCGGCGTTGGTGGCGACCGTGGTGACGCCGCCCTTGACGATGTCGGCGTCGATGCCCTCGTCCCCGGCGACCGCGATGACCTCGTCGATCGTGTCGAACATGATCCGCTGGAGCCGCTTGGCCGCGTCCACGCCGTGGGTCCGCGCGTAGCGCTCGGGGGTGCCCGCCAGCTCACCCACCAGCCAGCCGCCGTTGCGCCCGGACGCGCCGTACCCGGCGAACTCCTTCTCCAGCACCACGACCCGCAGGCTCGGGCTGGCCTTCTTCAGGTAGTAGGCGGTCCACAGGCCGGTGTAACCGGCGCCGACGATCACCACGTCGGCGTCGCGGTCGCCGGCGAGGGGCTCGCCGGCCGTGGGGATGCCGAGGGAGCGGTACCAGAAGGAGACATCTCCATTGACGAAGTCCCCAGCCAGGGGAACACGCGTGCTCATGGCCTCATATCCTGCTATATCCGTCAATTGGAGCGCACCTTCCGACGGAAACCGTTGTAGAACCGCGTCATGAGTGATCTTCTCCGGCGTAACGGCGGGCTCACTCCTATGTAGCAGTCCTGTAACAGGACTCCGTCAGGCTGTGCTCGACGGAGGGAGCGTTCTGATGGGGTTTCTAAGGATTCGCACGACGGTGGACGAGCGGCCGGGACGGCTGGCCTCGCTGGCGGCCGCGCTCGCGGAGAAGGGCGGCAACATCCTGGGCATGAGCGTCCAGTCCGACGCGGACGGCACCGTGGACGAGTTCGTGGCGGAGATCCCCGCCGGTCCCGAGGTCGTCCGCGAGGCGCTGGAGGCGGCCGGCGGACGCCGGGTCAGGGTCGTCGCCGCCACCGCCCACCAGCTCACCGACGAGCCCACCCGTGCCCTCCTGCTCGCCTCCCGCCTGCGCGCGATGCCCTGGCGCCTGCCCGAGCTGCTGGGGGAGCTGCTGCGCGCCGACGACTCCCGCTGGGTCTACGGTTCAGACATGAGCGACCTGCCCGACCCGACGCTGCTGACCGTGCCGGTGGCCCCGCGCCGCGCCATCCGGGTGCGCCGGGCGGATCTGCCCTTCACCCTGACCGAGGCCGCCCGTGCCGCCTCCTTCGTACGGATGGCGCAGCCCCTGCCCCACCAGCCGGCGGGGACCGAGCGGGCCGTCAAGCTCTCCGACGGCAGCGAGACCCAGGTCCGCCCGCTCACGCCGCTCTACCGCGAGGCGGTCCGCGACCTGCACGACCGCTGCTCGCCCGAGGCGCGCCGGTTCCGCTACTTCACCTCCATGCCCGTGCTGCCGCCCCGCGTCTTCGACCGGCTCTGCGACCGCACCCGCGGTCACTCGCTGGTCGCCGGGCACGACGGCCAGGTGGTCGCGCTGGCCAACCTGATGTTCACTCCCGATCCAGGCATCGCCGAGATGGCCTTCCTGGTCGAGGACCGCTGGCAGGGCAGGGGGCTGGGCGCGGCGCTGGCCAGGATGATCGTCGGGGAGGCCCGCGACCTGGGCTTCGCCGAGGTCAAGGCCACCCTCCTGTCCGACAACGTGCGCATGCGCAGGCTCCTGGTCTCGCTCGGGGCGACCATGAGCTACACCGAGGACCCCGGCGTGGTGGAAGCCAGGCTGGCCGTGGGCGTGATGGCGACGGCATCCCCGAGTTGAACCCATCACCAGGCCCGACCGGTTCGAGATCACTCAGGGACCCGGACCGGAGAGGCCGCGTTCCGGGGCGGGTCGCTGCGACGGCCCGCCCCGGGAGACTCCCCGGCGCTTCCCCGGGGTGTCCCGCCGGTCCGGGGAAGATCCACCGGGTCCCGGGGTGACGTGCCGATCGCGGGGGTGATCCGCCGGTCCGCGTCCAGGACGCCGGTCCGCGTCCGGGGGCCCTACCCGTCGCGCGGGCCCGGGTCCGGAGGCGCGCCCATGGCGTCCAGCCGGCGCTCGATCCGGTCCAGGCTCTCCTGGATCCGCTCCAGCTTCGCGCCGGTCGAGGGCCCGAGACCGTAGAAGCCCTCCTCCGTGGTCAGGGGCCGGTCGGAGCCGCGCGGCCCGATGAGCGTGATCACCTGGGCGCGTACGGCCTCCAGCCGGGCGCCCTGCTTGGTGAGCGCCTGGGCCGCCACGCCCTCACCCTCGCGGATCAGGCCGAGCAGGATGTGCTCGGTGCCGATGTAGTTGTGGTGCAGGTTGAGGGCCTCCCGCAGGGACAGTTCCAGCACCTTCTTGGCGCGCGGGGTGAACGGGATGTGGCTGGGCGGGATCTCGCCGCCCTGGCCGATGATCTCCTCGACGTCGCTGCGCACCTGCCGATGCCCGATGCCCGACGCCCGCAGTGCGCGGCCGGCGACGCCGTCCTCCTCCGTGAGCAGGCCGAGCAGGAGGTGCTCGGTGCCGATGTGGTTGTGGCCGAGCCGCCGGGCCTCCTCCTGGGCCAGAACCACGACACGGCGGGCACGGTCTGTGAAGCGCTCGAACACGAGTGGCCTCCGTGGGGGGTGCCGAGTTCCTAGCACCCACTATGCGCCAGGTTTCTCGGTAAGAGGGGCATAGTGATGCAGAATCCTTTTCCGCCCTCCGTGGACATGCGGGCGGCCTCGAGCGCGTCCGGGGACGGGTGCCCGAGACCGCGCAGCAGCTCGCGGCGGTCCGGCGTCGCCGCCTGGCGGACATCGGCTGCCGGGAGGGCGTCGAAGTCCCCCGCCCGGATCCCGGCGCGTCCGAGGCCGGGCGTGCGGGCGCTCACGCGTCCTGCCCGGTGGTGCGCGCGGAGTCCAGGAACGCGGAGATCTGGGCGGCGCCGGTGCGCTCCAGCCAGGTGTGGAAGTCCATCGCGGCGGGGTGGATCCGCCGGGTGGCGGCGATGTCCGCGCGGTAGCCGCGCTCGTTGAGCCATTGGTTGGCGTAGGCGAAGTCCTCGCTGAGGCCCCGGATCGCCTCGATCGGGATCTGGACGTAGGGCAGCGGGACCCCGAGCGCCGCCCCGATGGCCTCGGCGACCTGCACCGGTGTGAGCTCGTCGGCGGCCAGGGAGACCGCCCGGCCGATCCATTCCTCCGGCCGGGCGGTCTCCCTGGCCACCGAGCAGGAGCCCGACGGCCCCGCCGAGGCCGACCGCCTGCTGGCGATCGCCATCGACGGCGTCCGCGCACACTGAGCCCGGCTCTCGTAAACGAGCGGTTCCGAGAGAAGATCCACAACCCCGCCCGCGCTGGACGGGACCCCGGGACGGGCGGCCTCCGCTCCGGCCGTCCCCGGCGTCCGCTCCGGCCCGTCTGACCAGACGGGCGGCCGTCCTCCGCCTCCGTTCCGGCTGTCAGGCCGGGCGGTCAGGGTAATTCTCACATTTACATGTGAGATTAATGCCTTTATCTACCCTGCGCCGCCATGGCGTGCGTAAGGTCGCCGCATGACGATCGACGCCTTCATCGACGCGCTCCCCAAGGTCGAACTCCATGTCCACCTGATCGGCTCCGCCTCCGTCCCCACCGTGCTGGAGCTCTCCCGGCGCCACCCCGGTAGCCGGGTGCCCGTCACCGAGGAGGAGCTGCGCGACTTCTACGCCTTCCGCGACTTCCCGCACTTCGCCGAGGTCTACGGGGCGGTCAACGCCCTGGTCCGCACCCCCGAGGACGTGGCGACGCTGGTGCTGGGCCTGACCCGGGACCTGGCGTCGCAGAACGCGCGCTACGTCGAGCTGACGGTCACCCCCTACGCCCACCACGTCGTCGGCATGCCCATGCGCGAGGTCACCGAGGCGCTCGACCTGGCCGCCCGGCGCTCCGCCGACGAGCACGGCGTCCGGGTCGGCTACATCTTCGACATCCCCGGCGAGTACGGAGCCGAGGCGGCCCGGATGACCCTGGACCACGCCCTGCAAGAACCTCCCCAGGCATTGGTAGGTTTCGGCATGGGCGGTATCGAGCAGGAACGCCCGCACCACCGGGACGCCTTCAGGGACGCCTTCCGCGCCGCCACCGCCGCCGGGCTGCGCAGCCTCCCGCACGCGGGTGAGATGAGCGGCCCGGAGACCATCTGGGAGGCACTCGACGGCCTGGGCGCCGAACGGATCGGCCACGGCATCGCCTGCCTGGACGACCCCCGGCTGGTCGCCCACCTCCGCGACACCCAGATCCCCCTGGAGGTCTGCCCCACCTCCAACGTCTGCACCGGCCAGGTCGCCCACATCAGCGAACACCCCCTCCCGCGCATGCTGGAGGAGGGCCTGTTCGTCACCCTGAACAGCGACGACCCGCCCATGTTCGCCACCACCCTCAGCGACGAGTACCGGATCGCCGCCGACGTCTTCGGCCTGGACCGGCGGGCGCTGGCGGGACTGGCCCGCAACGCCGTCAACGCCTCCTGCCTGGACGCGGCGGGCAGGCGGGAGATCCTCGCCGAGATCGACGCGCTGGCCGAGGCCCCCGCAACGTCCTGACCCCCGCCGTGCTC
>NZ_NGFP01000178.1 GCF_002149035.1 Streptosporangium minutum
GCCGCCGCGGAACCGCCCCCGCCCCCCGCCCCGGGACCGCAGGATCCGCCCGGCCCGTCACAGCGGGACAACCCCGTGCCGGGGACGCCGGTGGCCTGGGGGCCCGGGTCCTCCCCGGGACCGCGTCCGGGAGTCTCATCGGACGACCATCCGACGGACCATGGGTGGCTGCCCGGTCACGCGGACCCCGCGCCGCCGGGTTCCCGGCGGCAGCCGGGGCCGGGAGGACCCGGCGCGGGCCATCCGGGAACGCCCGCGGGAGGCCCTCCCTGGCAGCCCGGATCGGGAGCACCCGCGGGAGGTCACCCCTGGCAGCCGGGGCCGGGAGCACCCGGCGCGGGCCATCCGCAGCCCGGACCGGGAACGCCCGCGGGAGGCCGCCCCTGGCAGCCCGGACCGGGAGCACCCGGCGGAGACCAGCCGCAGCGGCCCGGCCCGGGGGCGTCCGACCGGGGACACGGGCTGGGGACCGAGCTGTTCGCGATCGCGGGACAGGGCGGCAAGGGAGAGCAGACGACCACACCCGCCAAAACCCGGGTCGGTCTGATCGTCCTCATGGGGGTGGCGGCCGTCGCCCTGGTGGTGATCGTGATCGTGGCGGTGGCGGTCTTCGCGAACAAGGGCAGGAGCGGGGCGGCGCCCGCCGTACCGTATCCGGCGGCCGCCGCGCCGGCGGCCGTCCAGGCCGCCGCCACCCAGGACACCCCCGTCCGGGACGGCGCCTCCCCGTCGGTTTCCCCGGCGAGAGATGAGCACCACTCAAATTAAATTTCCGCTTTATCCCGCAGGACGCAGACTGGAACCATGAGCGAGTATCGGATCGAGCACGACTCGATGGGTGACGTACGGGTCCCGGCGGATGCGAAGTGGCGGGCGCAGACCCAGCGGGCGGTGGAGAACTTCCCCATCTCCGGGCGGGGGCTGGAGAGCCCGCACATCGCCGCGCTCGGCCTGATCAAGGCGATCGCCGCCGAGGTCAACGCCGGCCTGGGCGTCCTGGACAAGGAGCTGGCCCAGGCCATCGCCGAGGCCGCCACCGACGTCGCGGAGAACGAGTGGGACGGCGAGTTCCCCATCGACCTCTTCCAGACCGGCTCCGGCACCTCCTCCAACATGAACGCCAACGAGGTGATCGCCACCCTCGCCGAGCAGCGGCTGGGCCGCGCCGTCCACCCCAACGACCACGTCAACGCCTCGCAGTCGTCCAACGACGTCTTCCCCACCTCCATCCACGTCGCCGCCACGACCGAGGTGACCTACCACCTCATCCCGTCCCTGAGGCACCTGGCCACCGCGCTGCGGGAGAAGTCGTTCGAGTTCGACCAGGTGGTCAAGGCCGGCAGGACCCACCTGATGGACGCCACCCCGGTCACGCTCGGCCAGGAGTTCGGCGGCTACGCCACCCAGATCGACAACGCCATCGCCCGGGTGCGCAGCGCGATCCCCCACCTCGCCCAGCTCCCGCTGGGCGGCACGGCCGTCGGCACCGGCATCAACACCCCGCCCGGCTTCGCCTCCCAGGTCATCGGGAAGCTCCGCGAGGCCACCGGTCTGCCGTTCTCCGAGGCCCCCGACCACTTCGAGGCCCAGGGCGCCCGGGACGCCATCGTGGAGCTCTCCGGCCAGCTCCGCACGGTCGCGGTCTCGCTCAACAAGATCGCCAATGACCTCCGCTGGATGGGCTCGGGCCCCCGGGCCGGACTCGGTGAGATCAACCTGCCCGACCTCCAGCCCGGTTCGTCGATCATGCCCGGCAAGGTCAACCCGGTGATTCCCGAGGCCGTGTGCATGGTCGCCGCGCAGGTCATCGGGAACGACGCGGCCATCGCCTTCGCCGGAGCCTCGGGCACCTTCGAGCTCAACGTGATGCTGCCGGTCATCGCCCGCAACGCGCTGGAGTCCATCCGGCTGCTCGCCAACGCCTCCCGGCTGCTGGCCGACCGCTGCGTCCACGGCATCACGCCCAACGCCGAACGCCTCCGCGAGTACGCCGAGTCGTCCCCCTCGATCGTCACGCCGCTCAACCCCCACATCGGCTACGAGGAGGCCGCCAAGATAGCCAAGCAGGCCCTCGCGGAGCGCAAGACCATCCGCGAGGTCGTCATCGAGCGCGGCCACGTCGCCAGGGGCGCCCTCACCGAGGAGCAGCTCGACGCCCTCCTCGACGTGCTGTCCATGACCCGGCCGCCGTCGTAGGCCGCCCGTTCTGCTGACAGACTCGGGGCATGACGCAGATCAAGTTCTACGGCCGCCGTGATGTCTGGTCCGGACGGCGCCAGGAGATGTCGGACACCGTGCACGGCTGCCTGACCGAGGTGTGGCGGCTCCCCGCGGACAAGAGGTTCCACCGGTTCCTGCTGCTGGACGCCGAGGACCTCGTCTGCCCGCAGCGCGGCGAGCGGTATCTGATCGTGGAGATCATCTGTTTCCAGGGCCGGTCGGACGAGGCCAAGCGGGACCTGATCCGCACCCTGTTCGCCCGCGCCCAGGAGGAGCTCGACCTCCCGGCGGAGGACCTGGAGATCGTGATCCTGGAGTCGCCTCAGGTCAACTGGGGCATTCGCGGCGTGCCCGGTGACGAACTGGCGCTCACCTACCCGGTGACCGTCTGATCGTCGCGGGCCGGATCCCGCGCCCGGACGTGGACTTCCACGAGATCGGCAACGGTCTCTGGGACCGACGGCCTCCCCGGCGGGATCCGCCCCGCACACATAGGTCGCGGCAGGACTATGGCGGCCGGCGACATGGGCCGGGATTCGGCTGATTGCCTAGATTCGGCAGCATGAGCGACCTAGCGGGGCGGCGAGCCGTGGTGACCGGGGCGGGCAGCGGGATCGGGCGCGCCTGCGCGCGGCGGCTGGCCGCCGCCGGAGCGCATGTGGTGGTGGTCGACATGGACGCCGAGGCCGCGGTGGAGGTGGCGACGGAGGTCTCCGGGACACCGGTGGTCGCCGACCTGTCGGCTCCGGGCTTCGTGGACGCGCTGCCGGGCGACGTGGACATCGTGGTGAACAACGCCGGGTTCCAGCACCTCGCGCCGGTCGAGGACTTCCCGCCGGAGATCTTCTCGAAGATCCTCAAAGTCATGGTGGAGGCACCGTTCCTGCTGGCCCGGGCGGCTCTGCCGGGGATGTACGAGCGGGGCTGGGGGCGGATCGTCAACATCTCCTCGGTCCACGGGCTCCGTGCTTCGCCGTACAAGTCGGCATATGTCACTGCGAAACACGCGCTCGAAGGGCTGTCGAAGGTCATCGCCCTGGAAGGCGCCCCGCACGGCGTCACCTCCAACTGCGTCAGCCCCGCCTACGTCCGCACCCCGCTGGTGGAGAACCAGGTCGACGCCCAGGCCGAGAGCCACGGCATCGGCAGGGACGAGGTCGTGGAGCAGATCATGCTGGCCCCCGCCGCGATCAAGCGGCTGATCGAACCGGAGGAGGTCGCCGAGCTGGCCGCCTACCTGTGCGGCCCGCACGGCTCGTTCATCACGGGGACCTCCCTGCCCGTGGACGGCGGCTGGACGGCACGCTGAGCCGCGGCGCGCGGCGTCACCGTGGGACCGCGAGGGTGCGCCGGTGAGCTGGACCGAGGAGCGAGGGAGCGCAGCGGACGAGCGACGAGGGAAGCCACCGGTTACCAGCACCCGAGCCGCGGCGCGCAGCGTCGCCGTGAGAATGGAAGACATGAGCGCACGGGTCTTTCTCGAACTGCTGGCCAGAGAGGCGTCGGCGGTCGAGTTCGAGGGGCCCGTCCTGGCCGCCAGAGCCGGTGGGGCCGACGCGGCGACGCTGGCCGAGCTGGAGGAGGCCAAGCTCGCCGCGTTGAAGGTGCGGGCGCTGCTGCGGCGCAGGGCCAAGCGCGAGGCCGAGCTGTCGGCGCTGTTCGACACCGCGGGCGACCTGGCCGGCCTGCGGGACCTCGACGCCGTACTCGAAGCCATCGTGCACCGTGCCAGGCAGCTCCTGGGCACCGACGCCGCCTACATGACACTGCACGACTCCGAGCGGGGCGACACCTGGATGCGGGTGACCGACGGGTCGGTGTCGGCCAAGTTCCGCGCGCTCCGGCTGGCCATGGGCGCCGGGCTCGGTGGGCTGGTGGCCCAGACCGCCACGCCGTACGCGACGGCCGACTACTTCGCCGACGAGCGTTTCCGCCACAAGTTCCACATCGACGACGCGGTGACGGAGGAGGGCCTGGTCGCCATCCTGGGCGTGCCGCTCAAACTCGGCGCGCGGGTCATCGGGGTGCTCTTCGCGGCCAACCGGAGCGTGCGGCCGTTCACCCAGGACGAGGTGGTGCTGCTCGGCTCGCTGGCCGCGCACGCGGCGGTCGCGATCGACAACGCCCGGCTGCTGCAGGAGACCAGAAACGCCCTGGAGGAGCTCAGCGATGCCAACCGGCAGGTGAACGCGCACAGCGAGGCCGTGGAGCGGGCCGCGCTCGCGCACGACCGGATGACCGGGCTGGTGCTGCGCGGCGGCGGGGTCGAGGACGTCGCCGCCGTGGTCACCGAAGTGCTCGGCGGCTCGCTGGTCGTGCTGGACGACGTGGGACGGCCGATCACCGGCGACGCGGGCGAGCTGGCGGCGGGCATGCCCGCGGGGGAGGGCGGCCCCGCAGGAGCGCGGCAGGGGCCCGAGGCGACGGCGGCCGTGATCGCGGAGGCCGCGCGGTCGTCCCGGGCGCTGGGCCGTACCGTCAAGAAAGGCAATCTGCTGGTCGCCTCGGTGGACGTGGGGGCCGAGCCGCTGTGCACGCTCGTGCTGCGGGCCGACGGCCAGGTGGCGGACACCGACCAGCGCATCCTCGAACGGGCCGCGCTGGTCACCGCGCTGCTCCTGCTGTTCCGGCGGACGGTGGCCGAGGCGGAGGGCCGGGTCAGGGGTGAGCTGCTCGACGACCTGATCTCCCGTCCCGCCCTCGACGGCCTGGTCCAGCGGGCCCGGCGGGTCGGGGTGGAGCTGGAAGCCGATCACGTGGTGGTCGTGGTCCGCCACGGCGGCCGGCGCGAGCGCGCCGCCTTCTGGGCCTCCTCCCAGGCCACCCTGAGCCACGGCCTGGCGGCGCTGCGCGGGGACGAGGTGGTGCTGCTGCTGCCCGGCGACAGGCCCGGTCACCTGGCCAAACGGGTGGCGGCCGAGCTCAGCGCCTCCCTCGGCCACCCCGCCACCGCGGGCGCCTCCGGCCCGGTGCGCGGTCCCGCCGAGGTCGCCGCCGCCCACCGCGAGGCACAGCGCTGCGCCGACGCCCTGCTGGCCCTGGGCCGGGCCGGGGAGGGCGTGAGCGCCACCGAGCTGGGATTCGTCGGGCTGCTCGTCGGCGACGGCCGCGACATCGAGGCGTTCCTCGGCTCGGCGCTCGGACCGGTGATCGACTACGACGCCCGCAGGGGCACCGCCCTGGTGCGCACCCTCACCGCCTACTTCGGCACGGGCGCCTCGCTCTCCCGTACGGCCGAGGCCCTCCACATCCACGTCAACACCGTCACCCAGCGGCTGGACAGGATCGCCCAGCTCCTCGGCGCCGACTGGCAGGACCCGGAGCGCGCCCTGGAGATCCAGCTCGCCCTCCGCCTCCACCGCCTCAGCCACTAGGCCGAACGCGCCGCAGCCGGCCTCACAGCCCCTCCCGGGGGCCTGTGGGGCCGGCTGCGGCGTGTCTTCCCCCGCCTTCCCCTCGGCGCCCCTCGCGCCGGGCGGGGACATCCACATAGCCCGGCCACACGGTATGGAGGCCGGACCCATAGGAGTGACACCGGTCACTACGTACCGTGAGCCGACATCCCCCCAACAGCGCTACCCATTGGTGAGTGAGATGTCAGACAAACCCCGCACCCCCATCGGAAAGATCGTCGCAGCCAGCCTGATCGGCACGACGATCGAGTGGTATGACTTCTTCCTGTACGGCTCCGCCGCCGCGCTGGTCTTCCCCGCGCTCTTCTTCCCCGAATCGGACCCGCTCACCGGCACCCTGCTGGCCTTCCTCACCTACGCGGTCGGCTTCGTCGCCCGCCCGCTGGGCGCGCTGGTCTTCGGCCACTACGGCGACCGGCTCGGCCGTAAGAAGCTCCTGGTCATCAGCCTGCTGACGATGGGCGGCGCGACCTTCCTGATCGGCTGCCTGCCGACCCACGCCGCGGTCGGCGCGGCGGCCCCGCTGCTGCTGACCGCGCTCCGGCTCGTCCAGGGCTTCGCCCTCGGCGGCGAGTGGGGCGGCGCGGTGCTCATCGTCTCCGAGCACGGCGACACCGCGCGGCGCGGCTTCTGGGCCTCCTGGCCGCAGGCCGGCGCCCCCGGCGGCAACCTGCTGGCCACCGCCGTCCTCGCGGTCCTGGCCGCGGTCCAGTCCGACGAGGCCTTCCAGACCTGGGGCTGGCGCGTGCCGTTCCTGCTGTCGGGCGTGCTGGTGCTGCTCGGCCTCTGGATCCGGCTGTCCATCAGCGAGTCGCCGATCTTCCAGCAGGCCGTCGCCAACGCCAAGCCCTCCCGGAGCATGCCCATCGTGGAGGTCTTCCGGTACCACTGGCGTGACGTGATCACCGCGATCGGCGCCCGTTTCGCGGAGAACGTCTCCTACTACGTGCTCACCGCGTTCGTGCTGGTCTACGCGACGACCGAGGCCGGGTTGTCCAAGCCCGTCGTGCTCAACGCGGTGCTGATCGGATCCGCCGTCCACTTCTTCTCGATCCCCCTGTGGGGCGCGCTCTCCGACAAGCTCGGCCGCCGGCCGGTCTACCTGCTCGGCGCGGCCGGGGTGGGCCTGTGGTCCTTCGCGTTCTTCCCGCTGATCGACACCAGGAACTTCGCCGCGGTCACCCTGGCGGTGACGGTCGGCCTGATCCTGCACGGCGCGATGTACGGCCCGCAGGCGGCGTTCTTCTCCGAGCTGTTCGCCACGCGGATGCGCTACTCCGGCGTGTCGATCGGCGCCCAGCTCGCCTCGATCGTCGCCGGCGGCCTGGCCCCGCTGATCGCGGTGGCGCTGCTGGGCGCCTACGACTCCTCGTTCCCGGTCATGCTCTACGTGGCCGGCGCGGCCGTGCTCACCATGATCACCGTGTTCGTCTCCCGCGAGACCCGGGGCCGTGACCTCGCCACCCTCGGCGCCGCCGAGAACTCCACCACCCGCTGAGCCGTACGGAGAACATTCGATGCACCTGGACAACCGGCGGGTGCCCACCGCCCGGATCACGCAGAACGTGCTGTCGGCCGGCGAGACCGGGAGCGAGGCGGTCCTGTTCGTACACGGGAACGTGTCGAGCGCCGCCTTCTGGCGGGGCACGCTGGCGGCCCTGCCCGCCGACTACCGGTCGCTGGCGGTGGACCTGCGTGGCTTCGGCGACACCGATCCCGCGCCGGTCGACGCCACCCGCGGCCTGCGGGACTACTCCGACGACGTGCTCGCGCTGATCGACGCCCTCGGCCTCACCGGCGTGCACCTGGTGGGCTGGAGCCTGGGCGGCGGGGTCGTGCTCCAGGCGCTGCGCGACCGGCCGTCCGCCGTGCGGAGCGTGACGCTGGTCAACCCGGTCTCGCCGTACGGCTTCGGCGGCACGCACGGGCCGGACGGCGCGCTGAACCACCCCACCGGGGTGGGCGGCGGGGCGGGGGCGGCCAACCCCGACTTCGTGAGGCTGCTCGCGGCCGGGGACCGCTCGGACGACTCCCCGGTGTCACCGAGGAACGTCTTCCGGAGCACCTACGTCAAGCCCGGCACGGTGGTCGAGGACGAGGACGCCCTCGTGGAGTCGATGCTGTCCACCAGGGTCGGCGAGGACAACTATCCGGGCGACACGGTCTCCTCCGACGTGTGGCCGGGGGTCGCCCCGGGCACGCGAGGAGTGCTCAACGCGCTCGCCCCCACGTACTTCCGGCTGGACGACCTGCACGTGATCGACCCCAAGCCGCCGATCCTGTGGATCAGGGGGGAGGCCGACGTGATCGTCTCCGACACCTCGCTGTTCGACCTGGCCCACCTGGGCGCGCTCGGGGTCGTCCCCGGCTCGCCGGGCACCCCGGCGCAGCCGATGGTCACCCAGATCCGGGCCGCGCTGCGGCGGTACGGCGACCACAGCGAGGTCGTCCTCGACTGCGGACACAGCCCTCACATCGAGCGGCCCGAGGAGTTCCGCGCCGCCCTCGTCGACCACCTGAAGCGGAGTTGACCGATGCGCACACCGTCAGGATCCCGCGGGCGCGCCGTGCCCGCCGCCGGGCTCGGCGCCCTCACCGCCGTCATCACCGCCGCCGCCCTGCTGGCGGGCGCACCGGCCGCGGGCGCCGGGGTCTCCACCGGCCGGAACGCGGTGGACGGGCACTGCGCGCGGCTGGACCGGGTGACGGTCCCGGGGGCCGAGCACCAGGTGAAGGCCTGCCTGGACGACCTCACCACGGCGGGCACGACGGCCTCCGGGCACACCGACCCGTCCGACTGGGCGGGGCTGCACCCCGCGGGGACGGTCAATCCGAAGGACGTACCCGGCATCCAGGTCGACGGCTACTTCCCCGACACCTCGACCTCCAACACCACCCACGGCTGGAACCACGACTCCCAGTTCGTGCTCCGGCTGCCCGACAGGTGGAACGGCGGCCTGGTCGTGGCGGGCACCCCCGGCAACCGGGAGCAGTACGCCAACGACTTCACCATCTCCGACTGGGCGCTGGCCAAGGGCTACGCCTACGCGGTGACGGACAAGGGCAACGTCGGGGTCGGCTTCCACAGGGACGGCCGCCGGCCGGGTGACGCGGTCGCCGAGTGGAACCGGCGGGTCACCCAGGTGGCGGTCGCCGCCAAGGCGACCGTCGCGCGGCGCTACGGCAGGCCTCCCGAGCGGACCTACGCCGCGGGCATCTCCAACGGCGGGTACCTGGTCCGCTGGCAGCTGGAGAACCGGGCCTGGCTGTATGACGGCGGGGTCGACTGGGAGGGCACGCTCTGGCGGGTCAAGGGCGACAACCTGCTCACCTTCCTGCCACCCGCGCTGCGGGCCTACCCGAAGGGCGACACCCAGGCGATGTACGACGCCGGGTTCGCCAGGGGGTCGGAGTTCCTGTGGCCCTTCCACCACCAGTACTACTGGGACCTCACCCAGCGCCTCTACCGTGAGGAGCTCGACCCGGACTTCGACGGCGACACCGAGGCGGGCACGCCCTTCTGCGCGTCGGGCACCCCGGCCTGCGACGCCGACTACGACTACGACGCGCGCAGGCCGTACCGGGCGGTGGAGAGGATCGGGCTGACCGGCCGGATCGGCAAGCCGCTGATCACGATCCACGGGACGCTCGACACGCTGCTGCCGATCTCCCGCTCCGGGGACGTCTACGCGGGCATGGTCGGCGACCGCCGGCCGTTCCGGTACTACCGGATCACCGACGGCACCCACGTGGACAGCCTCTACGCCGCCTACCCGGACAGGATCCGCCCGATGCTGCCGTGCTTCCGCGGCGCGTTCGAGGCCCTGGAGGGGTGGGTGGAACGGCGGCAGAGCCCGCCGCCGAGCGCGACCCTGCCGCGTCCGGCGGGCGGAGACCCCGTCAACGACTGTCAGCTCGGCAGGTAGCGCTCCTGCACGGTCCGGGTCATCCGGGCCGCGTTCCGGGCCCCGGGCATCCGCAGCGCCACGCGCTTGAGCAGCCGGTACCGGGGCACGGGCGGCCCGGCGGCGGACTCGTGGATCTCCACCCGGCCGCCGCGGCCCATCCCGACCCGGAAGCGGAGCCCGGTCTCCTGGCCGTCCACCCGCAGGAACGGCACCCAGTCGCCCGGGGTGAGGGCGCCGTCGCGGGGCAGCAGCCGGATGGGGACCTTGGCGACCAGCCGTCCGGCGTGCTGTCCGGGCACGCCCGGCTCGACCAGGGCGGGCGCGCAGACCTCGCGCTCCCGGCGCACCGCGTGGCGCAGCACCAGCTCGGCGGGCGGCCCCCCGCTCGGCGGCACGTACGGCACGGGCACGACGACGAAGACGTGCTCGCGCTGCCGGGTGATCGTCGTTCCCGACGAGACCAGGACGATCGACTCGGCGAACGAGCGGGGCTCCACGCAGACGCCCAGCTCGCCCCTGTCGGACCACCAGGGGATGACCAGCCGCTTGGAGTAGTCGGCCAGCACCCCGGTGCAGTTCAGCGGGGACCCGGTGACGCGGGTGCGCGCGTGGTGGGCTCCGCCGTACATGCGCACGTGGATCTCCCAGAGGCCGGGCGGCAGCGGGTGGCCGAGGGCGGCGGAGCCGACGTCCAGCCGGGCCGTGCCGGTGGCCTGCAGCCTGACCCCGTTGCGGTGGCGCGAGCGCAGCATCGAGCAGGCCACCGGGAGGAAGTAGACGAGGCCGGTGTCCTCGTGCCTGACGTAGACCTCGAACCGGGCGCGGGAGGCGGCCTGGGAGACGTCCGCCATCTCGGGTGCGAGACGGAGGCCGTCGAGGGGCACGGGCGGCTCCCAGAGCAGGCCGTCCTCGCCGTACGGCAGGAAGCGGATCGGGGACCCGTCCCCCCGCATGATCTCCACGGCGAGGCCCATGATGAACACGCCGTCGTCCCAGACGACCTCCCTGAGGTCGGCCTGCAGGCGGGTGCCGCGCATGGCCTCGGCCAGCACGACCAACTGGTCGAGGCGGCCCGCGCGCAGCAGGGCGGCGCGGGCTCGCAGGTGCACGGGCAGGTGGGGGTCCAGGCGCGGGGGGAAGCGCTGGACCGCCAGTTCGCGCAGGGCGGTGAAGACGGCCGCCCGCTCCCTGGAGGAGGCGGCCAGGAACCTCCCTCCCCCCAGCCGGCGCAGCACCGAGGTGCGGAACCAGTGCGCGTACATCCGGTCGCGCTGGCGTCCCGCGGGAACCTCGAAGTCGATGATGTCGAGCAGCTCGCGCAGTTCCGCGCCCCAGACGTAGGGGTCGGCCCGCGGCTCGGGACGCTCGTCGACGTGGCAGCAGACCTGGTCGGCCAGGATGGCGATGACCTTGGCCCGCAGGTAGGCGCGGATCGCGAAGGCCTGCTCGGCCAGGCGCCCGCCGGGGTCGGCGAAGCTCAGCACCTCGGCGTCCAGGAAGGTCTTGCGGTAGAGCTTGTGCGGTGTGAGCAGCGAGAGCAGCCGGTCCCTGAAGAGGTCGGCCCGCTCCCGGTTGCCGTCGAACACGGTGGAGGGCGGCCCCTGGTCGTCGACCAGGCGTCCGATGAGGATGTCGGCGTCGGTCGCCACCGCGCGCTCGTACATCCGTTCCAGGGCGGTCCGTTCCAGGCGGTCCGTCTGCCCCATCAGGTAGACGTACTCGCCCTTGGCGATCGCCATCCCGATGTTGCGCGCGCGCATCGGCGAGCCGTCGGGGCCCAGATGGAGGACCCGCACGTTCGGCCGCACCGCCGCGACGGAGTCAAGACGCTGCTGGGTCCCGTCGTCCGACCCGTCGTCGGCGAAGATGACCTCGTATTCCTCCGAGGACATCGACTGCTCCAGCACCGAGCGGATACACGCGTCGGCGCTATCACCGGGGTTGTGCACCGGCACCACCACGCTGACCTTCACATCCATGCGGCCAAGCGTGCGATGCCCACGGCCGGGAGACGGCCAGACTTGCCGACTCCTGGTGTCTCAGTACCAGCCCTTGGCCTGGGAATGGCCCCAGGCACCACAAGGCGTACCGTAACGGCCCTTGATATAGCCGAGTCCCCACTCGATCTGGGTGGCCGCGTTGGTCTGCCAGTCGTTGCCGGCGCTGGCCATCTTGTGCCCGGGAAGCGACTGGGGGATGCCGTAGGCGCCGCTGTAGCGGTTCATCGCCCGCTCGTTCCAGCCGCTCTCCTTCATCCAGAGCTTCTCCAGGCAGCCCCACTGGTCGGCCCAGCCGCGCGCGTCCAGCATCTGCTTGCCCAGCGCCTTGTTGCCGGTGGGGTTGGCGGTGCCGGGCGGGAGCTGCTGCGGGTCGAAGCCGCCGCCTCCGGGCGCCTCCGTGGGGATCACGATCGGGTCCAGCTTCTTGCGCTTGCCGCGCTCGGCGGCCAGCTGGTTCTCCTTGAGCGCCTGGGCCGCCTGGGCCTTGAGGATGTCGGCCTCGGGGTCGGCGCCGAACGGGTCGTCGCCGAGCATCTTCGACAGGTCGTCCAGGCTGAGCGGCGCGGGCGGCGGGGCGGAGGCGTTCTGGATCGCGGTGTAGACGGTGAAGCTTCCACCGCCCACGAGGACCACGGCCACCGTGCCGAGGATGACGGCACGCTTGGGGGTCAGCCATCCCTGCTTCTTGGCCCTGACCGGCTTGCCGGCCGTACGGCGGGGGCGGGGAGCTGAGTGCTCCTTCAAGTGCGGCGGTCCTGAACTCACGACCTATGAGCTTGCCGTGGACAGGGGGGTGGTCCGCAACCCGAACGGGAGAGTTGGTTGGGGTTCCCCCGCCCGTCCGCCGATTTTTTTACCGCCTACTGGCTGGTTACATGGTCTTTCCTGACATTCGACCAGCTAAATGTGACTTTCATCACATTTACCGCTCAGGGCCCGCCCCACGTGCCCCTGCGCCGAGGGGGAGCGCCCTTGTCAGGGTGTCATCGCCGCATCCGGTTCCTGTCCGCCTCACGTCACAGTTCCGTGACGGTGCAGGCTTTATCGGGCATTGGACGAATAATTACCTGGTGGCCGGCATCCTCCTTGTTGAAGACGATCCCTCGGTCCGGACCGGGCTTGAGCTGGCGCTGTCGCGCCAGGGCCACTCCGTGACCTCCTACGCCAGTGGCGAGGAGGCGCTCGACCACATCCGGTCGCGCCGTCCGGAGATCGTCATTCTCGACGTCATGCTCCCCGGGATCGACGGGGTCGAGGTGTGCCGCCGCATCCGCAGGATGGACCAGTTGCCGGTCATCCTCCTCACCGCCAGGGGCGACGACCTCGACGTGGTCGTGGGGCTGGAGGCGGGAGCCGACGACTACGTGGTCAAACCGGTCGAGCCGCGCGTGCTGGACGCCCGGATCCGCGCCGTCCTGCGCCGGGTGGAGTCGGTCGCCTCCGACCGCATCACCTTCGGCGACCTGGTCGTCGACCGGGGGGCGCTCAAGGTGTCGCTGGCCGGCCGGGAGATCCACCTGACCCCCACCGAACTGCGGCTCCTGCTCGAACTGGTCCGCCACCCCGGCCAGGTGCTCAACCGCCGATACCTGCTGCGGGCCGTCTGGGACCACACCCACGTCGCCGACTCCCGGCTGGTGGACGCCTGCGTCCAGCGGGTCCGCGCCAAGATCGAGGCAGTGCCGGCCGAGCCCGACTTCATCCACACCGTCCGCGGATTCGGCTACCGGTTCAGCCCGCCGTGAAGCGTGCCTACACCGGGCTGCGCGGACGCCTGGTCATCACCTTCACCCTGATCGCGGTGGCGGCCTCCGCGCTGGTCGCGGGGATCGGCTACGAGCTCGTCAAACACCGCGTGATCGACCTCGCCGAGCAGGTGGCCGTGCGCGACGTGCGCGGCACCCTGGAAGGGACCAGGGTGCCCATCGGCGCGCTCTGGCCGGGCGACAGCCCGCCGACCGACGCGCAGATCAGCACGTTGCAGAAGAGCCTGCGCATGCGGGACGGCGGGGTGGTGGTCCGCTACGAGAGCTACCTCTACCCCGACGGCGACTTCAGCATGAACGACGTCCCCGCCGACCTCGATGCCGGGGCCGCACGGCGGATGGTGACCAAGCGCCAGGTGATCGACGGGAAGATGTGGCTGCTCATCGGCACCCCCGTGTGGCGGATAGAGCCCATCCACATCGCCCAGCCCACCGGAATGAGCGTCTTCGTGTTCGTCCCGCTCACCGCCGAGGAACAGCTCCTGACCGACCTGAGGCAGCCGCTGGCCGCCGCCGGGGCCATCATGCTGGTCATCGCTCTCGCCCTGGCCCTGGTACTGGCCCGGCGGGTGCTGCTGCCGGTCCGGCAGCTGGGCTCGGCGGCCCGCGCGCTCGGCGCCGGGCACCTGGACACCCGCCTTCCCGTGCACGGCCACGACGAGCTCGCCGAGCTCACCGCGACGTTCAACGAGACCGCGGTCGCCCTGGAGAGCAGCGTGTCGGAGCTGCGTTCCCTGGAGGCGATGTCACGCCGGTTCGTGGCCGACGTCTCGCACGAGCTCAGGACCCCGCTGACCGCGATGACCGCGGTGGCCGACATGCTCTCCGAGGAGGCCGAACGGCTGCCCCAGGAGCCGGCGACCGCCGTACGGCTGGTGCTGCGGGAGATCGGGCGGCTGCGGACCCTGGTGGAGCAGCTCATCGAGACGAGCCGGTTCGACTCGGGCACGGCCACGCTGCACGTGGACACCGTGAACGTCGCCGACGCGGTCCGGGACTGCCTGGAGCTGCGCGGCTGGTCGGACCAGGTGCGGGTGAACGTGCCACAGGGGCTGGCCTTCTCCGTCGACCCCCTGCGCTTCGACGTGATCCTGGCGAACCTGGTGGGCAACGCCCTGCGCCACGGCGAGCGCCCCGTCGTGGTGACCGCCCGCAGTACCCCGAACGGCCTGGAGGTGAAGGTGCGCGACCACGGCAAGGGCATCCCCCCGGCGGACCTGGAACACGTGTTCAACCGCTTCTACAAGGCGGGCGTCCGAGGTGACGGGAGCGGGCTCGGCCTGTCCATCGCGCGGGCCAACGCCCACCTGCACGGCGGCACCATCTCGGTGCGCCCGCAGGATCCGGGCACGCTCTTCACGCTCTGGCTGCCCTCGGCATGAGGCTCCGTGTCCCGGCCGCCCCCGGCCCGAGGCGGCTCGCGTGCCTGCTCGCCGCGGTCCTGACGCTGTGCGGCTGCGGAGTGGCCCCCACCCCGGTCGAGGACCGGGGCCGCCCTCCGGTGATCAGCTACAGCCCCACGTGGGTGACGGTCTACCTGCTGCGCGACGGACGGCTGGAACCCGCCAACATCCCCGTGGCCTCCGACTCCGCCAAGGACATCATCTCCACCCTGTTCCGGGCCGGGAAACAGCCGCCGAGGCAGGGGCTGAGCAGCGCGCTCAGCAAATTCAGCCACTACGACACCGACACCACCCGATACTCCGAGCCGGCCCAGCGCAACGACCCCGGGGGCAAGCTGGGATACCGGCTGAACGTGATCATCACCGGAGAGGGCGCGCTCTCCAGGGCGGGCCTCGCCCAGATCACCTGCACCATCAGGCAGAACAAGCAGGAGAGCATCTGGAGCGTCGAGGTCACCCGGCTGTTCCCGGGGACCCCGCAGTCGCTCGGGGAGCACACCTGCTTCGAGTTCCGGGACCTCGCGGCCGAAGGCGTGCGGCTGCCCCCGTGACCGGGCCGGGTCCCGCGGACCCCCGCGTGCGGCCGCCGGATGGCGACCGCCGGGACGGGTCCGCGGGACGGGCCTCAGATCGTGACGTCCTCCAGCATCTCGGTGACCAGGGCGGCGATCGGCGAGCGCTCCGAACGGGTCAGCGTGACGTGCGCGAACAGCGGATGCCCCTTGAGCTTCTCCACCACCGCCACCACGCCGTCGTGCCTGCCCACCCGGAGGTTGTCGCGCTGGGCGACGTCATGGGTGAGCACGACCCTGGAGTTGGCGCCGATCCGGCTCAGCACCGTCAGGAGCACCCCGCGCTCCAGCGACTGCGCCTCGTCCACGATCACGAAGGCGTCGTGCAGGGAGCGGCCGCGGATGTGGGTGAGGGGGAGGACCTCCAGCATGCCCCTGTCCATGACCTCCTCGATCACCTCGGGCGTGGTGACCGCGCCCAGGGTGTCGTAGACGGCCTGGCCCCACGGGCCCATCTTCTCGTTCTCGGAGCCGGGCAGGTAGCCCAGGTCCTGGCCGCCCACGGCGTACAGCGGGCGGAAGACGATGACCTTGCGGTGCTGGCGGCGCTCCAGGACGGCCTCCAGGCCGGCGCAGAGGGCGAGGGCGGACTTGCCGGTGCCCGCCCGGCCGCCCATCGAGACGATGCCGACCTCGGGGTCCATCAGGAGGTCGAGCGCGATGCGCTGCTCGGCGGAACGGCCGTGCAGGCCGAACACCTCCCGGTCGCCGCGGACCAGCCGCACCGACTTGTCGGGCAGCACCCGGCCCAGCGCGGAACCCCGGCCGGACAGCAGCCGCAGGCCGGTGTGGGTGGGGAGGTCACGGGCCTCGGCCAGGTCGGCGGTGCCGTGCTCGAACAGCGACTCGATGTCCTCCGCGGTCACCTGGAGCTCGGCCATGCCGGTCCAGCCGGACTCCACCACCAGCTCGGCGCGGTATTCCTCCGCGGCGAGGCCGATGGAGGCCGCCTTGACGCGCATCGGCAGGTCCTTGGAGACCAGCACCACGTCGCGTCCCTCGGCGGCGAGTGTCCGCGCCACGGTGAGGATACGGGTGTCGTTGTCACCGAGCCGGAAGCCGACGGGCAGGATCGACGGGTCGCTGTGGTTGAGCTCGACCCGGATGCTGCCCTCGCCGACCGGCATGGGCTCGTCCAACCGCCCGTGTGTCACCCGCAGGTCGTCGAGGTACCTCAGCGCCTTGCGCGCGAAGTATCCGAGTTCTGGATGATGGCGTTTGCCCTCCAACTCGGTGATGACGACGATCGGGAGGACGACCTCATGCTCTGCGAAGCGGCTCATCGCCGCTGGATCAGCCAGCAGTACCGAGGTGTCCAGGACGTACGTACGCCGATTGGTGACCGGCGACGTGGGTGAGGACGAAGGGTTTGCCACGCGTTCTCCCCCGGGCGCCATGGGGGGCGCCCTGCCATGAGCTGGGATGCGGACCGGACCCGGGCCCACGCTCGCGGCTTGCCGAGGAGGCGCCGGTGACCGGCCCTCCTTGGCAGTCGTGACGCAAAGGCGGGCCCTCTCCGGAGTAGGCGAGCTGCGCCCGCCTACTTGTTACGGTACGTCCTGAATACCCACCTTCCAAAGGCACAAGCCTGTCCGAAAGGGGGTGTTCATGCTGTCTTTCAGTTCCCGTACCGTCGATGCCGCGCGGCGTACGAACGGAGAGCCCGCAAGAAGTCGACCCTGCGGAAGTCAGGCCAGTAGGCCTCGCAGAAGTAGAACTCGGAGTGGGCGCTCTGCCAGAGCAGGAAGCCGGAGAGGCGCTGCTCTCCCGAGGTCCGGATGACGAGATCCGGGTCGGGCTGACCGCGCGTGTAGAGATGCTCCGCGATGTGCTCGACATCGAGGACCTCGACCAGGTCCTCGATGCTCGCGCCCTTGCTGGCGTGCTCCTGGAGAAGGGAGCGCACCGCATCAGCGATCTCACGCCTTCCTCCATACCCAACAGCAACGTTCACAATCAAACCGGGACGGTGTGATGTCTCTTCTTTTGCGTTTTTCAGGACATGCGCCGTGTGATCAGGCAGAAGATCAAGCGCTCCCATGGGGTTGATGTGCCATCCGTCGGCGACGAGCTCCTGGACCACGTCCTCGATGATCTTCACGAGGAGGTCCAGCTCGTCCTTCGACCGGTTGATGTTCTCGCTCGACAGCAGCCACACGGTGACGACCTCGACACCGGCCTCGCGGCACCAGCCGAGAAGCTCGGAGATCTTGTCGGCGCCCTTGCGATGACCTCGGCTGACGTCGTCGATGCCCATCGACCGCGCCCAGCGCCGGTTCCCGTCGACGATGACGCCGACGTGCCGGGGGGCCATCTCCTTCTGGCGGGACAGCTTCGCCTCCAGCCGCCGTTCGTACAGCCGGTAGACGAGATCGCGCACGCCCATTGGAGTCCCTCCCCCCAACGCCCGACGTCGAAGGGCGCTGACAGGCAATTATCACCGCCCAGAAGACCTCTCCGCCCCGTCTATCGGGTTCGGGTTGAGTTGCCGGACTTCTGCGGCGCCAGACACTCTTCCGCCTCCGTGACGAGCGCCGCCACGAAGGCGCCCAGCTCAGCCGAGGTGAGCACCGCCCGCATGCCCACGCCGCCGCCGCCCCAGGCCTCCACGAACGCCCTCCTGGTCAGCCGCCACTCGCCGGAACTCCCTCGCTGGGCGGGGATCCAGACCGGGATGGTCCGCAGCTGACAGCGGAGTTCGCCCCCGCTGACGACCCCGTTCCTGGCCCGGTAACGAAAGGCGAACAGTTCCTCCTCGTCGGGGAACCGGTCGTCGGGGTCGGGCCACTGCGCCCCGGGGGCGGCACGGGCCTCGGCGACGCCCTTGGCCAGCCGGACGAGGAGCCAGCCGCACCGCTCCCCCACCGTGCCGTAGAGCGTGCCGTCGCGGTGGAGCTCCAGCGTGACCTCGTACGGGGAGCCGACGCTGTCCCGGCACGCCACCGGCGTAACGGTCAGATACGACCCATCAAGACAACGCAGTCCCCCCACCTCACAGAGGTTATCCCCGGCACAGCCTGCCAAAACGTTCTCAACGCCAGCCGTGCTCGCGCCACCCGGCCGGCTGGTGCCACTCCGTCCAGCCGTATCCCGACCTGCCGTCCTCGGCCTCGAACCGGCACAGGGCGCGCGGGAAGCGGGCGACCGCGCCGTCCGGCGAGGTCACCGTCACCGGGGCGAAGGCGAGGGGGGTGGCGGTCATCGGCGCGCCCGGCACCGCCAGCCGCGAAAGCACGGGGAAGCCGTCCTCGCCGAACTCGGTCGCCGCGGTGAAGCCCTCCCGATGGTCGAGCGGGCCGTCCGGCGGGACCGTGAAGCAGGGCCAGGGCATCTCGAAGCCGACGTTGGCCCGCATGCCGTGGAAGAACGTGCCGTCGTCGAGCCGCCCGGAGCTCCACAGCCAGGAGACATCCCACCAGTCGCGCTCACCCCAGCTGTGGTCGCGCTCGCCGTACCCGGAGAAGGGGATCTCCTCACCGCCCACCCTGATCACGCCGCCGACCCTGCAGGGGATCTCGTAGCGCGGGATGAACCCGTAGGGGTAGACCCCGCCGACGGTCTCCCACTCCAGGTCGAACTCCAGCGAGGTCGTGGCTCCCCCGCCCGGCCCGGCGCCGGGCCGCCCCGGATCCTCCAGTACGGCGGCGGCCCCGGCCTCCAGCGTCAGCCTGAAGGAGCGCATGGGGGCCACCACCTCCTGGGTGGCCCGGTAGTCCCGGCCCCGCACCGCGAGGTCGGGCCCGGGGAGCGGGACGTGGTCGTCGGCGAGCAGCACCAGCGGCCGGTCCCTGCCGACCAGGCACGCCCAGTACCAGGCGCGGCCCCAGTTGGGGTACAGGCCCAGCCGGACGTATCCGGCGACGGAGCCGTCCTCGGCCGCGAAGTCGAGATAGAAGGACTCGCTCCACAGCAGCTCGCCGCCGACCGGATGGACCCCCTCGTCCGCCTCTCCCAGCGGCCACGTTCCATGATCGACGATCTTCACCACGGCCCACTCCCATGCAAGCGCTTGGCCATACGATCGGGCCAACCTAACCGACCGCGCCCCCACGGGACAGCCCTCAGCGCTCTCCCCCGCCACGACCGTCGCCATCAGGGGCGCCGGTGGGACCGGGAGGGCCCGAGGGCCCGGAGGGACCGGGAA
>NZ_NGFP01000179.1 GCF_002149035.1 Streptosporangium minutum
GCTCGAAGGCCGTTGCCTGCCTGGCCGCGTCGGTCGTTCCGAACACCGGCGAAGCCGTCGTCGTCGAACTCGGAGCCGGAGGCGGCGTGATCAGCGACGCGATCCGCCGTCGCCTGCCGCCAGGGGGCCGGCATCCGAGCGTCGTCGCCGACGCCCCGGCGGTTCGGAACGGGCGACTGCCGCATGGACCGAGAGCGGTCGGCCCAGGCGGACGGTCCCGCCTCCACAGCGGCGGCCGAGGACTCGCGCGCGAGCACGACGGCGATGAGCGCCACCAGTTCCTCGGGTGTCGGATTCCCGCGTACCACCCGCAGGAGCGGCCTCTCGCCCATGCCCTACCTCCCGGTTACGCCCTGTCAGGAGGGTCACCTCCGGGCACGGTCGAGCGCAACTCCCTGGATGCGAACTGCGTCGGTGCTGCGCCCCGCATGACGCCTGAACAGGCCGTTCGTGTTCGTCGGCCAGTTCCGCGATCTCGTGGCCAAGACGCCGCGCGCCAACGTGACCGAGCTTCTGACCGGCGCCCACCAGATGGACCGATCGCTGAGCCGCTCGCCCGCGCGCTCCGCCGTGCCGGCCATACCGGTGGAGTCTGACGAGATCCGTTCTTCCCGACTTCCTTCCCTTTCGATACGATCCGGCCGTGGACGAAACCGAGCTGCCCCCACGCGCGCCGCTCGTCCGCTACCTGGACGGCACCGCCTGGCTGAGGGCCCGCCGCCGCGACGACCGCGGCGCCTGGACAGCTCTCGTCTACTGGTCGACGCGGGTGGGCGCCGAGTCCCGCGTCGTCGAGCAGTGGGTGACGTACGAGGACATCGCCTCCGTGGACGGCGAGGACTACAGCTACGTGCCCACCCTGCCTCGCGGGCGCCGCGACCCGGACGGCCGGCCCGCCGTACGCGACGCCTGACCTGGGTCGGCAGCGGCTCCGACCCGTACGGGCTCACCTCCGGCCGGTCACGGCCCAGCACGTGATCGAGATCCTCGGCCCGCCCCCTGAGAACTGAGCGGCCCGGCATCCACGACTCCGTTCATCGAAGGCCGCGAACAGGCCATCTCCACCTGGATGAGGCATGAATGGTGCGAATCACCGGTGAGCCTCCCGAATTCACCGGCGATGACCCGGCCAAGAGGGTGTCTCCGTCGTAGCGTGCGTTCCCACAGTGAACCTGGCCGACTGCCTGAGCGATCTCGGGAAGAGCGGGCCGGGCGAAGCCCTGGAGCAGTGGACCTCGGCGCTGCTGGGTCCCGACCACCCCGCCACCCAGGCGTGCTCGGCGAATCTGGCGATCACCCTCCGGACCGGCGATCGGAGCGAGGAGCCCGGACGGCTGCGCTCCCGCGTCGTCGACGACATGCGCCAGACGCTCGGCGACGAGCACCCGAACGTCGTCGCGGTCTCCCGGCGCCGCGTCGATCAGGATCTCGGACCGCCGTTCATGTGAACGGAAGCGTCCTCTCCGGCAGCTCGGAAGAACGCGTCCGGGAGGCCCGTGTGAGGCTTGGAGGTGTGCGCTCCTGCCCGCGGATCGCCACACCAGTCTCACTGTTCACATCGTCCCCAATTTGGAGTTTCTGCAGGTAAAACACTTGTCAACGGCCCATGACATCGGCATTATCTGGCGTTACGGGCCACCCTGTACCAGTCCGCAGTGCAACCCACAGGCCTGACTGGGATAGGGCGGCCCGTCCATGCCCAGACCCGGCGGTCACGGGCCCAACCGGGCTTCGAGCCGATCCGGCAGCGCGGACGTGGGCCCAGGCGATCTGCTGACGCGCGTACGGCCGTCGCCACCGACTCCGACTCCGGCGCCCGTCCGGGGCGGGGTGGGCGCCGCGCCGGCACATGACAGGCGGCCGGCGGACTACGCGACCCTCCCGGGGGAGGGACAGGACGTCGACGCCGTGAAGACCAGCGCGGGCGGGACGTTGAGCCAGACTGGGCCCAGGACGCCGACGGTGGTGAAGGTGCCCTTCAGGAGTGCGCGGAACTGCCGGAACCGCCGGAACGGCATCGCGGCCAGCGTGATGACGGTGCTGAACGTCCCGCCCACCGCGAGCACGGCCGAAACCTCGTCCAGAATGCGCTTCTGATGCTGTTCGTCGAACAGGGTCCAGGGGAGCGAGGAGACGACCGCGTCGACCTGTGTCACCCCGGCCTGTCCCAGGAATTTCCCCAGATCGCCCGCGTCGCCGGGGATCACTTCCAGCCACGGGCGGCTACGCCGCAGGTGGCGGACCATGCCGTCGTTGAGCTCGACGGCGATCTGCCGTCCGCCCGGCGGCAGGCGACGGCGGATCGCGTCGCTGATCACGCCGCCTCCGGCTCCGAGTTCGACGACGACGGCTTCGCCGGTGTTCGGAACGACCGACGCGGCCAGGCAGGCAACGGCCTTCGAGCTGGGCGCGATCGCGCCCAGCTGGTGCGGATTACGTATGATCGCGCCGAGGAAAGTGCGGGTGTCGCCGTCGGCAGGAAGGGTTTCAGGAACCATCGGCACCTTATTCCCCCAGTTGAGAGCGTTATGCCAGGTTGGTGATCCTGCTGGCCGATGATCTCCCGAACCCGGGGACCAGGCCGATCGCCTCCGCGGCGGAAGTGACGGCCTTGGCCGTCACTGGAATGCGTCCCGGTGGAGTGTCACCACGGGGACGGTGCCGGCGGTGCGACGACCGGCGGACGATCGTCGCAGGTGATGGTGTTCGGCAGCTCCCACGGGGCGAGCCAGGGCCCGGTGGTGCCGCCCCCGTCGTTGCCGCCGAGGTCCGTCAGCGAGAACTCCGAGCCGGTGGACGGGAAGTTGAACGACCCGCAGTTGTTGACGCCGACCGCGCCGACGTTGCGAGCGTCCACGTTCTCGAAAGACGCGGCCCCCTTCACACGGGCGCTGACCACCGAGGTGCCCGTGCCGTCGACCCTGGTGTCCTTGAAACGGACGTTCGTGATCGAGTACAGGTCCTTCACCGGCCAGTCACTGACCAGCATGATCGCGTTGTAGGTGCTGTCGAGGAAGTGGTTCCCGACCACCTGGATGTCCGCGTCGATGTTCCTGTCGAGGGCGTAGAACCAGATGGCCCCCAGGCCGATTCGCCAGTTCAGCTCGTAGGTTCCGGCGCGGGCCGTGGTGTTGCCGGTGATCCGCAGGTGCCCGGTGAACGGCTCGGCGCCGAAGCGGGACCCGACGTGGATGCCGCTGCCCTCGCGGATCGGGTCGGCGATGAGGTTGTTGGAGACGGTGTTGTCCGTACCGCCGTAGACGGCGATGCCGTTGGCGAGGACCGGCGTCTGCACGGTGTTGTGGTCGAAGGTGTTGCCGGCGTTCGCGGTCTTCTCGGACCACATGGCGAGGCCGTCGTCGCCGGTGTTGCGGACGAAGTTGTTCGACACGACCGAGTCCGTGACGCCGGTGTGGAAGTTGAGCGCGTCGGCGATCTGGTCGACGACGACGTTGTCCGTGATCCGCAGGTTCGTCATCGGCCCGTCGAACCACATGCCCACCTTGGTGTGGCGGATGTGGAGGCCGTCGATGGTCGAGTCGGTCATCGCCCCGCCGATCCCGTTCACCTGGTCGGTGTCGATGCGCTCGCGGACGTCGCCCTCGATCGCGAAGCCCGACAGGTGGACGTTCCTGCTGCCGCCGACCGCCGCGTCCTTGCCGTAGAAGCCGACGCCGGTGTGGACCGAGCCGTCGGGGGCCGGGGCGGGCAGGACGACCTCGCGGCCCTTGATGATCGTGTACCAGCTGCCGGCGCCCCTGATCGTCACGTTGTCGACGATGATGTGGCGGTTCACCTGGTACGTGCCCGGCGGGAGGTAAACCTTGAGATGCCTGCGCTGCGCGAAGGCGATCGCCCTGTCGAACGCGTCGGCGGAGTCGCGCTTGCCCGACGGGTCGGCGCCGAACGCCAGCACGTTCGCCGCGACGAGGTCGACGTGCGGGCGGCCGACGAGCTCCGAATCGAGCAGGTCGATGACCGTCCACGCGGCGTTGCTCCCGGCGGGGACCGTGAGCCGTACCTTGTCACCCGCACGATACGTCCGGCCGAACAGGAGGCGCTGCTCGTCGTAGAAGTGGCTCGGCCGGAACGGCGTCGTGATCACCGGAGGCGGTGTCGTGGCGGCGGGCACACAGGCGCACTCGGTGATCCACCAGTCAGGGTGCAGCAGCCCGGCGTTCGGGTCGTTCGAGAACGGATATTGGTTGTACAGCCACGCGTACTGCGACGTGAGGGTCATGGTCTTCCTGCCCCCGCCGTTCACCGTGACTCCGAGCGGCGCGGTGATGCCGCCGCCGCCGGGCGCGTCCGGGATGCTGTAGCGCACGGTGATCGCGTTGGCCGCGACCGGCAGCGTGAACTCGACGTGCTGACCCGGTGCCAACTTGACCGCCTTACGGCCGGACGCCTCCGCCGGCAGCGTGTACGCGGAGCGGTCCGGACCGATGATCGTGCCGTCCGTCGCCGCGTTCTCCGCCTCCTGCTCGGCGAAGCCGACGTCCGCGCCCCGACCCGCGACGAGCGCCGGGTCGAGGGCTGCGCGCGTCACGACGGGAACGGCGCGCGTCGCGGCCGGAGTCGAGGCACCGACCGCGCCTGTGCCGGCGAGTGCGGTGCCGGTGAACGCTGTGCCGCCGGGCACGGCGCCGAGGGCGGCCGTGGTCACCGCGGCGATCGCCGCCGCGACCCTCCACGGCGGCCTGCTGGACCACCTCGCCACAGCTCCTGTGATGCTCCGTGACATCGAATGCTCGTTTCTCTCGGGGGGCGACCCCCTGAAGACGCCCGGGGCAGAGCGGCGCCATGAGGGTGAGGTGACATTAGGACCCGCGCCCCCCGTTCCACAAGGCCCATGCGAAACAGTTTCATAGTCTTGCTTTTTAGCTGCAGTCTCTTTTTTGTTTCTTGCATCAGCAACGCGAATGGTTGCACACCTTCCGCGCCGCGCGACCAGGCGCGACACGGAACGCCCCCTGGGGGCCGCCCGCGCCGGACGCCCGCCACCGACCCTCGGGTGGTGATCCAGGTCCCAGCAGGCCGGGCCGCCCCTGACCTGGGAGCGGGGAAGACCCCGCAGGGCATCCGCAACGCCGAGAACCCCGGGCGCGCAATCATCAGCCCTCGCCCGCACGGCCGGCAGCCGTAAAGCTCAGGCGTGCATGGGTGGCGAGTCAGCACCTCGGCGAGCAGAGGTACGGCGCGCATCGGGCGGCGTGACTCGGTGGAGAAGCGAGCCTCCAGGCCCGGAGCCCGTCGGCGCCGCCCCGTACAGACAGGCCGGATTCATCGACCTCCGGCCGAGTGCGCGGGCGTCTCCAAGCGGACGACGCGTGCGCCGGCGGTCAGCCGATGGCGTGTACCGGCCGGTCCAGGCGCGGATCGAGGTCGGGGCCGGGGAGGCGCGGCCGGCCATTTTCTGTCAGCGTTGCCGGCGGGCGTTCTGCCGGCGCCGCCGACCCTATTCTGTCAGCGCCGCCGCTCTGTCAGCGCCGCCGCTCTGTCAGCGCCGCCGCTCTGTCAGCGCCGCCAGTCGACGTTCTGTCAGCACCGCCGGTCGGCCAGGGACGACGCGAGCTTCAGCCAGTTGCCGAGGGTGGCGGTGGCGCCGCCGCTGTCGATGGCGTTACGCGCTTCCTCCAGACCGGCCGCGAAGGCGTCATGGAGGCCTCCCCCGAGATGGCGGTGGGCGGCGAGGGCTCCGGCCGCGTTGGCGAGGACGGCGTCGCGGGCGGCGCCCGGCTCGCCGGCCAGGACCCGGTGGACGACCGAGGCGTTGTAGGCGGCGTCACCGCCGCGGAGCGCGTCCGGTGTGCTGCGCGCGAGGCCGAAGTCGGCGGCGTCCAGCGTCTCCCGCCGGACGCCGCCGCTGCCTGCGATCCAGACGTCGGTAGGCGCGGCGGTGGTGATTTCGTCGAGGCCGTCCTCTCCGCGCACGACCAGGGCGCTGGTGCCCCGTTCGGCGAGCACCGTCGCCAGGACCGGGGCGAGGGCGGGGTTGGAGCAGCCGACAAGGGCGGCGCGGGGACTGGCGGGGTTGGTCAGCGGCGCCAGGTAATTGATGGCGGTGGGGACACCGAGCGCCTTGCGCACCGGGAGGGCGTGACGGAGCCCGTGGTGGAAACGCGGGGCGAAGGTGAAGCCGATGCCGGTTTCGCGCAGGCACCGGGCGATGCCGTCGGGCGTGAGATCGAGCGGCAGACCCAGAGCTTCGAGGACGTCGGCGGAACCGGCCTTGCTGGACACCGATCGGCCGCCGTTCTTGACGACCGGGGCGCCGGCGGCGGCGGCGACGATCGCCGCCATGGTGCTCACGTTCACGGTGTGGGCGCCGTCGCCGCCGGTACCGACGATGTCGACGACGTCCGCGCCGTCGACCGGGAGGGGCACGACCCGTTCCATGAGGGCGTCGAGCATTCCGCGGAGCTCCGCGGCGCTCTCGCCCTTGGCACGTAGGGCGACCAGGAACCCGGCGAGCTGGACGGGGTCGGCCACGTCGTCCATGACCTGCCGCATGGCCCATCGGGTGTCGTCCGCGGTGAGGTCGTTCCCGCGCAACAGTGCTGCGAGCAGGTGCGGCCAGGAGCGGGCGGGCTCAGTCACTGAGATCCTCTCGATGCGAGGGCGGGCCGGGCGATGCCTCCGAGAGTAGCGATTGGCGCGCGCCGGCTCCACGCGATCCCATGCCGCGATCACAGACGCCGGACCCCGCGCACGGCTGTGTACAACGTGGTTCAGCGCTCGCCGGCGGCAGTCGGGATCCGCCCCGAGGAAACGGCCTCAGGACACCGCGTCCTCGGTGAGGCGCATACAGCCGGCCGGGGAACCGGTCCCGTCAGCTCGTTCGACATCCGCGAGTCGGAACAGCTACCGCGTGAGTTCCCAGGCGTGTGTGGCGTCGCAGCTTAAACCGACCTTCAACAGCAAGAGGGTCGGTCTGAACGTCCGCACGGAAAGCCCTCCCAGCGCCGGAGCGGCCGTGATCCACTGGCGGGATGGAGAGTGCGATCACAAGCCTCATCGCCATTGCCGGAACCCTGCTCGGCGTCGCGGCCAGCTACGTCTTCCAGTTGCGTAGCGCGAAGCAGGCGCGGCGGTTCGCGCGGGAGGACCGGTTATGGCAGGAGCGTCTGATGGCCTACAGCGCTTTCGCCGAAGCCGTGACGGCATTCCGTAAGAGCCAGAACGATCGGTGGCATCAAGCGCAGGAGAACCCGGCGGGCAGCGCGGCTCTGGCTGCGCGCGATGAGTCCTATCATCAACGCGCCAACGCGACAGCAGCTCTTTTCCGGCTGCGACTGGTCTGCACCGACGAGAACCTCAGGGATGCGGCGTCGTTGACTCTGAGGCTCACCGAGGAACTTCACGAAGCAGCCGACGAGGCCGATCGGACTGTGCAGGGCCGGAAAGCACGCCGGGCGCTTCGAGACTTCGTGGAGGCGGCGAATGCGCAAATGGTCAGTACTGGCTGACCTCATGGCCGTCGAGTCCGCCGTCGAAATCCTCGGTCTCGACAATCGGTGAGCCGGACAGGATCACCCCGTACGGCGTCCACGAGGAGCATCAAGCACCATACAGAATGAGGTCAGCAGCGTCCGGGAACATGGCCAATCGTCGAACCGGGGGTGAGGAAGGGTGAGCGGCCATCGCGGATTGTCCCCGATGAGACCCGGCAACGTATCGAGTCGTTGCTACTGACGATCGAACGCCGTTACCGCGATCCCGGACGCAAGCAGAGCCTCATTGGGTATGGGGACCGGAAAGTGAACAGGGAGTACGGCAGGCACGAGGTCAGCCGTTCCGCGGTACCCCGCGACCTCTCGGCCCGGCGGCGACAAGGAGTGCGATAACGCTGGCCGCATAGGCGATGGGCGCCAGCGCCCAGACCCCTCCGTCGGGGTGTGTACCGAAGTAGAAGTCCGGTTGGCTGCCGGCGAACATGTCCGCGGTGGCATCCGCCGGCGGAAGGGTTATCGGGAGTTCTCTCAGCACGAGCCCCAGATGGAGCAGGGCCAGGACGCCGCAGATTGCGCCGGTGGTGCCGATCAGCGTGCGAGATCTTTTCATGGCGGCGATGCCTATCAGAAGCGGCAGGACGCCGATGACGAAGACGTCCAGAGCTATGAAGTCCCGGTTCGAGACCCCGGGGAAGGAGGTGGCGAGCATTGCCAAAGGCAAGGGGGGGTGGACCATTCGCCCTCCGTCGTTGCGAGCAACGCCCACGGCACCAGCGAAGCGCTCACTGCCACCACGAAACACGCCCACGAGCGATGGCTTGTTAGCGTGTTCTTCCGCATCAGCATCGGGAGATCGTATAGGACACTTCCGGAGGTGCCCCTTGGGCAGACGGCCCACTCCGAAAACAATCATGTTCTCAGACACGGCCGACCTCATACTGTTAGGAGTTCTAAGCGAGGTGTGCCTGAACGATGCAGCAGAGAGGGCTCAGTCGAGAAACAAAGCCCTTGACCTGTCTTGGCAGGCCAGGGGCTTGTGGTGGGCGCTACTGGGTTCGAACCAGTGACATCTCGCTCGTAAGGCGATCCGAACGGGACCCCGAGCAGGGCTGATATCGCCTATGACCTGCGAGTACAGTTCTCGGCCGTCCACTGACGTCCGACCTGGTCCGTGGTCGTTGTCACTCAGTTAGTCACTCAGGTGCGGCATGCCACCGGTCAGTCCGGCAGCAGCCTGAACGCCGATATATGACGAGGCCGGACCACTCTGAAGTGCCTATGGTCCACTGTGGCGATCTCCTTCAGCCCGAGACGTTCAGCGATGGTGGTCACCGCCGCGTCGACGGGCCCCAGCGGCGAGTCGATATAGGTCTCGACGAGCTGAGCCATGCGCGGGAGATCTTCATCCTCCGGTCCGGCCACATGAAACCCGTTGCCACCGAGCGATTTGAGGAACGTCACCTCGGCCCGTGGGCCCACACGAGAGTCAAGGGGGTAGCCGACCTCGCCCATCACCGGAGACGGCACAAGTAGGGGCCTTCCGCCTGCCGGAGGAGTCGCAGACACTCTCGGTGATGTTGGTCCTTCGCATTGCCCCCAGCGAGAAGGACACCCGTGTCACACAGGAGCACGTCAGCGGCCCCACTCCGAACGGAGAATCTCCTCATGCCGCTCGGCGAGATCAGGCTCGGCCTCGAAGGAAGCGACGAACGGAAGATCGCGCTCGGCGCCCTCGTGCTTGTCCAGGCGACCACGGATCAACTCCAGAGCCGGACGCAGCTCCGCCTCAGGCAACCGATCCACCAGATCGCAGTTCCTGACGCATGACGCTCATACCGATGAGTGTAAGTCGTACTTCCTCAAGCGACAGGCCTGTTCGGCCATCCCTCACGAGCTACGCCAAAGGCAGGACCCCAGGTCAGCCTGGGATCTGGCACCAATGTTGCCTTCAGCCCCCGAGGTTCTCGTAAAACCGTCAAGAGAGCGGACTCATCCAAGCGAGGACCGCCTCTCCGAAGCGATTCGCCGGTACAGCGAGCACTCACCGAGCGACGAGGCCCGGCATCTCATCCGAAAACACAGAAGGCTCCGACCTATTACTCCAGGTCAGAGCCATCCTAGGTGGGCACTACTGGGTTCGAACCAGTGACATCTCGCTTGTAAGGCGAGCGCTCTACCGCTGAGCTAAGCGCCCCGGGAATCCCGTCCGACAGACGGGATAACACCTTACGCCACCCGGGGGGATTTCAGCACATCCAATGACCACGTGGCGCCGGCGTCGGGGACTCCGGCCGCGCGCCAGCCGAGGAGGGCCGCGCCGAGCATGCCCGCGTTGACGCCCAGGGCGGCCGGCCGGAGCGGCGGGGCGGCGCGGAATGTCAGGCGCTTGCGGAGGCGGTCGGCCAGCGGATCGGCCAGGAGGGGACCGGCTTCGGCCAGGCCGCCGCCCAGGACGATCGCGGAGGGGTCCAGGAGCAGCGTGTAGGTGGCCAGGGCGAGGGACAGTGCCTCGACCGCGTCGTCCCACACCTCCGCGGCCACAGGGTCACCTGAGACGGTCAGCGCGGCGACCTGTTCGGCCGTGGCGGGTGAGGCGGCCCGGGCGGAGTAGCGGCGGCCGACGGCGGAGGCCGAGGCGTAGGTCTCCAGGCAGCCGATCTGGCCGCAGGCGCATGTCTCCCCCTCGGGGAAGACCGGGATGTGACCGATCTCACCTCCCCATCCGGCGGCTCCGCCGTACGGCTCGCCGTCGACGATCACGGCGCCGGCGATGCCCGTGCCGATGGGCAGGAAGAGGAAGTCGGAGACCTCTCGGCCGGCGCCGAGCACGCTCTCGGCGAGGCCGCCGGTGCGCACGTCGTGGCCGAGCATGACGGGCACGTCGAGCGGGACGAAGTCGGCCGCGGGGACGTCGCGCCAGCCGATGTTGGCGGAGTAGAGCGCCGCGTCGGCGGTGACCAGGCCCGGTACGGCCAGGCCGACTCCCGCGGGGGTGCCGCCGCCGGCGACGGCGAGGTCGTCGATGAAGGACCGGATCGTCCCGACGACGGCGGCGGGTCCTTCGTCGCGCGGGGTCGCCCGGCGGTCGGTGCGGAGGACCTCGCCCGAGCGGGTGACGAGACCGCCCTTCATGGACGTGCCGCCGACGTCAAGGGCCACAACGAAGGAGCTCATGCACGCATCCAGCAGGTCGAAGGGGCAGGGCCGAGCCCGACCTTAGCGCATGGGGATATCGGCAGATCACTCCACATGCTCATAAATGCACTTAATGCCGATATATGAGCATCAATGGACGCGCCCGAGGACGCGGTTCAGGGCGGCCTCGACCTCGTCCGCCAGGCCGGGCGCACAGGGGACCTCGGCCTGTCCGCCGGCCCGCGCCGGTCGCACGGCCCCGCAGGAGCGGCACTCCACCTCGCCGAGCCGGCAGATGAGCGCGACGGAGCCGCACGTGGAGCACGTGTCGAGATCGAGATCGTGCGCGCGCTGGCAGTCCGGGCAGATGAGCACCTGCGTCTCCTGACGCACCCCGCGCTTCCACGGGCTGGCACCACGGATCGGGTCGCTCTGCCTGGCCCCGCAGGAGAAGCAGGGCATGATCGCCTCCGGAAGGTCGAGACCGGCGGACGCCCCGTGAGCGTCCGCCGGATCACCGCTCAGGAAAGTTCGGCGAGCGCCTTGTGGTAGTCGGCGACGTCGCGTGCCTCCGGGATCGGCTTCACGACGCTCCAGCGGACCACGCCCTCGCCGTCGATGATGAAGGTGCCTCGGATGGCGAGTCCCTTCTCCTCATCGAACACACCGTACGCCTGGGCGACCTGTCCGTGCGGCCAGAAGTCGGAGAGCAGTGGGAAGGTGTAGCCCTCCCGGTCCGCCCAGGCCCGGTGGGTGAACACCGAGTCGACCGAGACGGTCACCACCTGGACGTCCTCGGGCGCGGTGGCGATGAACTCGTCGCGGATGGCGCAGAGTTCACCGTGACAGACGCCGCTGAACGCGAGGGGGTAGAAGATCAAGACGACCCTTCTGCCCCGGTAGTCCGAAAGCTTGACCGGAGTGCCGTGCTGATCCTTCAGCTCGAAATCCGGAGCCGGAGAGCCTACCTCGACTGCCATACCAGAGGTCCTTTCATCGGATGATGGGCGCGCCATCATCCTGCCGTACGGCTCGCGCGAGCCGTACGGCAGGGCAGGTCCCCTTAGCGGCGCGCCTTAGGCGTGGCCAGCCTCGTTCCCGACCAGTCGGGGGCAGCGCTGATGCTGCTGGTCTGCGAGAGACCCGCCGTCGTGGCGTCTTCCCCGATGTCGCTTGGCTCCACGTGCCCGTCCCGCCCCGCTTTGGGGGTGAGCAGCCAGATCTGGCCCCCCTCGCTCAGGTTGGTCAGCACGCTGCTCAGGGCATCGAACAGATCACCGTCTCCGTCGCGCCACCACAGCAGCACGATGTCGACGACGTCCTCGAAGTCTTCATCGACCAGTTCGTTGCCGGTCAGTTCCTCGATGGAGTCGCGCAGATCGTCATCGGCGTCCTCGTCCCATCCGATCTCCTGCACCACCTGACCCGGCTTGAGACCGAGTCGTTCGGCCAGGCTGCGTTCGCCCTGCGCCTGACCCGCGGTCGCGCTCACGTTTGTCCCTCCTGCTTGAATGGCCCCGCGATTGCACGGCGCTCAAAGTGCTTCGGCACAGTCCACACGCTGTGACCCTCGGTCGTCAACGGTCGCCACGGCAACGACTGGGCTACGTATGAATTAGTCCGACAAAAATGACAAACGGACCTGGCGTTCCCGATTGTCGATGTTGAGATCCACAACGGCAATGGACTGCCAGGTGCCCAGTGCGAGCCGCCCGGACAGAACCGGGACGGTGGCGTACGGAGGAATGAGAGCCGGCATGACATGCGACCGTCCATGCCCTCTGGATCCGTGCGCATGCCTCCATCTGTCGTCGGCCGGAAGCAGGTCCTTCAAGGCCGCGATCAGGTCGTCGTCACTGCCCGAGCCGAGCTCGATCAGCGCGACCCCCGCGGTCGCGTGCGGCACGAAGACGTTCAGCAGACCGTCCCCCCCACACGACCGGACGAAGCTCTCGCACTCGGCGGTGATGTTGTGCACCCGCTCGCGGGAGCCCGTTACCACCTCGATTGTCTGAGATCTCACATACCCGATCCTACGATCCATCCTGAGCTGGGACGACGACAGCGCGCAGTCCGGGTGGCACCGGATACGCACATCTGCCGCCGAACCGCACCGTACAAGGGGGTGCGACCTCGATGCCGACCGGATTAAGGATCTTTCTTTACCGGATCGGTAGACCGGGGCGCGCCCTCCCCGCGCCGGCACGCCGCGACAGAGTCGGTATCCGGAGCCCCACGGACCCCTCCCACCTCCTCCGGCACCGCGGCCTTCCGGATTCGTACGGCCCAGCCCTCCAGAATGAAGGGGCATGGATGTAACCTTTGGTGGCTATTCGTCCTACCATCGGTGGTCTAGGCCACTTACAGGCCCCTGCCAGCAGGGACCTCCTGGTTACCGGTCAGTAGAGATGCACTTTCCGGGGTAAGAGACCAGGATGGAAGACGACCTACACCAGACAAAAGTCCATCCTCGGAAGGCGAGACCCAGTGGCTTCCGGACGCCAGCGTTTCTCGGTCATCAGCGACGGCCTACCCAGCCAGCTCCCTGATGTCGACCCCAGCGAGACCCAGGAGTGGCTCGAGTCGCTCGACAACGTCATCAAGACGGAAGGTCGCACTCGGGCCCGTTATTTGATGCTTCGCCTGTTGGAGCGGGCCCGCGAGAACCAGGTCGGGGTCCCCGGCCTGCGCAGCACCGACTACATCAACACCATCCCTCCGGAGCGAGAGCCCTGGTTCCCTGGCGACGAGTACGTCGAGCGCCGGATCCGTGCCTACATCCGGTGGAACGCGGCCGTCATGGTGACCCGGGCCAACGCCCGCACCAACGTCGGCGGCCACATCGCGACCTACGCCTCGGCCGCGTCGCTCTACGAGGTGGGTTTCAACCACTTCTTCCGCGGCAAGGACCACGGCGAGTCCGGGGACCAGGTCTTCATCCAGGGCCACGCCGCACCGGGCATCTACGCCCGGGCGTTCCTGGAGGGCCGCCTGAACGAGGCCCAGCTCGACGCCTTCCGGCAGGAGCTGTCGCACGGCTTCAAGGGCCTGCCCTCCTACCCGCACCCGCGTCTGATGCCGGACTTCTGGGAGTTCCCCACCGTCTCCATGGGCCTCGGCCCGATCGGCGCGATCTACCAGGCCCGGTTCAACCGCTACCTGCTGAACCGGAAGATCAAGGACACCAGCCGCAGCCACGTCTGGTGCTACCTCGGCGACGGCGAGATGGACGAGCCGGAGTCGCTCGGCGCGATCGGCCTGGCCGCCCGCGAGGAGCTCGACAACCTCACCTTCGTCATCAACTGCAACCTGCAGCGTCTCGACGGCCCGGTGCGTGGCAACGGCAAGATCATCCAGGAGCTGGAGTCCTACTTCCGGGGCGCCGGCTGGAACGTCATCAAGGTCGTATGGGGCCGCGACTGGGACCCGCTGCTGGCGGCCGACGTCGACGGCGTGCTGGTCAACAAGATGAACACCGTCCCCGACGGCCAGTTCCAGACCTACTCCGTCGAGAGCGGCGAGTACATCCGGGAGAACTTCTTCGGCGGCGACCCCCGGCTGCGCAAGATGGTCGAGCACCTGTCGGACGAGGACATCCGCAAGCTGTCGCGCGGCGGCCACGACTACCGCAAGGTCTACGCAGCCTACAAGGCGGCCCGTGAGCACGTCGGCCAGCCGACGGTCATCCTCGCCCAGACCATCAAGGGCTGGACGCTGGGCAAGGACTTCGAGGCGCGCAACGCGACGCACCAGATGAAGAAGATGTCCAAGGCCGACCTGAAGGAGTTCCGCGACCGGCTCTACCTGCCGATCCCGGACTCCGCGCTCGAAGGCGACCTGCCGCCCTACTTCCACCCGGGCGAGAACGACCCCGAGATCGAATACATGAAGGAGCGCCGCGCGGCCCTGGGCGGCTTCCTGCCCAAGCGCGTGATCCGCGCCAAGCCCGTCAAGCTTCCGGGCGACGCCGCCTACGCGCAGCTCAAGAAGGGTTCCGGCAAGCAGAACGTCGCCACCACCATGGCGTTCGTCCGGTTGCTCAAGGACCTCATGCGCGACAAGGAGATCGGCCACCGGTTCGTGCCGATCATCCCGGACGAGGCGCGCACCTTCGGTCTCGACGCGATCTTCCCGACCGCCAAGATCTACTCGCCGCACGGCCAGACCTACGATGCCGTGGACCGCGAGCTGCTGCTGTCCTACAAGGAGTCGACCGAGGGTCAGATCCTGCACGAGGGCATCAGCGAGTCAGGCTCGATGGCCTCGACGATCGCCGTGGGCTCGGCCTACGCCACGCACGGCGAGCACATGATCCCGATCTACATCTTCTACTCGATGTTCGGCTGGCAGCGCACCGCCGACCAGATGTGGCAGCTCGCCGACCAGATGGGCCGGGGCTTCCTGCTCGGCGCCACCGCCGGCCGCACCACGCTGAACGGCGAGGGCCTGCAGCACGAGGACGGCCACACCCCGCTGATCGCCTCGACGAACCCGGCGGCGGTGTCCTACGACCCGTCGTGGGGTTTCGAGGTGGCCCACATCGTCAAGGACGGCCTGCGGAGGATGTACGGCGAGCAGCCGGAGAACGTCTTCTACTACCTGACCGTCTACAACGAGCCCTACCCGCAGCCGGCCGAGCCGGCCGACCTGGACGTCGAGGGCCTGCTCAAGGGCCTCTACCGGTTCGCCGCGGCGCCGGCCGCACAGGGTCCGAAGGCCAACATCCTGGTGTCCGGCGTGGCCGGTCCGTGGGCCATGGAGGCCCAGCGGATGCTGGCCGAGGAGTGGGGCGTGGCGGCCGAGGTCTGGTCGGCGACCTCCTGGGCGGAGCTGCGCCGCGAGGCGCTGGCCGCCGAGGAGCACAACCTGCTCAACCCCGACGCCGAGCAGCGCGTGCCGTACGTGACCCAGGCGCTGTCGGCGGCCCAGGGGCCGTTCGTGGGCGTCAGCGACTACATGCGCGCGGTGCAGGACCAGATCGCCCAGTGGGTTCCGGGTGACTGGACCTCGCTCGGCACCGACGGCTTCGGCCTGTCGGACACCCGGTCGGCGCTGCGCCGCCACTTCCACGTGGACGCGGCCTCGATCACGCTCGCCGTGCTCACCCAGCTCGTCAGGCGGGGCGAGCTCGACTCGGCGGTGCTGAGCGACGCGATCGCCAAGTACCACCTGAAGAACGGTGTCACCGAGGCGGGCGGCGCCGAGAGCAACGACACTCAGTCCATGGGACTGTGATCTATGCCGGGCGGGTCCTTCTTTGGAAGGCCCCGTCCGGTTAGTGTTGAATCGCTCCCCCCGGCGAACAATACGAGGGGAGCACTCCGTGCGAAGAATCCTGACGGCCGCCACCGTGACGGCGGTCCTGTCCACTGCGCTGGCCGCCTGCGGCGGCGGCACCTCGCCCAGCGGGTACGGTGCCGCCGGCGGTCCCTCCACGCCGGGGTCCGTCCAGAGCTCGGCACAGGGCTCGGTGCAGCCGTCGGGCACGATCGCCTGGGGCCCGTGCACCGACATCGAGCGTCCTGACGGTCAGGCTCCGGCCAAGCCCGACCCCAACCTGCAGTGCGGGACGCTCAAGGTCCCCCTCGACTACGCCAAGCCCACCGCCGGGACAGTGGACATGGCGGTGATCCGGGCCAAGGCCACCGGTCCCGGCGAGCGGATCGGCTCCCTGGTCTTCAACTTCGGCGGCCCCGGCGGGTCCGGTGTCGACACCCTGGCCCAGGCCGTCAAGGTCTTCGGCACCCTGCGCGCCCGCTACGACCTGGTCAGCTTCGACCCGCGAGGGGTGGAGCGCAGCGACGGCGTCCGGTGCGGCGACAACAGGATCATGGACAGGTTCACCTCGATGAACAGCGTGGCCACCAGCCCGGCGGAGCAGGCCGAGATGGACAGGATCATCAAGGACTTCGTCAACGCCTGCCGGCAGACCTCCGGCGAGGTCCTGCCCTACGTCGGCACGGTGAACGCCGCCCGCGACATGGACCGGCTCCGTGAGGCCCTGGGCGACAACCGGCTCAACTACTTCGGCATCTCGTACGGCACGCAGCTCGGCGCGGTCTACGCCACCGAGTTCACCGAGAACGTGGGGCGTTTCGTGCTGGACGCCCCGCTCGACCCCAGCGTCACCCTGGCGCAGCGCACGCTGGTCCAGACGTCCGGGTTCCAGAACGCCTACGAGTCCTTCCTGAAGGACTGCGTCAAGGGCCCCGGCCAGTGCGAGGTCGGCGCCGACGTGACCATCGCGAACAAGAACGTCGACAACTTCCTGGCCGACCTGAAGGACAAGCCGCTGCAGGTCGGCGACCGCAAGCTCACCCAGGGACTGGCCAGCACCGGCATCGCCGCCGCGCTGTACTCCAAGCTGAGCTGGCCGCTGCTGGAGCAGGCCCTGAGCCAGGGGTTCACCGGCGACGGCCGGATCCTGTTGGCCCTGGCCGACAGCTACAACGGCCGCAAGCCCGACGGGTCCTACTCGACCCTCATGAGCAGCTTCCCGGCAATCAGTTGCGCGGACACCGCCGAACGGCCCACCCCGCAGGAACTGGCCAGGATCGAGAAGGCGGCGTTGAAGATCTCGCCGCTGTTCGGCAGCGCGGGGCTGGGGACCATCTGCCGGGTGTGGCCGGTTCCGGGCAGTGACCAGGCCAGGAAGGTGAACGCCACCGGCTCGGCGCCCATCGTGGTGGTCGGCGGCACCGGCGACCCCGCCACGCCGTACGAGTGGGCGCCGAGGATGGCCGCGGAGCTCGGGAGCGGCGTGCTGGTCACCTACAAGGGCGAGGGCCACGGCGCGTACCTGTCCGGCGACACGTGCGTGAAGAAGGTCGTCGACGGCTACCTGCTCGACGGGAAGACTCCCTCGAAGGGCACGACCTGCCCCGCGTCCTGACCCTGACATCAGCCTGCCCCGCGTCCTGAGTCCTGAGCGCCCTGTCCCACGTCCTGAGCGCCCTGTCCCACGTCCTTAGCACTCTGTTCCGTGTCCCTAGCGGCCTGCCCGGCGTCCTGAGCCGCGGTGGGGGACGGCGTTCCTCCCGCACCGCCTGCGGTGGCGGGCCGTCCGCCGGGGGCGGTGCGGCCCGCCACCGGGCCGTGCCGGCTACCGGCAGTCCTCCAGCCGGGGCAGGTCGGTCTCGAAACGGAACCCGACCCTGCCGAAGTTGCGTTCGAGCAGCGCCTGCATGGTCCCGTCGGCGTACATGGCCCCGATCGCCCCGTTGATCGCCTGGCAGGCCCGGGGATCGCCGGATCGCAGGGCCACGCCGTACCGCTCGGTGGTGAGCCGGATCCCGGCGATCTTGAGTCCCGTCCCGCGCAGGCGGGCGCCGAACCCGGCGATCAGCACGTCGTCACCGGGCAGGGCGTCGGCCCTGCCGTCGGCCACCCGGTTCGCGCACTTGGAGGTGTCATCGTCGTGGACGGCGACGAAGGTGACGCCCATGTCGCTGATCATGGAGCCGGTGCTCTGGCCGGCCGCCAGGCAGAGCCTCTTGCCGCGCAGGTGCTCCACTTCGGAGATCTTCATGCCGGCCCGGACGAGCACGTCGCGATGGGCCACGTAGTAGGGCCCGGCGAAGGCGACCCGGCTGCGGTCGGCGCTGTCGATCGAGAGGTTGGCGATCACGAGGTCCACCTTGCCCCGCTCGACCGCCGCCTCCCGGTCGGCGTAGCCCACGGGCACGAACCTGACCTTTCCCTCGGGCACCTTCAGCGCCCTGGCGATGTGTTCGGCCACCTCGACCTCGAACCCGGTGGGCGGGACGCCCAGTGAGACCCCCGGTAAGCCGTTGCGGTAGCCCACTTTCAGCACGCCGCCGGCCTTGAGCCGGTCGAGCAGGGGCGAGCGGGCCGCGCTCTCCGGGGCCGGGGTGGAGGCGCCCGGCCCCGGGTGAACCGGTCCGTTCCCGCCGAAGGCGGGGCCGAACCGGACGACGGCGAAGGTGGCGGCCAGGCCGATGACCGCCGCGGCCACGGCCGCGGTCATCCGGCGGCGTCGCCGGCTCCTGGGCCGCGCCTCCACCCGGGTCAGGTCGACCGTGGCGGCCTGGGCGCCCTCGGCCAGCACCTCCTCGGAGGCCTCGGCCTCGTCCACCGGATGGCCGAGCAGGCGTTTGAGCACCTCGTCAGCGGTGGGACGGAGCCTCTGGTCCTTGTTCAGGCAGGAGGCGACGGTCGCGCGCAGGTCGTCGGGGAGGGCGCTCAGGTCGGCTTCGTGGTTGATGACCCGGTTGAGCGTCGCCACGATCGTGTCGCCGCCGAAGGGCGCCTTGCCGGTGGCGCTGAAGACGATGGTGGAGGCCCAGGCGAACACGTCGGCGGGGAGACCGACGCGCTCGTCGGCGATCTGCTCGGGCGCCATGTAGGCGGGGGTCCCGACCGCGCGGGTGGTGATCGTCCCACTCTCGTCGATGATCTTGGCGATGCCGAAGTCGACGACCCGGGGGCCGTCCGTGGCGAGCAGCACGTTGTCGGGCTTGAAGTCACGGTGGGCGATCCCGGCGTGGTGGATCGCGGTCAGCGCGGTGGCCGTGCCGATGGCGAGGCGTTCGAGCGCCTCCCCGCTCAGCGGCCCGTCCCGCTCGACGACCTGGCGCAGCGAGGGCCCGTCGATCAGCTCGCTCGCGATGTACGGCGCTTCGCCGTCGAGGTCGGCGACGAGCACCCGGGCCGTGCAGAAGGCCGCGACCCGCCGGGCCGCCGTGAGCTCGCGGGCGAAGCGGGAACGCGCGTGGGCCTCACCGGTGAAGCGCACGTGCAGCAGCTTGATGGCGGCGCGCTCCCCGTCCTCGGACTCCCCGAGAT
>NZ_NGFP01000018.1 GCF_002149035.1 Streptosporangium minutum
ATCTCCACCTTCCGTACGGCCTCCCCCCGCCTCCCGGCTGCCTCCCGCGCCTTCCGGACGGTCTCCGCCGGCGTCCAAGCGACCTCCACCGCCTCCCGGGCGGCCTCCCGGCGCGGAAAACCGTTCGCCCGCCCGCCGTGCCGGCGAGCAGACTGGTCGGATGGATCGAGGATCAGGCCGGACGGTCAGCGCGCTGGTGACCGTCGGCGACCGGCGGCTCGGGGCCGTCGGCCCGTTCCCGGTGGACAGTCCCTGGTGGGCCGATGTCGAGCCGGTCGTCGCGTATCTGGAACCGGTACTCGGCGTGCCCGTGACGGTGCTCCGCCTGCTCGACGTCGACGGCGGCGAGGGCGCCCGGGACGGGCACGTGACCTACCACGTCGAAGCGCTGGGACCTCCCCGCCACGATCTGCCGTCGCCCTGGCCCGACGGTTCCGGCGACCTGACGGCCCCGTCCGCGTGGCGGGCCGGCTGGGCCACGGCTCCGGGCGTGCGTGAGGCGCTGGACTGGGCGGATTCCGCACTCCGCGCCTCGGGCCGGCCGCCGAGCGGACCCGCCGGGCAGGTGAGGACGTGGAACCTGTCCGGGCTGTTCCGGCTGCCGACCTCGCGGGGCCCGGCCTGGCTCAAGATCACCCCTGGGTTCGCGACCTGCGAGGCGCGCGTGATCGAGACGTTCGCCCAGGTGGACTCCGATTCCGTGCCCGCCGTGCTGGCCGCCGACCCGGCCCACCGGCGGGTGCTGCTGGAGCACGTACCCGGAGAGGACTGCTGGGACGCGTCCGAGGACGTCCTCGGCGGCGCGGTCCGCCGTCTGGTCGCGGCGCAGGCGGCGATCGCGGAGCGGGGGGAGGGGATCCCCGACTGGCTGCCCGACCGCAGGCCGCAGGTGCTCGCCGGCATGGTCGACGAGCTGCTCGACGGCGAGGTGGCCGGAGAGCTGAGCGCCGACGAGCTGTCGTCGGCCCGCCGGCTGGCCGGACGGCTGCCGGCGCTCGTCTCCTCGCTGGAGGCGTGCGGCCTGCCGTACACCGTGGTGCACGGCGACTTCCATCCCGGCAACGTGAGGTCGGACGGGCGGCGCACGGTCATGGTGGACTTCGCCGACAGCCATTTCGGGCACCCCGTGCTGGACGGGCTGCGGATGCGCGACTTCGTACACGACGGCGAGCGGTCGGCGCGGGTGGCGCGCGTCTGGGCCGAGACATGGTCGGCCCGCGTTCCCGGCTCGGATCCGGCCCGCGCGCTGGCCCTCGCGGAACCGCTCGCCCACCTGGCGTACGCCGTGAGATACCAGGAGTTCCTGGACAACATCGAGCCGAGCGAGCGGCGCTACCACGCGGGCGACCCCGCCTCGGAGGTCCGCGCCGCCCTGGAGTGCGTCCGGCCGTCCGCCCCCTGACGGAGCGCGCCGGCCGGTCGGCGACGACCGCCGCGCCGCGCCCCTCCCGAGCGGCGATTCCCCGGAGCCACGGGCTCCGGGGACCGCGGTCGCCCGGGATGCCCGGGCCGGCCGGGGAACCGTGGCCGCTCGGGGGCCGAGGCCCCAGGGGAGCCGGGGCCACCGGGGAGCCAGGGCTACCGGGGCCACCGGGGAGCCGGGGCCACCGAGGAGCCACGGTCGCTCGGGGGGTGCGGCCGGGCGGGAAGGGTCCTACCGGCGCCCGCTCACCACCAGGGCGCTGCCGCCGCCCCTCCGGGTGGGCTCGGCGACGGCCTGGAGCCTGCCGTGGCGGAGGAACTCGACGGCGGTGGCCGCACCGATCTCCGGATTCAGCACCAGGCTGTGCCCCTTGGTCGTGAGCCCGGCACCGTAGCGGTCGATGAAGCCCTGCTCGGCCTGGGTCTGGGCGGTGTTGCGCTGGGTGGCGCGGGGGGCGGCCAGCGCGTCCGGCAGCGACATGCCGAGGTCCCAGCGGTTGACCAGGATCTGCAGGACCGTGGTGATGATCGTGGAGCCGCCCGGCGAGCCGAGCGCGAGCAGCGGCCTGCCGTCGGCCAGGACGATCGTCGGAGCCATCGAGGAGCGGGGTCGCTTGCCGGGCGCGGGCAGGTTGGGGTCACCCGGGGCGGGCCCGAAGGTGAAGTCGGTCAGCTCGTTGTTGAGCAGGAAGCCCCGGCCGGGGACGACGATGCCGTTGCCGCCGGTGGACTCGATGGTGATGTTGTAGGCGACCACGTTGCCCCAGCGGTCCGCCACGACCAGGTGGGTGGTCTCCGGCCCTTCGGCGGGCGTCGGGGTGGCCTGCGCCGGGGACGCGGCCTGGCACGGCCCGTAGGCGCCGTCGGGGTCTCCCGCCGGGGCCGGGTGGGGCAGCGCCCGGTCGCCGACCAGGCAGGCGCGCTCCTTGGCGAACCCGTCGGACAGCAGCTCCTTCAGCGGCACGCCCGGGATGTCGCCGACATACTTGCCCCGGTCGGCGAACGAGAGCCGGGAGGCCTCCAGATACTCGTGCACGCCGACCTCGGGAAGGGCCTCCAGGATGTTGAGCACCTCACCGACCGTCGAGCCGCCCGAGGACGGGGGCGCCATGCCGTACACGTCCATGCCCTTGTAGGTCATCTTCGTGGGCGGTCGCTCGATCGCCCGGTAGGCCCGCAGGTCGGACAGTTCCATCAGGCCGGGCCGTACGTTACGGGTGGAGCCGGGTGTGATCGGCGGGCTCTTCACCGTGGCCACGACCTCCGAGCCGAGCCGCCCCCCGTACAGCCAGCCGCCGCCCTCCCTGCCGAGCCGGCGGTAGGTGTCGGCGAGCTCGGGGTTACGGAAGGTGGAGCCGACCGGGGGCGGGGCGCCACCGGGGAGGTACAGCTTGGCGGTGGAGGTGAAGTCCTTGAACCGGGCCGCGTTGGCGGCGGTCTGGTCGTAGAAGGTCTGGTCGACGGTGAACCCCTCGGAGGCCACCTTGATCGCGGGCTTGAGCGCCTGCCCGAGCGGGAGCGTGCCGAACCGGCGCAGGGCCAGCTCCCACTGCGCCACGCTGCCCGGCACCCCCGCCGACAACCCGCTGGTGACCGCCTCGTCGAAGGTGATGCCCTCCAGGGACGTCGCGGTCATCGCCCGGGGCGCCGTCTCCCTGCCGTCGATCGTGTGGACCTTCTTGTGCCGGGCGTCGTAGTAGACGAGGAACCCGCCCCCGGCCAGCCCTGCCGAGTAGGGCTCGGTCACCCCCAGCGTGGCCGCCGCCGCGACGGCCGCGTCGATCGCGTTGCCGCCCCGGCGCAACACCCCCAGCGCGGCCTCGCTCGCGTCCAGGTCGACGGTCGCGACCGCCCCGCCGTACCCCTCGGCGACAGGTCTCTTCTCCGCCTGACTCGGCGGCGACGCCTGACCCGGCGGCGACACCTGGCCCGGCGGTGACGCCGCCACGGCGGGCTGCACCAGCAAGACGGAGCCACCGGCCAGGATCCCGGCGAGCGGCACGGCTAAGCGACGAGCGATCATGATGGCCTCCTGCAGACAGCTTGTCTCAGCTCGCCTGCCCTGTCAGCCCCTCGGCTACCACGAGTGTCGTAGTTCCTCCTGCCCCGGAGGGCGGATGCGCTGATCAGCGGGGTGGACATAAGGTTCCGGACGTGCGCGCCAAACCCCGATGGATCGACCCGCTGCTCCCGCTGTTCGTGGCGGTCCTCCAGGTCACGATGACCTGGGGGGCCCAGTGGAACCAGCCCGACCGCGCCGAGGCTGACGCGATCGGCGTCGCGCTGCTGGTGGCCGGGCCGCTCGCGCTGGCCGCACGGCGCCGCCACCCGGTGTTCACCCTGCTCGCCACCCTGGCCGTGACCTGCCTTTTCATCGCCCGAGGCCACGCGTACGGCCCGATCTTCTTCAGCCCGGTCATCGCGCTCCACAACGTCGTCGTCCTCGGCCGACGGCGCATCGCCTGGGCGGTCTCGGCCGTGGCCTACGTGTTCTTCGTCGTCTACACGACCTGGCTGGCTCCGGTCCCCAGCCCCGGGCTGTGGCACATGTTCGCGGTGGCGACGGCCATCGGGGTCGTCCTGGCGCTGGGCGAGTTCGTCCGGGCCAGGAGAGAACGGCTGGCCGAGCACGAGCTGGTGGTGCAGGAGGAGACCCGGCGGCAGGCCAGCGAGGAACGGCTGACCATGGCCCAGGAGCTGCACGACGTGCTCGCGCACAACATCTCCCTCATCCACGTCCAGGCCTCCACCGCGCTGCACCTGATCGACGACCAGCCCGAGCAGGCCCGCACCGCGCTCACCACCATCAAGCAGGCCTCCAAGGACGTGCTGACCGAGATGCGCTCGGTGCTCAGCGTGCTCCGCGACGGTGCGCCCCGCTCCCCCACGGCCGGGCTGGAGCGGCTGGAGGAGCTCGTCGAGCGCGGCGGGCTGCCTGTCACCAGGAAGGTGACCGGCCAGGTCAGGGCGCTGCCGCCGGAAGTGGACCGGGCCGGGTACCGCATCGTCCAGGAGGCGCTGACCAACGTCACCCGGCACGCGCCGGGCGCGACGGTCACCGTCCTGCTGGAGTACGGCCCCCGCGAGCTGCTGATCCGGATCACCGACACCGGCGGCGGAGCGCCGGGGGAGAGCCTGGGCGGCGGGAACGGCGTCCCCGGCATGCGGGAGCGGGCGGCCGCCCTGGGCGGCGCGCTGACCGCCAGGCACCATGGACAGGGCTTCCGCGTCGAGGCGCGGCTGCCGATCCCGGAGGGACCCGAATGATCAAGATTGTCATCGCCGACGACCAGGCCCTGGTCAGGGCCGGGTTCCGGGCCCTGCTCGACGCGCAGCCGGGGATGACCGTGGTGGCCGAGGCCTCCGACGGCGCCCAGGCCGTACGGCTGGCCGCCGAGCACGAGCCCGACGTGGTGCTGATGGACATCCGGATGCCGGGCATGGACGGCCTGACCGCCACCCGGCGGATGCCCCCGGGACCGAGGATCATCATCCTGACGACCTTCGAGCTCGACGAATACGTCTTCGAGGCGCTCCGCAACGGCGCCAGCGGGTTCCTGGTCAAGGACACCGAGCCGGCCGAGCTGATCCAGGCCGTCCGCGTCGTCGCCGGCGGCGACGCCCTGCTCTCCCCCGGCGTCACGCGCCGCCTGATCGCCGAGTACGCCAGCCGCGCCAAGCCGCCCCACCCCTCCCAGGACCTCGTCCTGCTCACCGACCGCGAACGCGAGGTCCTGTCCCTGGTCGGCACCGGCATGACCAACGACGAGATCGCCGGCGAGCTCTTCATGAGCCCGGCCACCGCCAAGACCCACGTCAGCCGCGCCATGATGAAGCTGCACGCCCGCGACCGCGCCCAGCTCGTCGTCATCGCCTACGAGTCCGGCCTGGTCCGTCCCGGCTGGGTGTAGCCCTCCGCGTCTTTGCCGATCCCTCACGCTCCGGCGACACGTTTGGGATACTCACCGTGTTCACGAGGACACGAAGGGGCACATACTCATGCTCATGACATCACGACGGCGCCCGGCCGACCTGAGGCCCTCCCCCGCAACCGCGTCCCAGCCCCTGCCCGGTACGGCCCGCGAGCTCTTCGACGCGCTCCCGCAATTGCCCGGGCTCCGCACCGAAGTCATCGACGGGAGACTCATAGTGAGCCCGGTAGGCACCCCCGAGCACGCCAGGATCGCAATGCGCCTGTACAACGCTCTCCTCCCTCTCATCGAGGAAAGAGGGTGGGACGGGTTCAGCGGCAACGTCGACGTCTGCATCGACGGGCCCCGCGACCCGGTCGAGCCGGACTTCGTCCTGGCCCCGGCCGACTGCCCCCGCTGGGGCGACCGGGAGCTGCTCTCCTCCGGCCTGATCATGGTCGCCGAGATCGTGTCGCCCGGAAGCGTCGTCGACGACCGGGATCGCAAACCGGGCATCTACGCCTCCGGCCAGATCCCCGTCATGATCATTATTGATCCCGTCGCGACCCCGGCCACCGTGACCGTTCTCAGCGACCCGAAGGACGGCGTCTACCTGACCTCCGCCCGCGTCGCGGTGGGCAGCCCGGTGAACATCCCCGAGCCGGTCGGCTTCACGCTGGACACCTCCGTCTTCGAGAAGGCGCTGGGCAGGCCGTAACGGGGGCGGGAGCACGGCCGGGGCGGCAAGTCGGCGATTACGCTCCGCCGCCGCGCGCTCACATGTAACCCTGTGCGTTGTCGGCGAGGAGGGTGACATGGGGTGGTGGCCAGGTGACGGGGAGACGACCGGCGTCCCGGCACCCACCCCGCCGGGCGCGGAGCACGGGATCCGCCCGGACGGCGAGGCCGGGCTGCTGCTGGCCGCGCACGGCGGCGACGTCCGGGCCGCGCACCTGCTCGGCCGCCACTTCACGCAGCGGGGCGACCGTTCGGCGGCGCGGCACTGGTGGGAGCGGGCGGCGGCCGGGGGAAACATGGACAGCGCCTACAACCTCGGCGTCTGGCACGAGAAGCACGGCAGCCTGGAAGAGGCCGTGCGGTGGTACGGCCTGGCGGCGGGCGGCGGCGACGCCGAGGCCGCGGCGAACCTGGCGACGCTCCTGCTGGAGCAGCGCGGCGACATGGCCGCAGCCCGGCGCTGGTTCGAGACGGCGGCGCGGGCGGGCTCCCGGCCCGCCGCCCGGCGGCTCGCACTGATCTGCGAGGACGGCGGCCAGACGGAGGCCGCCGTTGAATGGCACCGGCGGGCGGCGATGGGCGGCGACCTGGCCTCCGCCCATGACCTGGGGTTCCTGGCCTACACCTTCGGCGAGGAGGAAGGGGCGCTGCGCTGGTGGGAGATGGCCGCCCGGGGCGGCCACGCCGACGCGGCCTACCATCTGGGCCTGTTCCTGCGGGCCGGCCAGGATCCGGAGGGCGCCGAGGCGTTCTACCGGCTGGCCGCCGGGCACGAGCACCCCGGGGCGGCGTCCCAGCTCGGCGGGATCGCGCTGTCGCGGGGGGATCTGCGCACCGCCCGCGCCTGGTTCGAGCGGGCCGCCTGCGCCGGGCGGGTCAACGACCAGCGGACGGCCGGGTTCGTGTGCGTGGAGCTGAGCGACCCCCGGGCGGCCGGCCACTGGTTCGCCAGGGCCGCGGCCGGCGGCGATCCGGAGGCCGCCTTCAACTACGGCCTGCTCCTCATCGCCGAGCACGACGACCTGGAGGGCGGACAGCACTGGTTCCGGCAGGCGGCACAGGCGGGGCATCGCCGGGCGGCGGTCGAGCTGGCCTCGCTGCTGCCGGCGACCGGTCTCTCCCGCGAGGCGGAGCGGTGGCCGGCGGAGCCGCCGTCCCCGATCCGGGACCGGACCGCCGAGCCCGAGCTCGTCGCCCGCGCGGAGCTGGCCTCCGCCGCCGTGGCCCGGCGGGGCGGGGCCCCGCTGAAGGTCGGCGACCTGACCGAGATCCTCGGGACCTGGGATCTGGTCACCCGCCCGCTGCGCGACCACACCGACGTGACGGCCTGGCTGATCGGGCGGAGCGGCCTGCAGCCGGGCGCGGTCGAGCGTCTGGCCTCGGTCCGGGCCGCGCTGCTCCGTCCCGGCAGCGCCCCCTGGCCGACCGCCGCCGAGGTCGAGCACGTCCTGGCCACCGTCCGCGACCTGCGGGCCCGCCTGGCGCCGCGGTGAGACGGCGGAACGGCCCGCGCCGCACCCGGATGGGCGCGAGGCGCGGGCCGTCCCGTCGTGCCAGGGCGGCGATTCCGTCCCGTCTAGTCGGCGAGGACCTGCGATACCGGCACGTACGGCAGGTCGAGGGCGAGCGCGACCTGGTCGTTGGTGAGCCGGCCCGCGTGGGTGTTGAGCCCCGGCGCGAGGCCGGCGTCCTGCTGGAGCGCGGACTTCCAGCCCAGACCGGCGAGCTTGACCGCGTAGGGCAGCGTCGCGTTGGTCAGCGCGTAGGTGGAGGTGTTGGCCACCGAACCTGGCATGTTGGCCACGCAGTAGAAGATCGAGTTGTGGACCTGGTAGGTCGGCTCGGCGTGCGTGGTCGGGCGGGAGTCCTCGAAGCAGCCGCCCTGGTCGATGGCGATGTCGACGAGGACGGAGCCCGGCCTCATGCGGGAGACCAGCTCGTTGGAGACGAGGGTCGGGGCCTTGGCGCCCGGGATCAGCACCGCGCCGATGACCAGGTCGGCCTCCAGGACCTCCTTCTCGATGGCGTAGGAGGTCGAGACGAGGGTCTTCAGACGGCCCTGGTAGATGGCGTCGATGGAGCGCAGGCGGTCGATGTTGAGGTCGAGGACCGTGACGTCCGCGCCCATGCCGACCGCGATCTGCGCCGCGTTGAGACCGGAGACGCCGGCGCCGATGACGACGACCTTGGCCGGGGCCACGCCGGGCACGCCGCCGGGCAGCACGCCGCGGCCGCCGTTGAAGCGCATCAGGTTGTAGGCGCCGACCTGCGGGGCCAGGCGGCCTGCGACCTCGGACATCGGGGCCAGCAGCGGCAGGGTGTTGCCGACCTGGACCGTCTCGTACGCGATACCGGTGACCTGCTGCTTGAGCAGGGCGTCGGCGCACTCGCGGCCCGCCGCCAGGTGCAGGTAGGTGAAGAGCACCTGCCCGGCACGCATGCGGCCGTACTCCTCGGCGATCGGCTCCTTGACCTTGAGGATCATGTCGGCCTCGCCCCACACCTCGTCGGCGGTGTCGAGGATCTTGGCGCCGGCGTGGAGATAGTCCTCGTCGGGGAGGTGTGAGCCGAGGCCCGCGTCGCGCTGGACGTAGACGTCATGGCCGTGACGGACCAGTTCGTGCACGCCCGCCGGGGTGGCGGCGACGCGGTACTCATGGTTCTTCACCTCGGCGGGCACGCCGATCTTCATCATGGTTCCTCTCGGAGTTTCGGCTGGGGGGTCAGAGCACGGGTCGAACGGGGGGCGGGTGTGTCTGGGCGAGCCGGGTCCGGCGGCTAACTCACAGCCGGCTCCATGCCTCCGTGAGCACGGAGCGGAGAATCGACTCGATCTCGTCGAACTCCTTGGGGCCGCAGATGAGCGGCGGGGCGAGCTGGACCACGGGGTCGCCGCGGTCGTCGGCGCGGCAGTACAGGCCCGCGTCGTAGAGGGCCTTGGACAGGAAGCCGCGGAGCAGGCGCTCGGACTCGTCGGCGTTGAAGGTCTCCTTGGTGTCCTTGTCCTTGACCAGCTCGATGCCCCAGAAGTAGCCGGAGCCGCGTACGTCTCCGACGATGGGCAGGTCGCGGAGACGCTCCAGGGTGGAACGGAAGACCGGCTCGTTGCGGGTCACGTGACCGAGCAGGTCCTCGCGCTCGAACAGGTCGAGGTTGGCCAGGGCGACCGCGGCGGAGACGGGGTGGCCGCCGAAGGTGTAGCCGTGGGCGAACATCTCGGTGCCGTTGCTGAACGGCTCGAACAGCCGGTCCGAGGCGATCATGGCGCCGATCGGCGAGTAACCGCTGGTCATGCCCTTGGCGCAGGTGATGATGTCGGGGACGTAGTCGAACTTCTGCCCGCCGAACATGGTGCCGAGGCGGCCGAAGGCGCAGATGACCTCGTCGGAGACGAGCAGGACGTCGTACTCGTCGCAGATCTCGCGCAGGCGCTGGAAGTATCCGGGCGGCGGCGGGAAGCAGCCGCCGGCGTTCTGCACCGGCTCGACGAAGACGGCGGCCACGGTGTCGGGGCCCTCCATCTCGATGGCGCGGGCGACGCGCTCGGCGGCCCAGTAGCCGTACTGCTCCGGGGTCATGCCGGGGACGCCGGTGATCTCGTCGGCCCGGTAGTGGTTGGTGTTCGGCACGCGGACCGAGCCCGGGACCAGCGGCTCGAACATCTGCTTGAAGGCCGGGATGCCGGTGATCGACAGGGCGCCCTGCGGGGTGCCGTGGTAGGCGATCTGGCGGCTGATGACCTTGTGCTTGAGCGGCTTGCCGGTCAGCTTGAAGTACTGCTTGGCGAGCTTCCACGCGCTCTCGACGGCCTCGCCGCCGCCGGTGGTGAAGAAGACGCGGTTGAGGTCGCCGGGGGTCTCGGCCGCCAGCCGCTGGGCCAGCTCGACGGCCTTGGGGTGGGCGTAGGACCAGAGCGGGAAGAACGCCAGCTCCTGCGCCTGCTTGGCGGCGGCCTCGGCCAGCTCGCTGCGGCCGTGCCCCGCCTGGACCACGAACAGGCCGGCGAGTCCGTCAAGGTAGCGCTTGCCGTGCACGTCGTAGACGTATGCGCCCTCACCGCGCACGATCATCGGGACTTCGGCGCCCCTGTCAGAGCTGTGCCGGCTGAAGTGCATCCACAGGTGGTCCTGCGCGGCCTGCATGAGCGAGGCCACGTCGGTGTTTTCAGGGTGGGTCATCGCTATCTTCCCTCGAAGGTCTGAGCTTCCCAACAGTCTGCAGCCAGCAGAACGTCTTGCCAAGTGAAAACGTGGCAATAGAGTGCAAGAACTTCGGAATCCGCAAAACAGGCATGCAACAACAACGAAATCCGCGTACGGAATCCGGGAGTGTCCGGACCATGGGCAACCCTCGGTTCCGTTTGACGGAATCCCGGTGTGCTGGAATCGGGGTGAACCACAGCCACATGCCGGCTGTGATCAAATAGGACGACCAGATATTGAGATGCGAGGGAACGTCGTGACTCCTGACGAGATCGAAGGCGCCGTCGCCGCGGGCCTGCCCCAGGCGGTCGAAGACCTCAAGCGGCTCGTCGCCATCCCCTCGGTGGCCTTCCCGGGCCACCCGGAGGAGCCGGTGCGCGCCGCCGCCGCGGCGACCGAGGAGCTGCTGCGCAGCACCGGGCTGCCGCACGTCCGGCAGATTCCGGTCGAGGGAAGCTTCCCCGCCGTCTACGCCGAGGCCCCGGCCCCGCCCGGCGCGCCGACCGTGCTGCTCTACGCGCACTATGACGTACAGCCCGCGGGCGACCCCGCGCTGTGGCGCACCCCGGCCTTCGAGCCGACGGAGATCGACGGGGCCATCCACGGCCGCGGCGCCGCCGACGACAAGTCCGGCGTCATCTCCCACGTCGCCGCGCTCCGCGCCTTCCAGGGACGCTTCCCGGTGGGCATCAAGGTGATCATCGAGGGCCAGGAGGAGTACGCCGGGGAGCGCCTTGAGACCTTCGTCGAGCAGAACCCCGAGCTGCTCCGCGCCGACGCGATCATCGTCGCCGACTGTGGCAACCCGAGCGTGGGCGACCCGGCGGTGACCACCTCTCTGCGCGGCATGGGCGCCTTCACCGTCGAGGTGCGCACCCTGAAGGAGTCGCTGCACAGCGGCTCGTTCGGCGGCGCCGCCCCGGACGCGCTCGCCGCGCTGATCCGGATGCTGTCCGCCCTGCACGACGACCACGGCGACATCCGCGTCCCCGGCCTGCCGCGCGGCAGCTTCCTCGGCTCCGGCCCCTCGGAGGAGGAGTTCCGGGCCACGGCGGGCGTGCTCGACGGCGTCTCGCTGGTCGGCTCGGGTTCGCTGGCCGACCGCCTGTGGGCCTCCTACGCCATCACGGTCACCGGTCTGGACGTGCCGACCGTCTCCGGCGCCATCAACGCGGTCCAGGCGGTCGCGCGCGCCCGGGTGACCGTGCGCGTGCCTCCGGCGGGCGACCCGAAGACGACCGTGGACGCCGTGGTCGACTTCCTGCGGCAGGTCGCTCCCTGGGGTGTGGAGGTGCACGTCACCGACTACGTGCTGGGCTCCGGCTACCTCGCCGACTCCGGCGGGGCCGCCCGCGCCGCACTGAACCGGGCGATGGAGCGCGCCTTCGGCCGCCCGCCGCGCGACGTCGGCGCCGGCGGCTCGATCCCGCTGGTCTCCACGCTCGTCAAGCAGTTCCCCGCCGCCTCGATCCTGCTGTTCGGCGCCGAGGACGACGACGCCTCGATCCACGCGCCCAACGAGCGGGTCAACGTCGAGGAGCTGCGCCGCACGGCCCTCGCGGAGGCGCTCTTCCTCCAGGAGTACGGCTCCGCGACGGTCTAGCACGACCGTTCGAGAGGACCCGTCCCACCCGGCACGACCGGGAGGGGCGGGTCCTTCCGCATTGTCGCGGGCCACCTGTCTGATCAGGTGCTCTCCGGGAGGCCGGCCGTCAGCCCCGGGGGAACGGGGAGTCCGGGAGGGCCGTCAGGGCCCGGAGCGTGTCGCGACCGCCCCAGGAGGCGTCCATCCATACGGCGCCGCACGTGAACCGAGCCGGTCGCTCACCTGACCACGTCAGATGAATGACCGCTTTCGTGAGAATCGACACCTTTATCCGGCCGGTCACCTGCGGGAATCCTGCACGTGATATTTTTGTACTGACTGGTCAGTCTAAAGGTTCGGAGGGCGCGGTGTTCCACGGGGTCGCGGTGCGCGCGGTCGGCCTGTCCCTCAAAGGCGAGCATGGATGGGTCTACCGCGACGTCGGCGTGGCGGCCGAGCCGGGCGGCCTCACCGTCGTCACCGGGCAGGCGGGCAGCGGGCGCACGAGCCTGCTCCTTACCCTGGCGGGACGGATGAGACCCTCCGAAGGCACGCTCACCGTCGGGCGGTACGCCAGGCCGAGGGCGATCCGGCGGGTCGCCGCGCTCGGCCTGGTCGACGGGGTCAACGACCTGGAGAAGGCGCTGACGGTCCGCGAGCACCTGCACGAGCGGTCGCCGGGCATGTTCTGGGGCAGGCGGCAGGAGTCGCGGGCCGGGACCGCGCTGACCTTGGCCGGCCTGGAGCTGTCCCCCGGCGACCGCACCCTCATCCGCGACCTGAGCCGGGAGGAGCGGGTGCGGCTCGGGATCGCGCTCGCGCTGCTCGATGCCCCGGGGCTGCTGGTCCTCGACAACGTGGACACCGGCCTCGCCCAGGACCGCCAGGAGGCGCTCTGGGCGACGCTGGGAGAGCTGGGCGAGCGAGGGCTGACGGTCTTCGCCGCCTGTACGGAGAGCGAGCGGGCGGCGGCGGTTCACCTGCCCTCCAGGAACCCCGAGAGCTCCGAGAACCCCGGGAACTCCGGGAACTCCGTAAGCCCCTCGAAGACCGCGCGACCAGTGGAGCCGGGGACCACGGCGGACGGGCGGGACGGGAAGACCGTGGCGCGGACCGTACAGACCGAGGAGAGGGACCGATGAGATCGTTGCGGCTGGGACGGCTGGAGCTGCGGCGGTTCACCCGGTCGCGGCTGACCCGGGCGGCGCTGGCGGGCGTGGTGATGCTGCCGCTGCTGTACGCCGGGCTGTACCTGTGGTCGTTCTGGGACCCGCAGGGCAACCTCGAGAACATCCCCGTGGCGCTGGTCGTGGAGGACAGGCCCGCGACCGTCGACGGCAGGACGGTCGACGCGGGCCGCGAGCTGGCCGACGAGCTGCGTGACCGCAAGGTCCTGGGCTGGCACACGGTCGACGCCCGGCAGGCCGCCGACGGCGTGAACGACGGCAGCTTCTACCTGTCCCTGACCATCCCCGCCGACTTCAGCGCCCGGCTCGCCTCACCCTCCGGCGACGGCACGCCGACCCCGGCCGAGCTCGGCGTGCGGGTCGACACCGGCCGCAGCTACATCATGGGAACGATCTCCGACGCGGTGTTCACCGAGGTCAAGGACGCGGCGGGCCGTACCGCGCTGAAGGACTACTGGGACAACGTCTTCGTGTCCTTCGGCGAGCTGCACGACGCCACCGCCAAGGCCGCGGACGGTGCGGACGATCTGCACGACGGTACGGCGAAGGCCGGAAAGGGCGCGTCCACCCTGAACACGGGCCTCGGCCAGGCCAAGACCGGCACCCACCAGCTCACCGTGGGCCTGGGCAGCGCCAACACCGCCACCGGCCGGCTGTCGGCCGGGGCGGACAAGCTGACCAGGGGCCTGGGCCAGGCGGAGAGCGGCTCACGCAAGCTGGGCCAGGGGCTGGCGAAGCTGGAGAAGGGCGCCAAGCAGGTAGCCGACGGCAACGCACAGGTCTACGAGCAGGTCCACGCCCAGGTGCCGAAGATCAACAAGGTGGCCGACGAGGTCGTCCCGGTGCTGGAGGAGAACGGCGCGCGGCTGCGATCGCTCGCGGAGGCCGTCGAGCGGGGCGCCGGCCTGGTCGCCGACGGCGCGGGAGCGCTGCCCGGCGGGATCAAGCAGGGGGCCGAGCAGTCCCGGCAGCAGGCGCAGCAGCTGCAGAACTGGCTGGACGGCAATCCGGACGCCGATCCGCGGCTGCGGGCCATCGCCGAACGCCTCGCCCGGTCGACCCAGGAGGTGGCCACCGGGCTGGAGGGCGCCGCCACCGGCGACGGCGGCGGCGCCGCGGCCCAGCTGCAGCGGGACGCCCGCAGGATCGCGGAGGTCGCGGGCCGGACGGCGGAGGTCGCGCCGACCGCGGGCAGGCAGCTCGACCAGGCCAGAGACAAGATCAATCAGTTGGACGAGGGGCTCGGCAAGCTGGCCGACGGCTCGGCGAAGCTCCACTCCGGCCTCGGTGACGCGGCGGACGCCAACGGAAAGATCACCTCTGGGATCTCCCAGCTCGGCGACGGCTCCGCCCAGCTCAGCCAGGGGCTGACCCGGCTCGGCGGCGGCATCGTCAAGCTGAGCGACGGCGCGGCCAGGGTGGACAGCGGGGTGGGCCGCCTGCACGAGGGCGCCGGGGAGCTCACCACCGGCATCGGCAAGCTGGCCGACGGGTCCAGGGAACTGAGCGACAAGCTCGGAGACGGCGCCGAACAGATCCCCGACTACGGCAGGGACGAGCGCGCGGACCGGAGCGACATGATGAGCGAGCCGGTCAAGCTGGCCGACCAGGTCCTCAACGAGGTTCCCAACTACGGCACCGGGTTCGCGCCGTTCTTCGTCCCGCTGGCCCTCTGGGTCGGCGCGATGGTGAGCTACATGGTGCTGCGCCCGCTCAACCCCCGCCTCCTGGCCGGTACGGCCCCCGCCTGGCGGATCGCGGTGGCCGGTTGGCTGCCGGGGCTGGTCCTGGGCGCCGCGCAGGTGGGCGTGCTGATGGCGGTGATCAGGTTCGGGCTCGGCATGGAGGCCGCGCACTGGGCCGGGATCGCCGGGATCCTGCTGCTCACCGTGGCGGCCTTCCTGGCGATCGTGCAGGCGGTCAACGCCCTGCTCGGCGCGCCGGGGCGGGTCGTGGTGCTGGCGCTGCTGATGCTCCAGCTGACCTCGGCCGCCGGGACGTACCCGATCGAGACCTCGCCGGGCTTCTTCCAGACGATCTCGCCGTGGCTCCCGATGAGCTGGGTGGTCAGCGCGCTGCGACGGCTGATCAGCGGCGGCGACCTCACGGTGGTCTGGCAGGCCTGCGGGGTGCTGACCCTGACCGTGGCGCTGGGCCTGAGCCTGACCGTCTACGCCGTGCACAAGGGACGCACCTGGTCGATGCGGCGCCTCCACCCCGAGCTCGCGCTCTGACTACGGTTCCCTTTATGACAGAGCAGCGGGCCGGGGCCAGAGACGCCGGCACGGAGCGGGGCCGCCGGGAATCCGGGACGGGTGCGACCGCGAGGAGGGGTGACGGCCGCCGGGCCGAGACGAGGCTCAGGCTGTTCACGGCGGCGGTGGAGGTGATCGCGGAGCAGGGGTACACCGCCGCCACGGTGGACGCGATCGCCGAGCGGGCCGGAGTGGCCAAGGGCACCGTGTTCTACAACTTCGGCAGCAAGGAGGCGCTCTTCGCCGCGCTGCTCGAACACGGCATCCAGCGGCTGGCCGACGCGATGGGCGAGGCGGACACCGGGCAGGCGGCGTTCGACGCCCTCGACTCGGTGGTCATGGCGCAGCTGCGGTTCTTCGAGGAGTACGGCGCGTTCGCCCGGGTGCTGCTCGCCGAGATGTGGCGCACGGCCTGGCAGGACGCGGTCGCCAGGCTGCGCGAGCAGGCGCTGGGGGTCTACGCGGGCGCGCTGCGCCGGGCGGTGGCCGAGGGCGCGATCCGGGAGGACCTGGACGTGGAGACCGCGGCGACCGCCGTGTTCGGCATGGTGCTGACCGTCTCGATCGAGCGCCGGGCGCTGTACCCGGACCGTCCGATCGAGCAGTTGCACGCCACCCTCGTCGATCTCCTGCACGGGCGGGTCTCCGGCTAGACCGTCCCCTGCGGAGGGCGGCGGTCCGGCCTCGCGGAAGGCGGCCGGTCCAAGGGAAATGGTGGAAACCTTGTCCAGGTAAATCGGTTCTTCCTACGATCATCGGGTGGCCTACTCCCCCGCACGACCCCGCCGACGGATCCTGCCCTACCTCCTGGCCGTCGTGCTGGCCATCGGACTGATCGCAGGACTGCGCTGGTTCTTCGGCAGGAGCGGGGAGAGCAAGCCGAGCGCCTGCTCGGGCGAGTCGGCGAAGATCCGGGTGGCGTCCTCCCAGGACAAGATCTGGATCCTGCGGGAGGTCGCCAAGGAGTACAGCGGGCGGACCGTGGCCGGGCGCTGCGCCGAGGTGGTCATCGACGAGGCCAATTCGGGCACCGCGATGCGGGCCCTGGCCAGGGGGTGGAAGGAGCAGACCGACGGCGAGCGGCCGGACGTGTGGTCCCCCGCCGCCTCCGCGTGGGTGACGCTGCTGCGCCAGCAGGCCGCGGGCACCGACGGCACCGTGCCGGTCGCCGACGGGAAGCCGGTACCGATCGTGACCGCGCCGCTGGTCTTCGCGATGCCCAAGCCGATGGCCGAGGCCCTGGGCTGGCCGGGCAAGGCGATCGGCTGGGCGGAGCTGGCCGGGCTGGCGGCCGACCCCAAGGGCTGGGCGAAGTACGGTCACCCCGAGTGGGGCCAGTTCAAGCTGGGCAAGACCAACCCCAACTACTCGACCAGCGGCCTGAACGCCACCATCGGCGCCTACTTCGCCGCGACCGGCACCACCTCGGACCTGACCGCCGGCGACATCGCCGACGCCAGGACCCGCGACTTCGTCAAGGGCGTCGAGCAGTCGATCGTGCACTACGGTGACATCTCGATGACCTTCCTGGGCAACCTGCTCCGCGCGGACGACCGGGGCGAGTCCATGGCCTACATCTCCGCGATCACCGTCGAGGAGAACTCGGTCACCGACTACAACCGGGGCAACCCGTCGGGCAACCCGGCCACGCTGGGCGAGCACGCCCCGCCGCGCACCCCGCTGGTGGCCGTCAGCCCCAAGGAGGGCACGCTCTTCTCCGACCACCCCTACGTCCCGCTGACCTGGATGGACCCGGCCAGGAAGGCCGTCGCCGACGACTTCCTGACCTACCTGCACAGCGCCCCGGTGCAGGCGAGGTTCCAGTCGTACGGCTACCGCGGCTTCGACGGCAAGCTCGGCCCCCAGGCCACCAGGGAGAACGGCGTCATCCCCGACGCCACGATCACCACCCTCAACCTGCCCACCCCGACCGTCCTGGACAAAGTCCTGCGGAGCTGGTCGGAGCTGCGCAAGCGGGCCAACGTGCTGATCGTGGTGGACAAGTCGGGATCGATGGAGGAGGAGGCGGCGGGCACCGGCGAGAGCCGCCTGGAGCTGGCCAAGAAGGCCGCGATCAACGCGCTGCCGCAGTTCCGCGGGGACGACAAGGTCGGTCTGTGGGCCTTCTCCACCAGGCAGGACGGCGACAGGGACTACCGGGAGCTGGTCCCGGTCGACTCGGTGTCGAAGATCGGCCCGGCGCTCCGCGACGAGCTCGGCGGGCTGACCGCCGGGGGCGGGACCGGGCTCTACGACACCACGCTCGCGGCCGTCGAGCGGATGCGCGGGGCCAGGGACGCCGGGGCGATCAACGCGGTGGTCTTCCTCACCGACGGCAAGAACGAGAAGAACGGCGGCAGCGACCTGGCCAACCTGCTCGGCAGGCTCAACCCGGACGTGCGCCTGTTCACCATCGGATACGGCGAGGGCGCCGACCAGGGCGTGCTCAAGCGGATCGCCGAGGCCACCGACGGAGCCGCCTACGACTCCTCCCGGGCGGACACCATCGACCAGGTCTTCACCAGCGTGATCTCCAACTTCTGACCGCGTTCTCGTCACGGCGAACTATGGCAAGGGCTCATTCGTCGGATAAGTACTGACACCATGGAGGCCGGGTTGTACCAGCAGCCGCAGCGACCACGCAGGAACTTCGCTCCCTTCATCATCGCGATCATTCTCGCCGGGGCGTTGATCGTCGGTCTGCGGCTGTACGTCGGGAGCGGCGAGCCGGACCGGCCGAAGGACGCCAAGCAGACCACGGCCTGCGGCGACGGCGGGGTCACCCTGACCGTGGCGGCGTCGTCGGAGAAGGCCGAGCTGCTGCGGACGGTCGCGGCCGGCTACAACGGCAGGAAGGTCGGCGAGCGCTGCGCCGACGTCGTCGTCGTGACCAAGGCCAGCGGCGGCGCGATGCAGGCGCTGGCCCGCGGCTGGGACGAGCGCCAGGACGGCCCGCGGCCGGATGTCTGGTCCCCGGCGAGCAGCGGCTGGGTCACCCTGCTCCAGCAGCGCGTCCAGGCGAACGACACCGGCTCCCTGGTCGCCGCGGAGAACCCGTCGATCGCCAAGACACCCCTGGTCGTCGCGATGCCCAAGCCGATGGCCGAGGCCCTGGGCTGGCCGGGCAAGAAGCTCGGCTGGTCCGACCTGCTCGACCTGTCGGCCGGCTCCTGGGCCAAGTACGGCCACCCGGAGTGGGGCGACTTCCGTCTGGGGAAGACCAACCCCAATTTCTCGACCAGCGGCCTGAACGCCACCGTCGGCGCCTACTTCGCGGCCACCGGCCTGTCGGGCGACCTGTCGGAGAAGAACGTGGCCGACCCCAAGGCGCGGGACTTCGTCCAGGGCGTGGAGCGCTCGATCGTGCACTACGGCGACACGACGCTGACGTTCCTGTCGAACCTGCAGCGGGCCGACGACGCGGGGGCGGGCCTGAGCTACATCTCCGCCGTGGCCGTGGAGGAGAAGTCGGTCTGGGACTACAACCAGGGCAACCCGACGGGCGATCCGAAGACCCTGGGCAAGCACGGCAAGCCCAGGGTGCCGCTGGCGGCGATCTACCCCAAGGAGGGCACGCTCTACTCCGACAACCCCTACGCCGTGCTGACCGCGCCGTGGGTGGACGACGCCAAGCGGCAGGTGGCCGCCGACTTCCTGGCCCACCTGCAGGCCCCGGAGCAGCAACGGCGGTTCGCCGAGTTCGCCTTCCGGTCGTACGAGGGGAAGGCGGGCAAGCTGATCACCGAGGCGAACGGCCTGCTGCCCGCCGAACCGAGGACCACGCTCAGCCCGCCCGCCCCCAACGTGCTGGACAAGGTGCTCTCCAGCTGGGCCGACCTGCGCAAACCCGCCAACGTGCTCATGGTGATCGACGTCTCCGGCTCGATGGGCGCTGTTGTGCCCGGCACCGGCAAGAGCAAGCTGGACCTGGCCAAGCAGGCCGCGATCAACGCGCTGCCCCAGTTCGGCCCGCACGACAAGGTCGGCCTGTGGATGTTCTCCACCAAGCGGGACGGTGAGAAGGACCATCTGGAGCTGGCCCCGCTGGACACCGTGGACGCCGCCCAGCGCAAGACCCTGCGTGCCCGGCTCGACGGCCTGACCCCCGACGGCGGGACCGGCCTCTACGACACCGCGCTCGCCGCCTACCGGCACGTGCGCGACCGGCACAGCGGCGAGGCGATCAACGCGGTGGTCTTCCTGACCGACGGCAAGAACGAGGACAACGCCAGCATCTCGCTGGAGAACCTCCTGCCCGACCTGCGCGCCGAGTCCGCCGAGGAGTCGGTGCGGATGTTCACGATCGCCTACGGCCAGGACGCCGACCTCGGCGTGCTCAAGCAGATCTCCGAGACGACCAGCGCGGCCGCCTACGACTCCCGCGAATCCGGAAGTATCGACCAGGTGTTCACCGCGGTGGTATCCAACTTCTGATGTCCCGTTTCCTCGATGAACTACGAGATCCGTGGGGTCTGCTGCTCGGCGCGACCGCCGGGGGCGCCGCGTGGGCCGTCAGCGTGCACCCGGCCGCCGCCGGGGCCGTCGCGGTCACGGTCTGGCTGGCGAAGACGGCCATCGCCACCGTCCAGGGGCGGGGCGGCGGCCGTACCGCGCCGGCCGTCACCGCCGGCAGCAAGGAGGCCTACTGGCTGGAGCGGGCCGGCTCGGCCGCGCGCGGCTTCGGCGAGCTGAGCGCCTCCATGGGAGCCGGCCCGCTGGCCGAGCGGATCGCGCTGATGCGGCCCCAGGTCGACGACTCCACGGCCACGCTGGAACGCCTGGCCGAGCAGGCCTCGCTGACCGGCACCGCGCTCGCCAGGTTCGACCTCGAACGGCTCCGGCAGGAGCGCACGAGGCTCACCCGCGCCCGGAAGGGCGCCCGCAAGGAGTTGGTCCATGACCTCGACCGCGCGCTCGCCGCGCTGGCCTCCCAGCAGGCCGTGGTCGAGCGGCTCGCCCAGACCCACAGCCAGGTGCTCGCCCGGATGGAGTCGAGCACGATCAGCATCGAGGGACTCCTCGCCCGGCTGGTGGAGCTGTCGGCGATGACGGCGACCGGGGCCCTGGAGCCGGCCCGGGTGCTCGACGAGCTCGCCGACAACCTCGAAGGGGTCCGCCAGGGCCTGCACGAAACCGAACAGATCACCCGAGACGCGCTGGATCGCTAAGGAGCCCCCATGTTCAAGGTCATCCGCCGGGCCTGGCGCTACATGGTCTTCGCCCTGTCCGGCCGGTTGGACGAGCTGTCCGATCCGCGGATCCAGATCGAGCAGGCCATCCAGGAGGCCAAGGAGCAGCACCAGCGGCTGTCCCAGCAGGCGGCGGCGGTCATCGGCAACGAGCGCGAGCTGGAGATGAAACTCGCCCGCTCGCTGGAGGAGACCGAGAAGCTCCAGGCCAACGCCCGCCAGGCGGTCCTGCTGGCCGAGCAGGCACGGGCCGCGGGCGACGAGCGCAAGGCGCTGTCCTACGAGGACTCCGCCCGCGCCTTCGCCTCCCGGCTGGTGGCGGCCGAGACCGCGATGGGCGACGTCCAGCTCATGCACGAGCGGGCCAGGCAGTCCTCCGCCCAGGCCCGCGCCGCGGTCGAGAACAACGCCATGGCCCTGCAGAAGAAGATCGCCGAGCGGATGCGCCTGCTCTCCCAGCTCGACCAGGCCAAGATGCAGGAGCAGCTCAACAGGGCCATGGGCGACCTGTCCGGCCTCACCCCCGCCGGCGACACCCCGACCATGGACCAGGTCCGCGAGAAGATCGAGAAGCGCTACGCCCGCGCCCTCGGCGAGGCCGAGCTGACCTCCAACTCCGTCGAGGCCCGGATGATCGAGGTCGAACGCGCCGCCATCGACGTCGAGGGCGCCGCCCGCCTGGAGGCCATCAAGGAGAGCCTCGCCCGGGACAGGAAGCCCGAGGTCGAGGGCTGATCCGAGGCCGCGGACGCCCTACCGGGTCCGCATGGGATCAAGGAATGGTGCGGACCGCGGACGCCCTACCCGGTCCGCGCGGGATCAAGGAATAGCTCTGACCGCTGACGCCCTACCCGGTCCGCGCGGGAGCAAGGACCGGCTCGGACCGCGGACGCCGTACCCGATCTGCGCGGCGGGTTCTGGGCGCCGTTCCGTCCCGTGAGCCCCTCAACCACGCCGCGCCCTCACGAGCGCGGACAGGCGCTCCACCTCCGGATGGCCCGGGTCGAGGGCGCGGCGCTTGATGCGCAGGGCGTCCCGGTAGCGTCGGGCCGCCTCCTCCTCGCGGCCCTGGAGATCGTCCAGGTGTGCCAGGTTCACCTGGCACACCGCCACCTCGTAGTGATCGTCTCCCAGGCGCTCGCGGAAGATGCTCATGGCCCGATGCAGCGCTTCCGCCGCCTCGGCGTGCCTGCCCTGGTCCGCGAGCACCGCGCCGAGCACGGCCAGATCCGCCGCGACGTGGTCGTGGTGGGGGCCGAGCGCTCTCTGCCGGATCTCGATCGCGGCCCGCGCGTGGTGTTCCCCGGCGGGATCGCCGCCGCCCCGGGCGTGCGCGAGCCCCGCGAGGTTGTGCAGGGCGTCGGCGCGCATCGGGTGGTCGGCTCCGTGCCGCTCCAGGCAGGCCAGCGCTTCCCGGTAGTGCGTCTCGGCCTCGTCGTACCGGCCGGTCTCCTTGCACAGTACGCCCAGGGCCAGCCGCACGGTCGCGGCCCGTTCCCGGTCGGTCTCGTCCACCAGGCCGGACGCCCGGCGCAGGTGCGCCTCGGCCGTGGCGTACCGGGCCTGCCTGCGCTCGACGTCGCCCATCCGGACCAGCGCGTCGGCGAGCGGTCCGTCGCGGTCGGGGCCGGGGGGCTCCGCGGCCGACGACTCCACTGCCAGCCGGGCGCACTCATGCGCCTCCGGGTAGCGCGTGAGCCCGTGCCAGAGCGACGCCAGATCCACCAGGAGCGTCGTGTGCCCGGCCAGATCCGCCGGGCCCGCCCGGCGCGCCGCCTCGGTCGCCCGCCGTGCCCACCGCTCGGCCTCGGTGTGCCATCCGCGCCTGCGGCAGTGGACACCCCGTATGAGGCACCGCCGGATCACCCTGATCCGGCGGTGCCGGGCAGACCGCTCAAACACCGTCAGGGGACGACGGCTCGCAGTGGTTGGCGATGCGGATGGCCTCCGCGGTGCCGGACATCAGCACGGAGAAGACGGGTACGGCCGTGGCGAGGACCAGCATGTACAGGCGCGTGATCTTACGCATGACTTGCTCCTTTCCGGAGAACCGGGACGTCCTCATCGTGGCCGCGGGGGCTTGTCGCTGACTTGGAGGTGGCTGGCGCGCCTGCCGGGAGAGAGCCGGCCGCCGGGTCCGCGCGAGCCCACCTCAGCCGCGGCCGTCGCTGTCTCAGCCGCAACCGGGACGATCACCGCCCCGGCGCGACGGGACACCCCGCCCGGGGGCCGTGCGACGCCGTACGGCCATCGGGGGGTAGCGGACGGGCAGGTCATGGAACCGCCGGGGTCAGCGGACAGGCAGGTCGTAGACCCGGCGGATGCTGCTCGGAGCGGCGCGGAGGTCGGCGCCGTATATGTGGAGGGAGATCGCCGTGCTGTCGCCGGTGTTGCGGACCCGGTGGATGTCTCCGGGCGGGGCGAAGCCGCTGACCTCCCCCGTCTGGTTGGCCGTCCGGCCGATCTCCGTCAGGTGGTCGCCGTCGAGGCGGTAGAGCGTCTCGTATTCGACCCCTTGCAGGACCCCGAACACGCACCACGCGATGTGGTCGTGGATCACGGTCTCCTGGCCGGGTCGCCAGACGACCGCCAGGATCGAGAAGGCCGCCTCGGTGTGGAGGGGGTGGCCGATGTAGTGGCCGGGGTCTCCCAGACATTCCTCCTCGGTGAGGATCTCGGGAGAGGGCAGCCGTTCACGCAGCATGTCGGCCACGGCGAAAGCCGTCGTCCGGGGGGCGGTGGACCTGTCGGTCAGCTCTCGGACTCCCGCGACCAGCTCCACCAAGCCGGGACGGGCGAGCGTCATGATTCCCATGTCCCAAGAGTGCGCCGGACGATACATGACGTCTAATGTCTATCTTGCTCTTTATTCATAGATAATGTTGATACATGCTCGACGTCGTACGGCTCCGCGTGCTCGCCGCCGTGGCCAGGCACGGATCGGTCACCGCCGCGGCCAGGGAGCTGCACTACTCCCAGCCCTCGGTCAGCCACCACCTGGCCAAGCTCGAAGCCGAGACCGGGGCCAAGCTGATCCAGCGGGCCGGCCGGGGCATCCGGCTCACCGAGACGGGCCGCCTGCTGGCGGAGCGGGCCACCGAGATCGTCGGCCGCATCGACTCCGCGTCCGCCGAGCTCTCCGCCCACGTGGGCCTGCGCGCGGGCCGGGCCAGGCTGGCCGCCTTCCCCTCGGCCCTGGGCACGTTCGTGCCGGAGGCCGCCGCCCTGCTCGCCAGGGACCATCCCGGTCTGGAACTGCGCCTGACCGAGACTGAGCCGCCCGAGGCCCTGCGCATGCTCCGCGCGGGCTACGTGGACGTGGCGGTCATCTTCCGCTACGACGACACCGCCCCGGAGGACGACGGCATCCAGCTGGTCCACCTGCTGGACGACCCCAGTTACCTGGTCACCTCCGGCCGGACCGGAGACCTGCTCTCACACCGCGACAGCCGCTGGATCGGCGGCTGCGACCGGTGCCGGAGCCACCTGCTCGACCTGTGCGCCAGGGCGGGCTTCGAGCCGGAGATCGCCTTCACGACCGACGACATCGTCGCCGTCCAGGCCCTGGTGGCGGCCGGGATCGGGGTGACGGTCCTGCCCGCCCTCGCGCTGCGGGCGCACCGCCACCCGAAGGTCAACACGATCGAGCTGCCCGGCTCGACCCGGCACGTCTACGCCGCCACCTACGGCGAGCCTCCCGCCCCTCCGGCGACCACCGCCCTGCTGACCGCCCTGGTCTCCGCGAGCCGCCCGTAACAGGCCGCCCCCCATCAGCTCCACCCGTGGCAGGGTCACGCGGGCGGGACCGGCATTGGCTACGCTCGAGCGGTGCCTACACCGATCATCACTGTCCGCGACGTCGGGGTGGATCTCGGCGGCAACCCTGTTCTGCGAGACGTCGGCCTGACGGCCGTACCCGGCGAGATCGTCGCCGTGATCGGTGCGAACGGCGCGGGGAAGTCGACGCTGCTGCGCTGCCTGGCCGGGCTGCAATCCCCCGCCTCGGGAGAGCTCGACGTGCTGGGGGGCCCGCCGAGGGACGACTCCGCCTTCTGGCGGGACGTCGTCCTCGTGGGAGACGAACCCGCGTGGTACCCGGGACTGACGGTCCGCGAGCACCTGGAGCTGATGCGCGCCGTCCACACGCCGCCCCGCCTGGAGGTCGACGCGGCGCTGGGGCTGTTCGATCTGGAGCGGCGGGCGGACGCCTCGCCGCTGACCCTTTCCACCGGCCAGCGGCAGCGGCTCTCGCTGGCGAACGCCCTGCTCCGGCCGAGCCGGCTGCTCCTGCTCGACGAGCCCGAACGCGGGCTCGACTCCACCTTCCGGCAGCACCTGGCGACGATCCTGAGGGAGTACGCGACCGCCGGCGGCACAGTGATCATGGCCACCCACGACCTCCGGCTCGCCGAGGCCACCCTGGCCCGCCAGATCGTGCTGACGGACGGGCACGCGGCGGACGGGCGCTCCGGGAACGAGCACATGGCGGACGGGCACCCGAGGAGCGGACACCCGGGAGACGGGCACCCGGGGAACGGACGCCCCCGGGACGAGCACCCTGAGAACGGGCACCCGCGGGACGAGCACCCGGGAGACAGGGCGTGAGCGGCGTTCCGGAGGTCCGCGCGTTCATCCGGTCGCGCCGCCCTACCCCCGCGAGCTGGCTGGACCGCTACACCGCCCTGTTCGGGCTGGCGATAGGGGCCGCGGTGCTGGCCCAGCCTGCCTCCTCCATGCTGGCGACCATCGCCCGGCAGGCCGATCCGTCGCGGATGGGGGCCGGAGTGGCCCTCGTCGCGCTGGTCTACGCGGGCCTGCTCGCGGTCGCCCGCACGGTGGGCCCGGTCGCGGTGCCGGCCTCCGACGCCGCCTGGCTGGTGCTGTCCCCGCTGGACCGCCGCGGCGTGCTGGGACGGACCGCGAGGCTTCTCCTCGTGATCTCCGTGCTGGCCGGGACCGTGCTCGGGGTGGGCCTGCTCGCCGTGCTGGGCGCGCCCGACCAACTGGCGGTGCGGCTGGTCGCCGCCGTGGTCCTGGGTGTGTCCGCGGCGGCCGGCGGCATGGCGCTGGCCGTGCTCTCGCAGTCGTCGCAGACCTGGGACTCTTGGCTGCACGTGGCCCTCGTCGCGATCACGGTGCTCGCGGGGGTCGCGGCGCTGTCGGCGTCGGGGCCAGGGCGCCGGATCCTCCCCTCCGTCGCGTCCGCGCCCGTGACGCTCGGCGCGGCCCTGGCGGGTGTGGCCGCGGTGGCGTCCGCCCTGCTCGTACGGCGGGCGTGGTCGTCCCTGGCCCGGATCCCGGCGCGGAGCCTGCTGGCCGCCTCCACCCGCGCCGGTCACGTGGCCGGTGCGGCCGTCGGCATGGACCCCGGCGCTCTGACCTGGATCGCCGAGGACAACCACTGGCGGGGGCGTGCCCTGCGCTCGCGGCCGTGGCCGCCGCTGCCCGCCCCGCTGGCCCTGGCCTGGCAGGACTGGCGCCGCCTGGGCCGGCGCCCTGGACGGCTGGCCGCCCTGCTCGGAGCCGCCGCGCTCCCCTCGCTGGCCGCCCAGGCCGCCGGGGGCGTCACCGCGATCACGGTGGGCGCCCTGCTCGCCGGCGCGCTGGCCGCCGCGGTGGCGGGCACCTCGGGCGCGCGCCGCGACGGGGACAATCCGAGTCTCGCGCGTCTGCTCGGCGTCGACGCCCGCGCCGCGCTCGCCGCGCGGGCGCTGCTGCCGGCGCTGCTGAGCGCCGTCTGGCTCTCCCTGGCCCTGACCGGTCTGGTGCTGGCCGGCACGCTCGCGGAGGGCCCGTGGTGGCTGTTCGGGCTGTCGGCCGCTCCCGCCCTGGCCGCCGCGGGCCTGCGGATGGCGCGGCGGAACCCCGTCGACCATGCGATGCCGATCATCGAGACGCCGGTCGGAACGGTGCCCACCGGCCCGATGGTGTGGGGGTTGACCGGCGTCGACCTGGCGGCGCTGGGCTGCCTTCCGCTGGCGCTGGCACTGGCCGCCCAGCCGTCCGCGCTCGGCGGCTTCCTGGCCGCCCAGGCACTGGCCGGAGTCGTGGTCCTCTCGTCGTACCTGCTCCGCGCGGCGAAGGGCCGCTGAGGAGGCCCGTGGAAAAACCCGGGCGATCAGCGAGTGGGCGGGCCTAAGATCCGGATATGCCGGATCTGACAACCATTGCCCTTTTCGCCGCCGCGACCCTGGCCCTGCTGCTCGTGCCGGGTCCCGCCGTGCTCTACATCGTGACCCGCAGCGTCGCCCAGGGCCGCGGTGCGGGGATGGTGTCGGTGCTGGGCATCCACCTCGGTTCCGTGGTCCACGTGGCCGCCGCCGCCCTCGGCGTCAGCGCCCTGCTGGCCGCCTCGGCGACCGCGTTCACCCTGGTCAAGTATCTGGGCGCGGCCTACCTCGTCTGGCTGGGCGTCCGCAAGCTGATGTCCCGCCCGGACGGCGCCGAGGCGGCCGAGGCGCCGGTCGCGAGCCGGTCCCGGATGTTCTGGGAGGGGTTCGTGGTCAACGTGCTCAACCCGAAGACCGCGATCTTCTTCCTGGCCTTCCTGCCCCAGTTCACCGACCCCTCCCGAGGGCCGATCGCCCCGCAGATCCTGCTGCTCGGCGCGATCTGGATCGCGCTCGGCATGGCCAGCGACGGCGCCTTCGCCCTGCTCGCCTCGGCCATGGCGGGCCGCCTGCGCCGCTCCGCCCGCGCCCGCCGCCGCCTGGACGTCACCAGCGGCCTGGTCTACGTCGGCCTGGGCGCCGTGACCGCGTTCACCGGCGAGAGCGCCGCGGCCGCCCGAGCCTAGGAACCGCGCCTCCCCCGACGGACCTCACCGCGGGGAGGCCTGTCGGGACACGAGCCTCGCCCGGCGTGCCTGCCGTACGCGGTGGCGACGCCGTCCAGGAGGTTGCCCGAGAGGGTGAAGTAGGAGTGGTCGGTCAGGTTGAGCACGGTCGGCGCGTCGGTGGTCGCGCGATAGTCCAGCCGGAGCGCGTCCCCGGTCAGCGTGTAGGTGAGCGAGACGGTCGGGTGCCCGGACAGCCCTCCTCCCCGTCGGCCCTCCCCGTCGGCGCTGACGTACTCCAGCGTCACCGCCGTGCCGGAGACCTCCGCCACCCGCCACACCCGGCTGGCGAACCCGCCCGGCCCGCCGCGGAGGCTGTTGGGCCCGTTGTTCACCGGCAGCCTGTGGGTGACGCCGTCGAGGGTGAACCGCCCGCCCGCGATGCGGTCGCCGTACCTGCCGACGACCGCGCCGAAGTGGCGGCTGCGCGTCAGGTAGTCCTCCAGGGTGTCGCAGCCGAGCACCACGTTTGGGCGGCCGGCCCCGTAGGGCCGGTCAGGACTCGGCGGCCCGGCGGGGCAGGCGAGGCGCCGCCGGCCGCGTCCGGAGTGAGAGCGCGGCGACGACGACCTTGCGGATCACTATCGTGAGCGTCGCCACGGCGATCGCCGTCCACGTCTGCGCGAGGGAGAGGCGGAGGAGCCCCGCCGCGACGAGGAAGTCCAGCAACACCGCCATCGCGCCCCCGGGGCCGCCGCCGCGCAGCAGGGCGGCGAGCGCCGCGACCAGTCCCATGACGACGACCAGGGCGGCGGCCGTCCGGACGACCTCATCCACCGCCGGCACCGGGCACGGCACGCGGAGCGGCCTCGGCCACCGTACGTCCCTCCCGCTCGATCTCCCTGCTCAGGAAGAAGTTCAGGGCGGTCCTGATGGCGGCGATCGCCGCGAGTTGCCCGATCTGCGTGAAGCTCGGCGAGATGGCCGTGCGCAGCACGTCACTGGCAAGCTGGAACTCCAGACCCAGCGCGAGGAACCGCCCCAGGAACAGCCGCACGGCGATGAACCCGTCGGCCCCGCTCCGGCGGGCGGCCACCAGGAGAAACCGCGCGAAAGCCGCAGCCGCACCGACGAAGATGACGGTCGCGCCGGCCGCCTCCACGAGGCGGACGAGCAGGTCGACGACCTCCCGGAGCGTCTCCTCGGGCAGAAGATCAAGCATGTGCTGCTGTTACCCGGTGGCCGCGGGCCTAAGCGGGAGGACCGACGGGAGCGCGGGGGCTGTCGGCCGGGGAGACGCGGGTACCTTCGTCGACCGACCGCACGGGACGGGTCCGCCCCGGCAGGGGAGGGGCCGGGAGCCGGAGGCTAGGCGCCGGGAGCCGGGAGCCGGGAGCCGGGAGCCGGAGGCAAGGAACCGGGAGCCGAAGGTCGGAGGCAAGGAGCCAGGGGCCGGGAGCAAGGAGCCGAAGGTCGGAGGCAAGGAGCCGGGGGCCGGGGCAAGAGGCTGAAGGCCGGGGGCCGGGTGGTCCGTGTCATCTCGGCAGGGAAGATCCGGAAATGTCGCCGGAACACTAGAGTCCATGGCCATGGACTGGACACCACAGGTCGAGACGCTCTGCGCGCAACTGACCGAGCACTATGTTCTCCCCGAGGTCGGGGCGGAGATCGCGGAGATCCTGCGGAAGCGGCTGGCCGCGGGCGCCTACGCCGGGATCCCGGGGGACGAGGCCTTCGCCGCGGCGGTGACCGAGGACCTCCAGTCGGTCAACGGCGACAAGCATCTGCGGCTGATCCACAGCGTCGACGAGGTGCCGGTCGACGACCCGTCGGACGCCGCCCTCTACAAGGCGGAGATCTCGCTGTCCGGCTACGGCTTCGCCCGCGTGGAACGCCTGCCCGGCAACATCGGATACATCGACACGACGATGTTCTGCCAGCCCGAAACGGCCGGCGACCGGGCGGTGGCGGCGATGACGCTGGTCGCCGACACCGACGCGCTCGTGTTCGACGTGCGCCGCAACCGGGGTGGCTCGCCCGGCATGGTGGCGCTGATCTGCAGCTACTTCTTCGGTCTCGACGAACCCACCCACCTCAACTCCATCTACTGGCGCGGGACCGGCCACACCGACCAGTCCTGGACCCTGCCCTACGTCCCCGGCCCGCGCTTCGGCCCCAGCAAGCCGATCTACGTCCTGACCAGCTCGCTGACGTTCTCCGGAGCTGAGGAGCTCGCCTACGACCTGCAGACCCGCGACCGCGCCACGATCGTCGGCGAGCGCACCAGGGGCGGCGCCAATCCCGGCGGCCGCTACTACGTCGGCCCGCACCTGAAGTCGGCCGTCCCCTCGGGCCGCGCCGTCAACCCGGTCAGGGGCGACAACTGGGAGGGCGTCGGCGTGGCGCCGGACATCGAGGCGACGGCCGAGGAGGCGTTCGGCCGGGCCTACGGCCTGGCGCTGCGGCACGTCCTCACGCTGGGTGAGGACGGCGCCCGCCGCGCGGTGGCCGCCGAGGCCCGAGAGGCCCTCGCCGCCCTTTAGCGGTCCGGCGGCGTTCCCGGACCTCCCCGGTGGGGACCGCCGCGCCGGAGACCGGCCGGGAGGCGTCCCCACCGGATCGCGCCGACGCGGGCCCTCAAGCCAGGACACGTCAACGTGGGGCTCTCGGTCCAGGACGCCGTCGACTCGGCGCGGGATGCCCAGCGGGTTGTCCTCCCGCAGTTCGAGCCCCGCTGTCGCGGGCCGGCCCTCTCGGGGGCGGGATCAGTCCTGGGCGGCCTGGGCGGTCTCCCTGGCCCAGCGGTAGTCGGCCTTGCCCGCCGGGGAACGGACCATCTCGTCGACGAAGGCGAAGACCCGGGGCACCTTGTAGCCGGAGAGCCTCTCCCGGCAGTGCGCGTCGAGCTCCTCCGCCGACGGCCTCGCGTCGGGGCGGAGCTCCACCACGGCGGCGACCCGGCTGCCCCAGCGCTCGTCGGGGATGCCGGTGACGACGGCGTCGAAGACCGCCGGATGCCCTTTGAGCACCGCCTCGACCTCCTCGGGGAAGACCTTCTCCCCGCCGGTGTTGATGCAGACCGACCCCCGGCCGAAGATCGTGATGGTGCCGTCCTCCTCGACCTTGGCCATGTCGCCGGTGAGCAGCCAGCGCACGCCCGCCCTGTCGGTCACGAAGGTCCGGCCGGTCTTGGCCTCGTCCTTGTAGTAGCCGAAGGCGATCCGGCCGCTCTTGGCGACCGTGCCCAGCTCGCCCCCGCCGGGCTTGACCGGCTCCAGGGACTCGTTCAGCACGACCAGGGCGGAGGCGGGGTTGGACTGGAACCGCTGCCCCGACTCGGGCGAGGAGCCGGGGACCGCCGAGGCGGTGTAGCCGGACTCGCTGGAGCCGAAGCTGTCTATGATCATCCTGCCGGGGAGCAGCTCCTGGAGGCGGTCGCGGACGGAGCCGGTCAGGATGGCCCCGGTGGAGCTGATCACGACCAGCGACGACAGGTCGTAGGAGCCCGCGGCGATCTCGTCGGCCAGCGGGCGGGCCATCGCGTCGCCGGTGAGGTTGACCGTGAGGACCTTCTCCCGCTCGACCGCGCGGAGCACCTCGGCGGCGTCGAACTTGCGGACGTAGACCATGGTTCCGCCCATCCACCAGGTGATGAAGGTGGCCATCTGGGCCGCGCCGTGCATCAGCGGGGCCGCCGCCATCATGGTCAGCGGCCCGGAGGCCGTGGCCGCCTCGATCACCTCCTCCGGCGTGGCGCGCGGGTCCCCGTAGGGGTTGCCGCCGCCGAAGGCGAAGAACAGGTCCTCGGCCCGCCACATCACCCCCTTGGGCATCCCGGTGGTGCCGCCGGTGTAGATGATGTAGACGTCGCCGCCCGACCGCTCGGGGAACCCCCGCGTGTCCGGCCCGCCGGCCAGCGCCTCCCGGTACGGCACCGCCCCCTCGACCCGGGACGGACCGCCCACGGCGATCAGGTGCCCGAGCTCGGGAGCCTGCGGGGCCACGGCCGCCACCCGGTCGTCGAACTCGACGTCGAACAGCAGGGCCACGATGTCGGAGTCCCGGTAGAGGTAGAGCAGCTCCGTCTCGACGTAGCGGTAGTTCACGTTGACGGGCACGGCCCGGATCTTGAGGGTGGCCAGCAGTCCCACGACGTACTCGACACCGTTGTAGAGGTGGATCCCGACGTGCTGCCCGGCCCGCACGCCCGCGCCCGTCAGGTGGTGGGCGAGCCGGTTGGCCTCCGCGTCCAGCTCCGCGTAGGTCAGGCGGTCGCCGCCGCAGACGACGGCGACGCGGTCCCCGATCGCGTCCGCGAGCCCCTCGAACAGATCTGCGTGGTTGAACTCCATCGGGCCCTCCTGGGGGGAGATCAGGGTCTGTCGCTGCCGACCATCCACATCGCGAAGAACTGGGCGCCTCCGCCGTAGGCGTGCCCCAGGGCCCGCCTGGCCCCGTCGACCTGGTGCTCCCCCGCCATCCCCCTGACCTGGAGTGCCGCCTCGGCGAACCGGATCAGCCCGGACGCGCCGATCGGGTTGCTCGACAGCACCCCGCCCGAGGCGTTCCACGGGATGTCACCGTCCAGAGCCGTGGCCCCGGACTCGGTGAGCTTCCACCCCTCCCCCTCGGCGGCGAACCCGAGGTTCTCCAGCCACATCGGCTCGTACCAGGAGAAGGGCACGTACACCTCGGCCACGTCGATCTCCCGGCGCGGGTCGGTGATCCCGGCCTGCCGGTACACGTCGGCCGCGCAGTCCTTGCCGCCCTGCGGGTTCACGGTGTCCCGTCCGGCGCGGAAGATCGGCTCTGAGCGCATCGCCGTACCCAGGACCCAGGCGGGGGTGCTGCCGGTGAGCTTGTCCCCGGCGGCCAGGACCATCGCGCACGCGCCGTCGGAGGACGGGCAGGTGTCCAGGTAGCGGATCGGCTCCCAGAGCATCGGGGTCGACTCGACCATCTTCCGGTCGATCCCGGGGATCCTCAGGTGGGCGTAGGGGTTCTTCAGGGCGTTGCGCCGGTCCTTGACCGCCACCAGGTGGCCGATGTGCTCGGGGGCGCCGGACCTGCGGATGTACTCGCGGATGTGGGGGGCGAAGTAGCCGCCCGCGCCGACCACCAGCGAGGCGCTGAACGGCAGGTGCGTGGACAGCGCCCAGGTCGCGTTGGACTCCGACTGCTTCTCGAAGGCCACCACCAGCACCCGGTCGTGCACGCCGCCCTGGATCAGCGAGGCCCCGACCAGCGCCGTGGACCCGCCGACCGAACCGGCGGTGTGCACGCGCATCATCGGCTTGCCCGCGGCGCCGAGGGCGTCGGCCAGATAGGCCTCCGGCATCATCACGCCCTCGAACAGGTCGGGCGCCTTGCCGATGACAACGGCGTCGATGTCCTTCCAGGTCAGGCCCGCGTCCTGAAGCGCGCGCAGCGCCGCCTCGCGGACCAGCCCGGCGATGGAGACGTCCCGCCGCTTGGTCGTGTAGTGGGTCTGGCCGATCCCGATGACCGCACACGGGTTACCCATGATCAGGCCTCCATCACGGTGACGAGGTTGTGCTGCAGGCAGGGGCCGCTGGAGGCGTGCCCGATGGTACGGCTCGCGGCGCCGTCGAGGATGCGCTGGGCTGCCTCGCCGACGCGGATGAGGCCGGTGGCCATGACCGGGTTGGCCGCGAGCGGCCCCCCGCTGGGGTTGACGACCGTGGACTCGGGGAGCTCCAGCGCCTGGCGGAGGATCGGCTCCTCGTGGCTGAACTGGGTGTGAAGCTCGGCGACGTCGACGTGACCCTTGCCGGCCCCCGCCGCTCGTGCGGCTTCGGCGGCGGAGGCCGACCGGGCGAGATCTCTCATGCCCAGGTAATGGGGCTCTATGCGATGGGCGATGCCCGTGATCCAGGCCGGGCGCTCACACAGCTCCCTGGCGAGGTCCCCGGCCGCCAGCACCACCGCGGCGGCGCCGTCGGTGACCGGGGCGATGTCGTACGGCCGCAGCGGCTCGACCTCGAAGGCGTCCCCTCCGGGGTCGGGCAGGTCGAGGGCGTAGGGATTGGCCCGGCCGTCGGCGCGGCTGCGCCGTACGATCTCGTCCAGCCGGGCGCGGTCGACCTTGGCGGCCGAGGCCTGCAGCGCGGCGTAGGAGACCTGGTCGAGGCCGAGCGGGGCCAGGTAGTAGGGGTCGAGCTGGAGCGTCATGATCTCCCGCAGGTCGCCCTGGGAGGACTTGCCGAACCCGTAGACCAGCGCCGAGTCGACGTCACCGTGCTGGAGCCTGACCCACGCCTCGTACAGCGCCCAGGCGGCGTCCATCTCCACGTGGCTCTCGGAGATCGGCGGCCAGGCTCCGAGCGCGTCGAGCGCCGAGACGAAGGAGAACGGCGCGCCCGCCAGGTAGTCGCACGACCCCGAGCAGGTGAAGCCGAACTTCCGCAGCCCCGTCTTCTCCCTGACCTCGTCCAGCGGGGGGAGGATCAACTCGGGCTCGCTCTGCCCCTGGTCGGTCGCGCTGTGCCTGGTCTGCGCGAACGCGACGACCGCTATCTCACGCATCTACAGCTCCGCGTCCGGCTCGCCCGTGGGGGCGAACCACTTGATGTTGGCCATGGACGCCGTCCGCTCCTCCTCGGGAACCCACACGGCCCGCACCCGCATGCCCTGCCGTACCTCGTGGGCCGCGACCCCGCCGACCAGGGTGATCATCGGGACGTCCGAACCGTCGAGCAGGACGTAGGCCGAGACGAACGGCACCTCGGGGGCGCGCGGATCGGGCAGGTTGTTGATCGCGAAGGTGGTGATCGTGCCGGTGTCCGGCACCTCGACCTCCTCGGTGATCGCGATGCCGCACTCGGGGCAGGAGAGCCGGTAGGGCACGTAGACCTTGTGGCAGGAGCCGCACCGGCAGCCGACGAAGACGCCCGCGGCGACCCCCTCCAGGAAGCGGGCGAGTGCCAGGCCGGGCTTCAGGACGTATTCGGTGCGGACCGGGGACACGATCTTCGTGACCTCCGGGACGAAGCTCTCGATGTCGGTGATCTGCCCGGTGCGCTCGGCCCGCCAGCGGGGACGGACCCGCAGGCCGGGGCGCATGGCCTTGACGTCGCCGGCGTCCACCGCGTGGACGAGCGAGGTGTCGGCCCCGTCCAGCCGGATCAGCGCCCAGGCGAACGGCCGGTCCAGCGGGTGGCCCGCGCGGGGGGCGTGCACCCACGACCAGCTCTCGACCGTCCCTGCCGGGCCCACCTCGACGAATTCGCCGGTGACGGCGTCACCGGTGCCGGGGTCGTACTCCAGCGGGGGGACCAGCGTCCGGCCGCCGGCCGTGCGGACCCCGACGAGGCGCCCGTCCCGCAGTTCGGTGAGGAACCGCCCGATCACCGGTCCCGTCGTGCGGGTGTAGCCGCCGGGGAACTCCAGCACGTGCCGCGCTTCGAGCGTCATCGGCGCTCCCCCTCCCGCGTCGGCACGCGGTCCTCCCGGCCGGTGGACGTCTCAGATCGCACGGTCTCGCCCCTCCCAGTACGGGTCGCGCAGCTTGCGTTTGAGGAGCTTGCCGTTGGGCTCGCGCGGCATCTCCTCGATGAAGTCGACGGACCTGGGCCACTTCATCTTCGACAGGCGGCCCCGGAGCGACTCGATGAGCTCCGCGGCCAGCTCGGGCGAGGGGGCGACGCCGGGCGCGGGCTCGACCACCGCCTTGATCTGCTCGCCCCACTCCTCGTCGGGGATGCCGAACACCGCCACGTCGGCGATCTTCGGGTGGACCATCAGCTCGTTCTCGATCTCGGCCGGGTAGATGTTGGCCCCACCCGAGATGATCATGTCGACCTTGCGGTCGCACAGGAAGAGGAAGCCCTCCTCGTCGAGGTAGCCGATGTCGCCGACTGTGAAGTGGTCCTTCAGCCGGTTGGCCTCGGTCTTGGCCTGGTCGCCCTTGTACTCGAAGCGGACGCCCATCATCTTCATGTAGATCGTGCCGGGGGTCCCCGCGGGGACCGGCTCCAGGTTCTCGTCCACGATGAGCAGCTCGCTGATCGGCCAGGCCGTGCCCACCGTGCCGGGGTGTTTCTTCCAGCCCTCGGGGGTGGCGATCGTGCCGCCGCCCTCGGTCGCGGCGTAGTACTCGTAGATGCAGTCGCCCCACCACTCGAACATCGCCCATTTGACCGGGACCGGGCAGGGCGCCGCGGCGTGGATCATCCACCTGAGCGAGGACAGGTCGTACCTGCTCCTCACCTCCTCGGGGAGCGCGAGCAGGCGCTTGAAGTGGGTGGGGACCATGTGCGAGTTGCTGACGCGGTACCTCTCGCAGAGCCGGAGCGTCTCCTCGGCGTCCCATCGGTCCATGTAGACGAGCGTGTGGCCCATGTGCAGGGCCGTGCCGCCGAACTGGGTGACCGCCGTGTGGTAGTTCGGCGAGGTGACCAGGTGGGCGTTCCCCTCACCCGGGGTGATGCCGAACAGGGTGAGCAGGAACGTCATCAGCTCGGCCGCGTCGTCCGGGTCCAGGCCGCTGAGCGGCCGGCGCACCCCCTTGGGCTTGCCGGTGGTGCCCGAGGTGTAGTGCATGGTGGCGCCCGCCGTACGGTCGGCGGGGGCGGTGGCGGGCCTGCCGTCGGTCAGCTCCGAGGCGGGCCGCACCCCCTCCGCGGCCCCGAGCCGGCGGAACTCCTCAAGGCCCCCGAACGCGAAGACGCGGTCGCGTGCGATGCCCGACTCGGCGACGCCGCGCAGGCCCTCCTCCGCGTAGCGCTCGTCGACGAAGAAGGCGCGGGCCTCGCTGTCGGCGACGATGTAGCCGATCTCGGGGCCGGTGAGGTGCCAGTTGACGGGCGTGTAGTACCACCCTGCCTGGAGCGCGGCCAGATAGAGCACCAGCCCGTCGGAGCCGTTCGGCACCAGGCCGCAGAGGCCGTCGCCGGGCTTGAGCCCCAGCTCCCGCAGGCCGTGCACGAGGCGGTTGGCACGGGCGAGCAGGTCACCGGCGCGATGTTCGGTGCCGTCCGGATCCACGGCGGCGATCCACTCCGGATCGGCCTGCGCCAGTCTCCAGAAGCCGAGCGTGCCCATCGGAAATCCTCTCTTGCCGAAAGGCTCCCGGACCGCCGAAGTGAATCACGTTCTCGATATTGCGAGAAGTCATGGCGGCGCGGGAGGGATGGAACAAGAATCTGTTCTCGTACGCAGGGGCAGACTAACCCGGCCGAGACATACCGAGCAAGCGCTTGATCCAGACCGTGAACCGCGACGCGGCCCCGCTTTCCCCCTTGCTCCACCACCTTGAATCAGCAGAGCCGATCGGACAAGACGCCTTCCCCTCCGGCGCGGCACACGGCCGCCGGCCGGCCTCGCCCACCCGATCCGCCAGGACGGCACCCGGCTGGGCGTGTGCGACCGGCCCGGCGACCTGGCGGCGCGGGACATGCCCGATCTAGGATCGCCTAACAAGCGCTTGCTATAGCAACGGAGGCTGCCCGTGGAACTTCTGCCGATCAGCACGCCGCACTGCCGCGTCGAGCGCGACGGCCACGTCGTCGTCGTCACCATGGACCGGCCCGAGGCGAAGAACGCGCTCTCCACCGACATGCTGGTCGGGCTGGCCGACGCGTGGGCCTACGTCTCGGACGAGCCCGAGGTCCGCGTCGCCGTGCTGACCGGCGCGGACGGGACCTTCTGCGCGGGCGCCGACCTGAAGGCCATGGGCAGCCCGTCGGCCGACCCCCGGGTCCGGAAGCGCGCCTCGGAGATCCCCGACTTCCACTGGAAGGGACTGCTCCGCGACTCCGCCGCGCTGCCCGCCAAGCCGATCGTCTGCGCGGTCGAGGGCTACGCCGTGGCCGGCGGCACCGAGCTGCTCGTCGGCACCGACCTGCGGGTCGTCGCCGAGTCGGCCACCCTCGGCCTGTTCGAGGCCCGCCGCGCCCTGTTCCCGATGGGCGGCTCCGCGATCCGGCTCCCCCGCCAGATCCCCTACGCCTTCGCCATGGACATCCTCCTGACCGGCCGGTCCGTCACCGCCCGGGAGGCGCTGGAGATGGGCCTGGTCAACCGGGTCGTCCCGGACGGCCAGGCACTGACCGCCGCCCTGGAGATCGCCGCCCAGATCGCCGAGTGCGGGCCGCTCGCCGTACAGGCCATCCTGCGCACCTACCGCGAGACCCTCGGCCTGCCCGAGGCGGAGGCGCTGAAGGTCTCCGACGGCATCGGCTGGCCGGTGATCGGCTCCGAGGACGCCAAGGAGGGCTCCCGCGCCTTCAGGGAGAAGCGCCCGGCCGTCTACCGGGGCGCGTGAGGCACGGCGCCATGGACGGCGAGATCGTAGATCTTGCCCTTGAGGTCGGCCCGGATGCCTTCGGCCCATGTCCGCGGCCGTGGTAGACGGTCGTCCGGTAGATCAGTCGGGTTCGCCCGCCCGGCCTGACGCACAGCAGTCCGGCGATCGAGACCCGGCCCGCTCCCCGCCCGGAGACGACCACGAGCGGGGTCTGGCCCCGCCGGGCCCGGGTCTTGTTCGCACAGGCCAACGTCCAGGCCAACTACTTTGTATATTTCGACAAACTCGGCTGCTTCACCCCCTGCGACCATGTCGGGCATGGATGTCGCAGAGAGGTTGTCTGACCTGGCGCACTCGTCGGTGCGGCCAGGGGGTCCCGGGCTCGCGATCGGGGTCTACTCCGACGGAAAGCTGACCCACCACGCCGCTGCCGGAATGGCCAGCGTGGAGTTCGAGGTGCCGATCGGCACCGGAACGCGGTTCGATATCGCGTCGATGAGCAAGCAGTTCACGGCCACGGCGGCCCTGCTGCTGTGCCGCGACGGGCGACTCTCGCTGGACGACGACATCCGCAAGCACCTGCCGGAGCTCGAACTGTCCGTGCCGGTGACCGTCGCCCAATGCCTGCGCCACACCGGTGGCCTGCGGGAGTGGCTGTCCCTGTCCATGCTGGCCGGCCGGTCGCTGACCCGGATAACGCAAGCCCAGGCGCTGGCCTTCGTCGCGGGGCTGACCGAGGTCAACTTCGAGCCGGGCACCGGCTTCTCCTACTCCAACACCGGCTACATCCTCGTGACGTCCGCCATCGAACGGATCACCGGGCAGTCGTTGCGCGCGTTCACGACCGAGCGAATGTTCACCCCGCTGGGTATGACCGACACCCACTTCCGTGACGACAGCCAGGAGCCGCTGGCGAGGTACGCCTACGGCTACGACGTCTCTGAGCAAGGGGTGCGCCGCGCGGACACCGAGGAGTGCGCCGTCGGCGACGGCATGATCGTGACCAGCGTCGCCGACCTGGGGCCGTGGTTCGGCTTCCTCCACGACGGCCGGGTCCTCGGCGATGACGTACGCGACGCGCTGCTCGAACGGGACGACACGGGTGCTCCGTATGCCCTCGGCATCTACCACACGACGGTCAGCGGGCAGCCCGCGTTCGGCCATGCGGGCGGCGCGCCTGGCTACCGCTCCCAGCTGCTCTTCCTGCCCGAGCAGGGCATCGGCGTCGCGGTGCTGACCAACGACACCTCGATCGACCCCCGCGGGATCGGCTGCCAGGCGCTGCGCCTGGCCGCCGGACTGCCCGACGAGGCCCAGCCCGCCCTCATCGCCGACCAGGCGGCGGCCGAGGCGCTGAGCGGGTTCTGGCACGACTCGGGCACCGAGACGACATTCCAGGTCGAGCAGGTGGACGACGGCAGGATCACGCTGACCGGCGGCCTCCTCTCCGGTACGTTCGCGCTCACGAGCGACGGGACCTGGCACGGTGAGGACAACCGGCTGCACGTGATCGACGGCGGGATCAGGGCGGGATCGATCTACGCCCCGGGACGGGCCCGCACCTTCCTGCCCTGTGCGGCGCCGGTCGAAGGCGCCGTGCTGCCCGCGGCCGTCTACCTCAGCCCCGAGGTCGGAACCCTGGCCACGATCACCGACGAAGGTGTCCTGGAACTCGGGCTGAGCCTGGTGGCGCCGATCGAGCCGGCCCCCGGCGGCTGCTTCTCCGCCGGCATGGTCACCCTCCGCCCGGACGGCGACGACCTCCTGGTCAGTGTCCCCGGCACGTACCGGCTGCGGTTCGTCCGCCAGCCCGACGGCACCCGCCCGGTCGGTGTGCCGCCCGGGCTCAACCTCACGACCTGAGCACGTACGAACTGACGCCACGGGGGCCGAAGTAACACCACTCCAGATCCCAACCCACACGAGGCGGTATTCGATGTCTGCCAAGCCCTATACCTTGCTGGCCGGCGCGATGTGCGGCGCCCTGCTGCTGTCCGGCTGCGCCACCAACGGCGGCAGTGGTGGGGGCAAGGCGAACGCCGACACGTTCACCCTGGCCACCGCGGCCCCGCCGAACGTGCTCGACATCGCCCACGGCTTCAACACCTCGTCCACCCTGGTGCAGTTCGCCATTCTGGACACCGTGGTGACGCTCGGCGAGGACGGCTCGATCCAGCCGTTGCTGGCCGAGTCGTGGACCGAGCCGAAGCCCGGCACCTACGTCTTCAAGCTCCGCTCCGGCGTGGTGTTCTCCGACGGTTCCCCGATGACCGCCGACGACGTCGCCTACTCTCTGCGACGCCACACCGACCCCAAGGTCGCCTCCCAGGCGGCCAGCACGGTGACCTTGGTGAAGAAGGTCGAGGCCACCGGCGAGCACGAGGTGACGGTCGAACTGAAGAGCCCGAGCCCGACCTTCCTTCCCAACGCGGCGCTCGTCTGGCAGGTGGTGCCCAGGAAGCTGGCCGAGGCCCACCCCGACGACCTCGGTACGCCGGAGGCGCCCACGCTGGGCACCGGCCCGTACAAGGTGGCCTCCTTCAGCGTCGACGGGCTCACCCTCGAACGCAACGACAAATGGTGGGGCGGCCGAGCTCCCATGGCCAAGGTCAAGATCACCGCCATCAGCGAGCCCGAGGCCTTGCGGCTGGCGGTCGCGTCGGGCTCGGTGGACGGCACCATGGAGGTCCCGCCGCAGAACGCCCGCAAGTGGGAGGGCATGAAGCAGGTCAAGGTCCGCTTCTATCCCGGCATGTCGATCGCCTTCCTCGCGCTCAACGTCAAGGACAAGTACCTGTCCGACGTCCACGTCAGGCGGGCCATCGCGCACGCGGTCGACCGCGAGGCCGTCCAGCGGACCGCCGTCGGCGACAAGGCGTCGGCGGCCTCGACCATCCTGCCGCTGCCGCAGCTCCAGGCCCTGTACGGCCCGGCACACGAGCAGGTGGTCGCCTCGCTGCCCGCCTACCCGCACGATCTGACGGCGGCCAAGGCCGAGATGGCGCAGTCGGCCTACCCCGACGGCTTCACGATCAAGGTCACCCACGCCACCGACGATCAGCGCGTCGACGCGCTCCAGTCGGTCGCGGCCGACCTCGCCAAGATCGGCATCCGGGTGGAGCTCAAGGCGATGCCGCGCGACGCCGAGCGGGCCAAGCGTTTCCGCCACGAGGACCTCACCATGAGCCTGTCGCAGCTCGGCTACGGCACCCCCGACCCCGGCGAGACGCTACCTGACCTGCTCGGCAGCACCGCGGCCAAGCCGCAGGGCTTCAACTTCGCCCAGTACACCAGCCCCGAGCTGGACAGCAGGATAGATCGGATGCTGGGCCTGAAGGGCGAGGAGCGCAAGCAGGCGGTGACGGAGATCCTCACCGAGGCCGCGAAGCAGATGCCCTATGTGCCCCTCTACTACGTTCACAGTGGGATTGCGATGAATGAGAAGTTCACTGAGAAGATCGGCCCCTGGACGATCCAGCAAATCGCCTCCATCAAGCCTGCCGGCAACTAGGCCCAGAGCGGAGTAGGCAGATGGACTTCGCCAAGGTGGCGGCCAAGCGGCTGGGCGCGGTGGTGGTACTGCTGCTGACGCTGTCCGTGCTCACCTACGCGCTACTCGCCCTCGCGCCGGGCGGGCCCGAGGAGGCGCTGCTGGGCGATCGGGCCTCCACGCCCGAGACGAGGGCGGCGATCCGCGCGCTGTACCACCTGGACGAGCCCTTCCCCGTGCGTTACTGGGAGTGGCTGACCGGGGCGCTGTCGGGAGACTTCGGCAGCTCCATCTACTTCCGGCAGCCGGTGTTGTCGGTGATCGGCGATCGGCTGCCGGTCACCACGACCCTGGCCGGTTTCGCGATCCTGCTGACCCTGGCCGTCGGCATCCCGGCGGGACTGGCGGCCGGCCTGCGCCGCAGCGGTGTCCTGGACCAGGGCATCACCTTCAGCACCCTGGTCGCGCTGGCCTTCCCGCCGTTCGGAATCGCGCTAGTCCTGCTGTACACCTTCGGGGTGGCGCTGCAGTGGGTGCCGATCTACGGCTCCGACCAGATCAGCAACTACGTCCTGCCGGCGACCGCCCTGGCCATGGGCCAGACGGCCATCGTGATCCGGCAGACCAGGGCCGCGGCCTTGGACGTCGGCGGCCAGGACTACGTCACCTTCGCCAAGGCCAGAGGGCTGCCGCGGCTGCGGATCTGGGGCAGCTACTCGCTGCGCAACGCCGCTCTGCCGGTGCTCACCGTCGCGGGGCTACTGGCCGCGGGGAACCTGACCGGCGCGGTCTTCGTGGAGCAGGCCTTCAGCCTGCCCGGCCTCGGAAGCCTGCTGATCCAGGCCGTCAACCAGAAGGACATCCCCTTGGTACAGGCACTGGTCCTGCTCGGCGGCGCCGTCGTGATCGCGGTGAACCTGCTCGTCGACCTCGCCTACATGGTGGTCGACCCGCGCGTCAGGCACGGCGCCTCCACGAGGGCGGAGGCGTGAGCGCCGTGGCGGCACCGGTCGCAGGAAGCAGGATCGCGCCCCGCCGGGTGCCGGGCCTGATCTCCCTGGTCGTGCTGGTGGTCATCGCGCTGGTGACGCTGCTCGGCCCATGGCTGGCGCCCTACGACCCCGGCGCCCAGAACGCCGCACTCGGCGCCGTGGGACCGGGCGCCGACCATCTGCTCGGCACCGACAACCTCGGCCGCGACGTGTTCTCACGGCTGCTGGCCGGGGCGCGCACCGCACTGATCGGCCCGATCTTCATCGCTGCCGGGACCACCGCGCTGGGCACCACGCTGGGCCTGCTCGCCGGGTTCCGGCGGGGCTGGCTGGACGCGATCATGATGCGGCTGACCGACCTGATGTTCGCGCTGCCAGGGCTGCTCATCCTCATCGTGGTGGTCGGGATCGCGGGCGGGTCGTACGTCACGGCGGTGGTCGCACTCATCGTGCTCGGTGCCCCCGTCGACATCAGGGTGATCCGCAGCCTCGCGCTCAGCCAGCGGGAACTGGCCTACGTCGACGCCGCGCGCACGATGGGGCTGTCCGACCGGCGGATCATGTTCCGCCACGTGCTGCCCAACCTGGCGCCAACCGTGACCTCCAACCTGCTGCTCAGCTTCGTCTTCGCGCTGATCGCCCTGTCAGGCCTGTCCTTCCTGGGGATCGGGCTGCCGGCCGGCACCCCGGACTGGGGGCTGATGATCCAGGAGAACCGGACGATCCTCGACCTCAACCCATGGGCCGCGGTGGCGCCCGTCCTGCTCATCACGATCACGGCGGTGGCGGCCACGATCCTGGGCGACAAGGTCTTCGAGCGCCTCAGCGCCGGGAAGGAACTCACCGCATGAGAGACGAGCTGCTCAGGGTCAGCGGGCTCACCGTCAGCCTCGCGGGCCGCCGGATCGTCGACGACGTCGACCTGGTGGTCGGCTCCGGCGAGACCGTGGGCCTGGTCGGCGAGTCAGGCAGCGGGAAGTCGCTGACCGCGCGGGCGGTCGCCGGTCTCCTGCCGCCGACGCTGACCGCAGGCGGTTCTGTACGGTTCTCCGGGACCGAGCTGATCGGCGCTTCGGAACGGGTGCTCCGCAAGTTCCGCGGCCGGCGGGTAGGGCTGCTCATGCAGGACCCGTTCGCGATGCTCAACCCGCTGTTGACCGCCGGCGCCCACATCGCGGAGTCGCTGCCGCGCGGAACCAGGCGCGACAGGCAGGAGGTCGTCCGCCGCCTCGCCGAGGTCGGCATCACCAACCCCGATGTGGCGTACCGTTACCCCTTCCAGCTTTCCGGCGGCATGCGGCAGCGGGTTGCCATCGCCGCCGCCCTCGCAGGTGACCCGGAGCTGCTCATCGCCGACGAGCCCACCACGGCGCTCGACGCGACCATCCAGCATGAGATCATGCAGCTCCTGGCCCGCATCCAGGAGTCCCGTGGCATGGCGGTGCTCCTGATCACCCATGACCTGCGGGTGGCCTTCCAGCTCTGCGACCGGGTGCAGGTCATGTACGCCGGTCGAGTCCTCGAATCAGGGGCGAGCAAGGCTCTGGCCACCGGTCCCGGGCATCCCTACACCCTCGGCCTGATCAGCGCCCTGCCGGCCGTGGAACGCACTGCCGTCCGGCTGGAGGGCATTCCGGGCTCGGTCCCCAGGGCCGCGGACGTCGCCTGCCAGTGCGCCTTCGCCGACCGGTGCGGTCAACGGCAGGACGACTGCCTCACTGAGCGGCCGCCGCTGCGGCTGCTGGACTCCGGCCGGCTGACGGCCTGCCGATACGACGTGGCCCCTGCCGCGTCAGTCGCCGCGCCGCCGAGTGTGCCCTCCGCGAGGAAGTCCTCCGCGAACGGCCCGCTGCTGCTGGTCGAAGGCCTGCGTAAAAAGTACGGCCAGGCCGTCGCGCTGGATGGCGTGGATCTGCGGATCGAACCGGGAGAGCGCCTCGGGCTGGTCGGCGAGTCGGGCTCGGGCAAGACAACGCTGGCCCGCTGCCTGCTCGGCCTGGTCGACCCCAGCGGCGGCAGCATCCAGCTCGGCGGCATGGACACCACGCGGCTGCGGCACCTGCCCGCCGCGCGGCAGCGTGAGATACGGCCCCTGGTGCAGTGCGTCTTTCAGGACCCGTCCACCTCCCTCAACCCGGCCATGACGGTCGGTGCGACCCTGGCCGAGGCAGCCGCCCTGGCTGCGGAGCAGGACCGGCGCCCGGTCGGCGAGGTGCTGGAGCTGGTCGGCCTGCCGAGCGGTTACGCCAAGCTGCGGCCGCATCGGCTGTCGGGCGGGGAGAAGCAGCGGGTGGCCATCGCCCGAGCTCTCGCGGTTCGCCCGGCGCTGCTGATCTGCGACGAGCCGACCGCCTCGCTGGACGTGTCGGTGCAGGCCCACATCCTTGAGCTGTTGCGTACCGTCAACTCAGAGCTGGGGACGGCGCTGCTGTTCGTTACACACGACCTGGCCGTTGTCCGGCAGGTCACCGACCGCATCGTGGTACTGCTGCACGGCAAAGTGATCGAGACCGGTGTCACCGCGTCCGTTCTGGACTCACCCGGCCATGATTACACCCGCCGGCTCGTCGCCTCGGTGCCGACATTCACGGGAAGTGACGCATGCACGATCTGATCCTGACCGGCGGCCAGGTCCACGACGGATTCGCAAACCCGCCCATCACCGCCGACGTCGCCGTCTCGGCAGGCCGGGTGACCGCCGTCGGCACCGGGCTCGGGCCGGCCAGGCGAACGGTCGACGTGGACGGGCTGGTCGTAGCGCCCGGTTTCGTGGATCCGCACAGCCACTCGGACAGCGTGCCGTTCCTGCCGGACGCCCAGCCGTTCAAGCTGTTCCAGGGAGTGACCACGGAGATCGTCGGCAACTGCGGCTTCTCCATGGGGCCTGCCGACCCGGCCACGGCGGGGCTGGCCCCGGTCAGCCTCGGGGAGCAGACGTTCGCGACGTTCGCCGAGTACCTGGATGCCGCTGAGGCGGCAGGGCCGAGCAACCACCTCGCCGCGATGGTCGGGCACAACACGGTGCGGCTGATGGTCGCGGGCATGGATCGGGAGCTGCCACCCGGCGGGCTGGACACGATGTGCGCGCATGTGGAAGAGGCGTTCAGGGCGGGAGCCTGCGGGTTCTCCAGCGGGCTGGAGTACGTGCCCGGCGCCTACGGCGACAGGGCGGAGCTGGTCGCCCTCGCGCTGGTCGCCCACCGGTACGGCGGGGTCTACGCCACCCACAGCCGCAGCGAGAGCGAGGGTCTCGCCGACGCGCTCGACGAGGCGATCGAGGTGGCCAGGTCCTCCGGCATCAGGTTGCAGGTGTCGCACTGCAAGGCGTCCGGGCGTGCCGTACACGGGTCAGCAAAGATGATCCTGGACAAGCTGGCCCAGGCCAGGCGCCAAGGCGTGGACGTCCGCGGCGACCAGTACCCCTATCAGGCGTTCGCCACCGGCCTGGCCGCGATGCTGCCTCCCGAGGCCTGTGAGGGCGGGATCGGCGCGATGCGGGCCAGGCTGGCCGACCCCGCCACCAGGGCCGCGCTGCTGGCCACGGCCGAGGGGCCGTCAGGGGCCGGCGTCGGGCTGTGGCGCGAGCTCCACCCCGAGGACCTGCAGATCCTGGAGCACACTGACCCGGCGGTGGCCGGCCGGACCCTGGCGCAGGTGCTGAACGGGCGCGAGCCCTGGGACGCGCTGTGCGACCTGCTGATCGCCGACCCCCACGCGGCCACCGTGTGCCACACCATGCACGAGGACGACGTACTCGCGATCATGGCGGACCCGCTGGTGGCGATCGGGTCGGACAGCGGCCTGCCGTTCGGGCCGAACCACCCGCGCACCTTCGGCACCTTCCCCCGGTTCCTCGGCGACTACGTCCGCGGCCAGAGCGTGGTGGGGCTGGCCGAGGCCGTCCGCAAGGTCACCTCCGCCACCGCCACCCAGTTCGGCCTGACCGACCGGGGCTGGCTCGGGCCGGGGGCCGCAGCCGACCTGGTGGTCTTCGACGCGGCCGCGATCGGCCACGCCGGTACCTACGAGCGGCCGGACATCCGTCCGACCGGGATCGTGCACGTCCTCCTTGAGGGCGAGCCCGTGATCGTCGACGGCGAGTTCAGCGGGGTACGGCGCGGCCGGATGCTCCGGCCAGGGCGCCGATGAGCATCCCGGCCGGCGTCACACTGGGTGTGCTCCTGGACAGCCTGGGAGCCGACCTGGTGCGCCCGCTGACGTTGCCGTGTGGCAGGGACGTGCCGATCGGTTCGCCCAGCATCCACGACCCGGATCAGACAGGGGTGGGGCTGGTCGGCGGGGTGTTGCTGGTTCCCGGCAGGCCCACGGCCAAGCTGCTGGACTGGGCGGCCGAGCACCAGGTCGCGGCCGTGGTGCTGCGGGGAGAGGCGGCCGATCCGAAGCCGCTGGTGGCGGCGGCTGTGCGCGCCGGCGTGGCCCTGCTGCGCTGTTCCGAAGAGGTCGGCTGGGGACAGCTGTACACCCTGATCAGCACCCTTCAGGCGATCACCGGCCCGGTCTCGGAGCCCGAGGGGCGGTACCCGACCGATCTGTTCGCGCTGGCCAACGACATCGCCGTGCGTGCCGGTGGAGCGGTGGCCATCGAGGACCTGTCGATGCGGGTGCTCGCCTACTCCACCATCCCCTGGCAGGAGGTGGATGACATGCGGCGCGCCGGGATTCTCGGCCGCCGGGTGCCTGATCATCCCGCGCACGCGGAGGAGTACACCATCGTGCTCCGTTCGGAGACCGCGGTCTGGAGCTACGAGCCGCGTGAGTACCGGCCGAGGCTGGCCATCGCGGTGCGCGACCGCGGTGAGGCGCTCGGCAGCATCTGGGTGCTGCTGGGAGACCAGCCGCTCGCCCCCGACGCCGAGAAGGTGCTGGCCGAGGGCGCCCGCCTGGCCGCGCCGCATCTGGCCCGCTTCAGTCTGGCGACAAACAACGAGCGGCGGCTGCGGGCGGAACGGCTGAGCCGGCTGCTCAAGGGCGTGGGCTCCACCAAGGAACTGGCCGACTCCCTCGGCCTGGTGGCCGACGCCCCCGCGACCGTGGTGGTGGCCGGCAGGGCGGGCGACCCGCCCGCCGACCGGCCGCGCGGGATGTCGGCCGAGTCGGCCGCCGCGTACGTCGGCGACCTGCTGCGGGCAGGGCTGGCGGCCTACCGGCTACGGGCGGCAGCGGGTTCGCAGGACGCGCACGCGGTGGCTGTGGTCGGCGCCGCGGGGGACGCCCCGGTACTGGAGTCGATCATCGCGACTGTCCTGGCCCATGCCGGAGACCAGTTCGGTGGCGAGTGGCGTGCCGGGTTCAGCCGGCTCCTGCACGACCTGTCCGATGCGCCCGCCGGGCTGAACCAGGCGCGACAGGCCCTCGACGTGGTTTGCGGCCCCTTCGGGAAGGGGCTCATCGGCCGGCACGAGACGGTGGCCGCGCCCCTGTTCCTCCTCGATGTGTTCCGTGCCATGCGGTTCCTGCCGGCGCTGGAGGCGGAGCCGCTGTCGGCGGTGCTCGACCACGATGCCAGACACGGCACCGACTACGTCAGAACGCTGCGCTGCTGGATAGCCGCCAACTACGACGTCCCGCGCGCCGCCGAAGCGCTGGTACTGCACTCCAACACCCTTCGCCACCGGCTGCGGCGGCTGACGGAGGTGATCGACCTCAGCGACCCCGACCTGCGACTGGCGCTCGCCCTGCAACTGCGGCTTCAGGAGATCAGCACAAAGTCGGCCGAGTGACTTTGGGGCACGGCCAACGGGGAACGGGCTCTGCGACCGTTCCGGGCCGGCCGCTCCCATGGCTCAGCTTCCTGACATCGCGGCTTGGTTTTCCGACAAAAGGCGAACCCCGGCCTACTCCTCAGTAAGGCGCCCCAGGCGTTCGGTGGCCTCGATGTACTGCTCGACCATCGTGAAGACGACGTCCTTGGCCGGCCTCACCTGGTTCATGGTCCCGATGATCTGACCGGCCGGGAAGGTGGCCAGTTCGGCGGCGTCGGACCGGCCGATCCTCCGCAGCGCGTCGGAGACCAGCATGAACTGCAGCGGCATCGGAAGCGTGCCGGGCGAGTCCGCGGCCTCCCAGGCGTCGGTCCACTCGTTCTTGAGCAGCCGGGCCGGCTTGCCCGTCCACGAGCGCGAGCGCACGGTGTCGCGGGAGGTGGCCTCCAGGATCCGCCGCCTGGCCATCTCGGGGGTGTCGGCCTCCTCGACGGTCAGCCAGATGGACCCGGTCCACACGCCCTCGGCGCCGAGCGCCAGACCCGCCGCCATCTGGCGCCCGTCGCCGATGCCGCCGGCGGCCAGCACCGGCACGTCCACCGCGTCCACGACCTGCGGGATGAGCACCATCGTGGAGATCTCACCGGTGTGCCCGCCCGCCTCGGTGCCCTGGGCGACGACGATGTCCACGCCGACCTCGACCTGCTTGACCGCGTGCCGCGGGGTGGACGCCAGCGCCGCCACCTTCACCCCCCTGGCGTGGGCCAGCTCGACCACGTCGGCGGGCGGCGGGCCGAGGGCGTTGGCCAGCAGCGCGATCGGGTGCCTCAGCGCCACCTCGACCTGCGGCCGGGCGGTGGCGTCGGTCCAGCCGAGCAGGACCTTGCCGGCGTCGGAGCCGGACAGCTCCGCGACGCCGTGCGCGGCCAGCAGGTCGTCGACGAATTTGCGGTGGCCGTCGGGGATCATCCCCTGGAGCCGTCCCACCAGGTCCTCGGCGGAGTCGACGCCCAGGTCGGCGCCCTCGTAGGAGGCGGGCATGACCACGTCGACACCGTACGGCCTGCCGTCGACGTGGTCGTCGATCCACTTGAGCTCCATCTCGAGCTCTTCCGGGGTGAAGTAGAGGGCGCCGAGGACGCCCATCCCGCCGGCGCGGCTGACCGCGGCGACGACATCCCGGCAGTGGCTGAACGCGAAGATCGGGAGCTCGATCCCGAGCATGTCCGTGACACGTGTCCGCATGCGCCCACGGTACGGCCCGCACCCAGCAAACTGCAACGCGTTCTAATCTAGAATATTTCGTCGGTACTGACGGGTCCCTATAGGGAGAACGCGTTTCAGCGAGGCATCCCGCAGGAAGGTCATGTCAGGTAGATCCCGATGACGAGCGGGACGAGGAGCAGCGCGACGAACACCTGCGTGGGCCGGTCGTGCAGGGCGAGTTCCTCGGGCTCCTCCCCCACGCCCCGGTCCACCAGCAGGTTGTGCCGCAGGACGATGAGGACGAAGGGCACGATGCTGATCCCGTAGAACAGCCCGGCGCGTTCGTTGAGCGCCCACAGACAGTAGGTCACGATCATGGCGCCGGACGACATCGCGCGGACGCCTGCCAGGTAGCCGGGGGTGTAGGCGGCCAGGATGGCCCGCGCGGAGCCACCGCCGGAGGCGCGCAGCTCGGCCTCGCGCTTGCCCGCCACGAGCTGGAGCGAGCCGAGCGAGACCACCACGAGGAACCAGCTCGTCACCGGCACGTCCACGGCGACCGCCCCGGCGAAGGCGCGGACCACGTGGCAGCCCGCGACCGCGACCAGGTCCACCACCGCCTGGTGCTTGAGCCAGTAGGTGTAGGAGAAGGTCAATGCCAGGTATCCGGCGACGACGGCCGGCAGCCGCCAGTCGCCGGACAGGGCGGCGAGCGCCGGGGCCAGCGCCACGAGTACGGCTCCGATGACCCGCGCGAGCCGTACCGGGACCAGACCCGCCGCGATCGGGCGGTGGCGCTTGCGCGGGTGACGGCGGTCGGCCGCGACGTCGGCGGCGTCGTTGAGCAGGTAGGTGCCGCTCGCGGCCACGCAGAACGCCGCGAAGGCGATCAGCGCGCCCAACGCCCCCTGGGCGGTCACCAGCACGCCGGCCGTCGTCGGGGCCGCGAAGACCAGGGCGTTCTTCAGCCACTGGCGCGGGCGGCAGGCCCGCAGGAGGGCCATGGGCGAGATCCCCCAGCCGGTGCGCACGGCCGCCGGCGCATCCGCCGGCGGCCGCGCGGCCACCGCTTCCCCGTTCACGGGATCGCGGCCCGCCGGAACCCGGCCGCCGGAGCCCGCCGCGTCCCGGCCCGCCAGAACCCGGCCGTCAGAGCCCATCGTGTCCTGACCCGCCAGAACCCGGTCGTCGGAGCCCGCCGCGTCCCGGTCCGCCGGGCCCCGCTCACCGAAGCCCACCGGCTCGCGGCTCGTCAGGCCCTGGCGGTGCGACGGATCGCGACGAACCCGCCGACCAGCAGGACGAGACCCACCAGGAGCAGGATCACCGGGATCGTCACCTTGATCAGAGTGATCTGGCTCTTGCTCTCGGTGGCGTTCTGCACCAGGTCGTCGACCGTCTCGGGGGTCATCTTGGCCGTCGCCGCGAAGGCGGTGATGCTGTGGGCGCCGTCCTGGGTCTTGAGGATGTCGTGCCGCTGCTGCTCCTGCTTGACCGGGGAGCCGGTCGTGGGCTCGATCCAGAACGTGTTCTTGCCTTCGTAGAACCGGTCAACCTGGACGTCACCCGTCGTCTCCGACACTCCCATGATCGAAGCGGGGACGGTACGGGTCTCGGTCTTCGTCGACGGGGCCACCTGCTCGAACTTGTAGGCCGGCAGCCCGTTGACGTTCTCCTCGCCGACGAACTTGGCGTCGAAGGCCATGCCGGCGGTGGAGTTGAAGACCTTGTAGGTCTTCTTCTCGACGTCGAAGGGGAACTTGTAGATCTGGCCCTCAAGCTTGCTGGGCTTCTTGTCGACGTTCACCGCGCAGCAGTTGACGCCCTCGCCGGTGAACTTGTTGAAGGCGCTGCGCCGCTCGCCGAACGAGACGTCCGGGTTTCCGTTGGTCACGTCGTTCACCGCGGTGAACTCGTCCCATACGACCCTGTCGCCCTGGGCCTGGGACACATCTCCCCGCGTGGTCACCGTGATGCCGAGGTCACCGGTCAGCACCTTGAGAGCCTTGGGGTAGAAATACTGGGCCCCCTGGGCCTCCAGCTTGCTGACACCGTACTGCGCGGCCGGAGCCGCGATCAGGCTGCCTCCGACCTGGAAGCGCACAAGCGGTGCCAGCACGATGAGGAACGCCCCGACGGCTACGAGGACTACTCCGATGATCCGGGTCATCTACCCTCCTGGGGGATTACTGCTTTGGGGGGTTAGGGGGAGATTTGTGGATTAACAAAGCTACTGGCCGGTATGTTAAGTGCCGAGAGTGACCGGCGTCACCGGGGGATGCGGAAAAGTGACCGAAACAGGTTCTAGATTGAACTCCCTCGCCCGGCAGTCCCCTCCGGAGGTCGACGGCCATCTGGACACCCTCGACGGCGTGCGCGCCATCGCCTCGTTCGCGGTGCTCGTCTTCCACGTCGCGAGCGAGTCCGGCGCCGCGATGCGCGACGGCTTCGGCGGCGCGCTGCTCTCCCGCGGCGACGTGGCCGTGCCGATCTTCTTCGCGCTCTCCGGGCTGCTGCTCTACCGGCCCTACGCCGCCTCGCTGCTGCGCGGGGACGCCCCCGTCCGCACCCGCGCCTACCTGTGGAAGCGGGCCGTGCGCATCCTGCCCGCCTACTGGCTGGTGGTCGTCACCGCGCTGCTCATCTGGTCGGGAGAGCACCTGTCCGACGGCTGGACCTGGCTCAAGCTCCTCACCCTGGGACATATCTACGGCATCGACCAGAACTGGTTCGGTCTGGGCCCCAAGGGCCTGGGCCAGATGTGGAGCCTGTCGGTGGAGGTGGCGTTCTACGTCATGCTCCCCCTGCTCGCAGCGGGACTGGCGGCCTTCGCCCGGCGCGGCGGTGATGACGTGCGCCGGCGGGCCCGGCGGCTGCTGGCCGGTCTGGGGGCGCTGGCCGCGGTCTCCTACGCCTGGACGGTAGTGGTCTATTACCCGGACTACCGGCCCCACCTGAACATCTGGCCGCCCCGGTCCATGGTCTTCTTCGCTGCGGGCATGGCCCTGGCCGTGCTCGTCGCCTGGGCGCACGCCGAGACGGGTGACGACGGCCCGGCCCGCCGGTTCACCCGGGGAGTGGCCGCCTCACCGGGCTCGTGGTGGCTGGTCGCCGCCATGGCCTACGCCGTGGCGGCCTCCCCCGTGACCGGCAGCCGCTTCCTCGGTGTCGACGGCGTCTGGTCGGGCCTGTTCGAGCTGAGCCTCTACACGGTCGTGGCCCTCTGCCTGATCACGCCGGCCGCGCTACCGCCTCCGGGCGACTCCGTCGTCAAACGCGTGCTGGCCAACCGGGTGATGCGATTCCTCGGCCGTGTCTCCTACGGCGTCTTCCTCTGGCAGTTCGTAGTGATCTACGCCTGGTACGAGTTCACCGGGCAGGAGCCGTTCTCCGGTGACTTCCTCGGCAACCTGGTGGCCATCACCCTCATCACGCTGGCCATGGCCGTGCTGACCCACCGGTTCGTCGAGCGTCCCGCCCGCCGCCTCAACCACCTCGTGCGCTAGTCCTCATCCGGTCCGGGCGATGGAGGGAGACCGGGAGGCCGCTCACCCTCGGCGATCGGAGCGCCCAGCGCCACACCCGTCAGGCAGACCTGCGCGGCCGGGTCGTCTATGACGATCCGCACACCCGTGCCGGCCGCCCGCATCGGAAAGTGCACGAGATCACCGGCCGACTTCCTCAGGCCGACCACGAGCCGCTCCGCGCCGACCTCGACGGTCACCGAGGACGCCCGCCCGGCCGTGTAGGACAGTGAGCCCGCGGTGATCGGCCCGCCCCTGGAGACCACGTCGGGGAAGACCACCGCGCCGCCGGTCACCGGCAGGCAGCGCCGGCCCTGCGGCGCGGGCTGGAAGAAGCCGAAGATGCTCATCCGCCTCAGCCTGCCGTCCTTGCCGAAGACCTTCCCGTCGTGGGTGGACTCGGGGTTGGCCATCCTGACCCGCAGGATCGGGCGGGCCAGCGGGGCGAGCACGTGGTGGCTGAACCGCCGGTCATCGAACCACGGCCCCATGATGTCGCCCGGCACCGGGGTCGGGTAGATCACGATGTCGTCCGGCGCGGCGGCGAGTTCCGCCTTGACGGTGTCGAGGTAGGCCCGGACCCGGTCACCGCTGAGGGTCGCCCGATAGGCCTCGATCGAGATCACCGATGCCACCAGATAGGCGCCGGCGGCCAGGACGGCGGCCAGGGCGAGCGGAGACCGCCCGGGAAGCGACCGGCGGTAGGCGTCTTTCTCTCCCTCCGCGGGCAGTAGCGCGAACCCCAGGCAGACCATGAGGACCACGACGGCGTCGGTCACGTAACGGGGCTCCGCACCGCTCACGAACGCAGAACTTCCCCGGGCGATCACCGTGGGGACGGCGTCGACGATCAGCAGGTGACCCGCCAGGATCATCCACGCTCGTGACGCCCTCCGCCGGTAGACGACAGTGGCCCCCACCAGGGTCGCGACGATCAGCCAGGAGACCACGACCATGGCGTCGGAAGGGCCCGCGCTCCCACCGGTCGCATTGACCGGCGCCCAGGTGAACGGGCCGCCGACCGCTCCGCTGGGGAAGGTGCGGCCCAGCATGGTCCTGACCATGTCCAGCGCGAGGCCGGGCCGGGGGACCGCCGCGCCCTCGCCGAAAGCGGTCTGCCCGCGTACGAGGTAGATCACCGCGTAGACGGCCATCACCGCCACGTGCGCGCCCCAGATCCGCCGGTGCCGCCGGAGCTCGTGGACCATGGACCGGAGCCAGCCGATCCCCCGGCCGCCCAGGAAGGCCGTGGTGATGGCGAACAGCAGGAAGCCGACGAAGACACCCTTGGTGCTGAAGGCCATGCCGGCCACGCACCACATCAGAGCGAGCCGGCCGTACCGGACTCCCTCGCCCCGCGCGAACCGGACCTGGGCGGTGAGCGCCAGCACCATCGCGAGCTGGAGCGGGACCGCGTTGATCGCCGCCGCCCACCAGCCGAACGCCGGGATGGTCAGCGGGCAGAACAACAGCACCGTCAGCGGCAGCAGGATCGCCGGACGGGTGCCGAACAGCGATCTGAGGAGCCGCAGCGCCAGAACGCTGAGCAGCACCTGGGCGAGAAAGGTGACGCCGGCCGCCAGCAACCAGTCATAGGCGGCGATACGCGACAGCACCCAGGTCAACGTGAGCGCGCCGGGCATGAAGTGACCGTTGTGGACCCGGGTCACGGAGTCGAGGGTGAGGCCGCTCTCGTAGGCGTTGCCGACGAAGGTCAGATCGTCCTCGACGAAGTAGGAGTCGCCGAGGATCAGCGCGCGCAACGCGAGCGAGACCACGATGAGCAGCACGGCCCCGAGCAGCACGGGGTTGCGGAGATCCGCGGCCCGGCCGGGGAGGGGGATCCACCGCGTCGGAGACTTCGGCTGCCCGGTCCGCGTGCTCTCCATCCGTGTTCTCCTGTCCGGCGATATGGAAGATCACCCTACGGACCCGGCGGGACCGTCAGCAATAATGTGGTGTTACGATCCAGCGCAGCCCGATCCGTTCGCCGGGCGGCGAGGAGTAGCGTTGGAGACCCCGCAGGCACCGTTCCAGGCCACCCTGAGCCGGTCGGTCAGGTTGCTCGGCGCCTTCCGCAAGGAGCAGAGCGACCCGGACTTCTTCTACGGCATGCTGGCCCGCGACACCGTCGCCCAGCTGTCCGCCTACACCGCCCTGGACGGCGCGCTCGTCGCCGACATCGGCGGCGGCCCCGGCTACTTCACCGACGTGCTGCGGGCCGCGGGCGCCCGGCCCGTGTGCGTGGACTGCGACGCCGGGGAGATGATGGCCCGCCAGGGCGCGGCGCCGGAGGGCGCGGTGCTCGGCAGCGCCCTGGACATCCCGCTGGCCACCGGCTCGGTGGACGTCTGCTTCTCCTCCAACGTGCTGGAGCACGTGCCGGACCCGTGGCGGATGGGCGACGAGATGGTCCGGATCACCAGGCCGGGCGGAGTGATCTACCTGTCCTTCACCAACTGGCTCTCCCCCTGGGGCGGTCACGAGACCTCCCCCTGGCACTACCTCGGCGGTCAGCGCGCCGCCGCCCGCTACACCCGCCGCCACGGCAGACCTCCCAAGAACCTGTACGGCGCCGGCCTGTACGCCGTCTCCATCGGTGACGCCCTCCGCTGGGCCCGCCGGCAGCCCGGCGCCGAGCTTCTGGACGCCCTGCCCCGCTACCACCCTCACTGGGCCACCCGGGTCATCCGTGTCCCGGGACTGCGCGAGATCGTGAGCTGGAATCTCCTGCTCGTCCTCCGCCGCCGCTGACGGCCTCGTCCTCCGCCGCCGCTGACGGCTTCGCCGCCGGCCACCCCTGGCTTCGCCGCTCACGCGGTCTCCGCCCGCGCCCCTGCCGTCTCCGGCGCGGCGGACTCCGGCGCGCGCAGCCGTACGGCGAGCAGACCCAGGCCGAGTCCCAGCACCAGGAACGCGCCCGGCGCCAGGTCCCGGACGATGAGGGCCCATCGGGTGAAGGCGCGCGCGCCGGCGACCTGGGCCGCGACGTCCTCGGGGAACATGACCAGGTCGGCCTGGAGGCTCACCCGGCGTTCGATCCCGTCAAGGGTGCGCAGGCTCTGGCGATGCCGCTCCCCCACCTTCACCGTCAGGCCGCTCTCCGGCTCGACCCAGAGCGTCCGGGTCACCTCGGCATAACGGGAGACGCCGGTGGTGCGCCGCTCCGGCAGGCCGACGGCCTTGCCGGGAACGTCCCAGGGAGCGTCCCCGATCTCGATCGGGCCCGCCGTGTAGGTGTAGCGATAGGTCCGCAGTCCTTCCACCTCCTCCTCCCGCTCGAAGCGGAGGGGGATCGTCCGGCGCAGGATCGTGTCGTACATCGGATAGGAGCGCGGCTCGGCGCGGAAGGGCAGCCGGAAGGCCAGACCGGAGTGACGGGCCTGGGAGTCGTCGTCGACGTACTCCCCGCAGCAGTTGACCGCCAGGCCCGTCCTCCGGTCGAAGGCGGCCCTGCGCTCGTGGTAGTCGACACGGTTGCCCCGGGCGTAGATCGAGGTGAGCTCCGTCCACACCGCCGTGCCTTCGGTCCCGGCGCCGGGATCGCCGCTCAGCAGCGTGACCGACTCCAGGGGGACGCCGGTCCGGAGGGTGAACGTGGCGAAGTCGAAGTAGGTGGCGTTCTCCGTCGCCAGGTGGTACTCCGTGTTCTGTTCCAGCGGCAGCACGAGGGCGCTCTCGTAGACATGAAAACGGAACAGCGCCGCGAGGGTGATGAGAAAGGCCCCGGCCGCCACCGCGGCGGACCGCAGGCTCTGCGTCCTCACGAGCCCGTCCTCTCCGGCTCGGGGCTGCGCGCCAGGGCCGGGAGCGCGGGCGACGTGACAGGCCGGGGAACCGGGATCGAAGCCGCCAGCCGGCCGAGGGCGACCAGGCAGAGCACCTGCGGCACGACGCCGGAGAGCGCCTCGGAGGGCGCCCCCGCCGGGCCGTACAGCGGGCTCACCGCGAGCGCCAGACCGGCCAGGCCGAGCGGGACCGCGAGCGACCAGGGCGCGGCTGCCGCGCCCGCGAGGCCCGGCAGCAGGCCGCGGGAGTGCCTGGCCTGCGCCACGGCCTCCAGCCAGGCCCACGGGGCCAGCACCGCGACGACGATCGCCACCCCGGCGAAACCGCCGGTCCACAGTCCCACGAGCGGGGCGAGCGGCCAGACCCAGGACGCGCGGATCGTCGCGGGCGCCGTCCCCGCCGGATGCCGCACCCGCTTCCTCGCGGGCGTGAACGCCGCCGCGGCCACCAGGAACACCAGGACGAGGCCGCCGAGCAGCGCCGCGCGGTAGGCGGAGTCGGGCTCGTAGCGTATGGTCACGACGCCGGTCGCCGCGGGCACCTCCCACGCCTGCCGCCAGCCGTCCAGGCGTGCCGCGATCAGCGGCCTGCCGTTCAGAGAGGCCCGCCAGCCGCGGTTGTAGTTCTCGTTGACCACCAGGTAGGAGGGTTCCGAAGTGGCGACCCGCACGCGACGCTCCGCCTGGCCCCAGGACTCGGCGACGACGGGAGCGGCGGTGACCGTCTCCACGTCCGGGTCCGCGGACGGCCGCAGGATCAGCGACTCGACGAGGTAGGCGCCGGTGGGGGCGACGTCGACCCTCGCCGTGCCGGGGCTCAGCTCGACCGGCCGGCACGAGCGGTAGGCGAGCGGCCGTCCGTTGACCACGTCGTCCAGCGTGCCGCCCACGATCATGGTCGGTACGGCGTTGCCGTTCACGGTGAGCGCCGGACCGTAACCGCACGGCTGCCTGAGGGGGAAGGACGACAGCGACCCGAGCGGCTCGACCCTCGGGATGCTGATCTCCGCCACCTCGATCGCCCGCGTGGCGGCGGCGGTGAACCCGATCTCCAGCCTGTCGGTGCGGAGCGGTGCGAAGGCGATCCGGCCGGCGGGCCCGACCCAGCTCCGCACGGTACGGCCGCCGCCCCGTACGGTCACCCTGACCGGCGACTGTCCCAGGAACGAGTCGGGGAGGATCACCCTGAGCTGGGAGACCGTCATCTTCCTGCCGAGCTCGATGGTGAGGGTGGGGTCCGGGTCGAGGGGGTGGGCGTACCAGAGCGTGCTCAGATCACCGTCCAAGGCCGAACGCCCGAGCACGGCCGGGTGGTCGGTGGCCGTGGAGGAGGCGGTCACCTTCGGGAAGATCGAGGGAAGGGTGGTGAGCCGCCGGGCCGCGTCGGGGGAGGTCAGCACGGCCCTGCCGGTGATGTCTCGCGGACCGCCCGTCCTGACCGTGAACTCGCGGTTGAACCCGGCACCGTCCTCACCCGATATCTCCAGGCTCGGCGCGCAGGTCCACGTCGTGGACCCCCGCATGCAGGCGGGCGCCGACCCCTGGCGGGTGAACAGCACCGCGCCCGGGTCGTACTCACCCGACGCGGGGACCACGATCCTGCGCAGCGCCTTCACCCCCGGGATCCCGATCTCCGTGATGCCGACCCGGTTTCCGAGCCATGCCCCCCGCTCATCGGCCAGCTTGGTCACCCGGATCCGCAGCCAGGAACTCCTCCCGGCCGGTGGCGTGACGGGCTGCGGGTCGGCGGACGCCCTCACCGGCACCCGGCGTGTTCCCGCCGCGGTCTCGACGGAGATCTCCGTCACCGCCGGTCCGATGGTCGACTTCTCGAACGCGACGGTGATCCCGGGCACCTCGACGCTCTCGACGAAGCGCACCTCCAGCCACTCCCCGAGCGGGCCGCTCCAGCCGTCGGAGCGCCAGCCCGTGCGCAGGTCCCCGTCGAGCGCCGCGTACGGCAGCCGCCCCGGGTCGCGCTGACCGGCGACGGCCGTGACCGCCGATCCGGAGGAGGAGGCGAGCACGTCCGCGACACCGGAGTAGTCGGCCGAGGCGGTGGCCCCTTCCCATTCGGGATCGATCAGATCGGACGGCCCGTCGCGTTCCAGGAGCTGGTCCTCGGTCAGCGTGGCCGAGGCGGAACGGCGCACATCGCCGAAGACGATCTCCCGGCGGCGCAGCGTGTCGGTCATCACCGTGTTGCGCGGTGACACGATGTCGGCCTCGGGCTCGTCGCCGATCAGCGTGGGCCGGTCATCGGTCAGCAGCCCCTCCTCGGCCAGGGCGAGCGCGGCCTCCGGCGCCCCGGTCACCCGGAGCGTGCCCTCGCGGGGGACGGTGGCCACCGGCAGCGCGGGGCCGGGGACCGCGTAGACCTCCAGCGCGGGGTAGGGCTGGTCGAACCAGCCGGCGGCCGTCGAGCTGGAGGTCGTCCCCATGGCCGGTCCGAAGGCGGCGACCCGCTCCAGCCCGGTGGACTCGGCGAGTGTCTCGTGAACCCGCGCGGGCCAGGCCGTGCCGAGGGTCCCCCGCGCGAGGTCGTTGCGGACGAGCAGGTAGGTGACGCCGATCCGGCGCAGCGCGGAGGTGAGGCCGGGCGAACCCTTTCCGGTGGCGAAGCGCTCATCCACCGCCTGGAGCAGCCGGGCCAGGCCCGGCGACCCCCAGGGCACGTTGGTGTGGGCGGCCCAGCGCACGGTCAGCAGCGACTGCATGGGCTCGTCCATCGGACGCCCCCACACGTAGTCCCCCCGGCCCGCGCCCGGCGCGGCGAGCACCATCCCGTCCCCGGTGCGCTCGTTGAGCCACGTGGCGGCGTCACGCCAGTAGCCGGGCACCTCCTTGAACGCCCCGCTGGGGACGACTCCCACGGAGGCGGCGGGCAGGGCGGTGAGGAGGACGACACCGGAGGCCACCGCGCCGACGGGGACACGGAGCCGCGCCGGGGCGGTCAGCGGGAGCGCGGCCAGGCCGAGCGCGAGCGGGAGCCGTACGAGCGCGTCGAACTTGTGCAGATTCCGGAAGGGAGCGAGCGGGCCGTCCAGCAGCGCCCGTACCTGCTCGGCCCAGGGGTGGGCCAGCGCGTCGGCGTGCCCGGTGGAGATGATCACGATGCCGGCCAGCAGGGTGACGGCGAGGAAAGCCCGCTCGGGAGTGGCGCGGCCGGCGATCCCGGCGAGGCCGAGCCCCGCGACGAGTGCGGTCGCCACGATCACCCAGGGCGTGGTGGCCTGCTCGAACGCCGCGGGCAGCCACGGCCCGCCGTCCACCGGGAGGAACGAGAGCCAGCTGGAGGTGCCGCGCAGGGTGTTGATCAGCGAGGTGACCCCGGTGGTGGCGCCTGCGGTCTCGATGAACGGCAGGAACGAGAAGATGTACTGGCCCATGACGAGCAGCGGCGCCAGCCACCACATCGACACCGCCCCGACGCAGGCGAGCCACCAGCCCAGCAGCCGTCGCTTCCGCGGCCCCTTGCGCCGGGTCAGCAAATACAGCAGCGGCACGATCAGCACGGCGAGCTCGGCCACCGCGTTGATCCCGCCGGCGAACAGGAACGCCAGTGCCGAAAGGGCCGCGGCCCTGCGCGGGCTCGTCCGCGGCCCCGTGCCGTGCACGAGCGGCAGCAGGATCCAGGGCAGCACGGCGCTCGGCTGGAACTCCGAGGAGTTGACGCCGATCAGCGCGATGGCGTGCGGGGCCAGGGCGTAGGCGAGGCCGGCCAGCAGGCGCGTGGCGGGGGTGCCGACGCCCATGGCGCGGGCCACCCGCTCGACGCCGACGAAGGCGGCGCAGAGGACCAGGGTCATCCACAGGCGCTGGATGTTCCACGGAGGCATGTCCAGCGCCTGGAAGAGCGCGTAGAACGGGCCCATCGGGAACAGGTATCCGTAAGCCTGGTTCTGCAGGTGGCCGAAGAACGCGCCGTCCCACAGGTGCATCGCACGGGAGAGGAAGCCGAGGGGGTTGAGCGCCATGTCGAGCTTGGTCTCGGAGATCACCTGGCCGGGTGAGGTGTTGAACGCGATGGCTCCGAGCAGGAGGCATCCCGCCAGCAGGTTCAGCCGGTGCCGGAACCGGACGGGCCCGGCGTCCGTGCTGTCAGGGGTCAATGCTGCACTCAAGTGGGGTCGGTCTCACCTACGGCGAGACGGAGGTCGGAGGTCCAGGCCGGCGAACCCGCGGAGCTCGCGGTCCGGTGCCGGCGGCCGACCGCGGGAAGTTCCGCGGCGATGAGTCTGGTCATCGTAGCGCCGGTTCTTCCCCAGGTGAACTCGCCCGCCCAGGCTCTGCAGGCCCGCTGGATCTCCGCGCGCCGCGCCGGGTCGGCCAGCTCGGCGATCGCCCGGTCGACCACGTCGGCGAGCGCCTCGCCGTCACGGACCAGCCAGCCGGTCACGCCGTCACGGACGGAGTCGCGCAGCCCGGCGACGTCGTAGGCGACCGTGGGCACGCCGAAGGCGGCGGCCTCGATGACGGTGAGGCCCCAGCCCTCGAACTCCGAGGCGGTCACGTTCAGCAGGGCCGAGCCGAGCACGGCGTTCTTCTCCTGCTCGGTGAGGAACCCGTGCAGGTGCACGCGGCCGGCGACGCCCAGCTCGGCCGCCCTGGCCGCGAGGGCTCCGGACTCCGGGCCGCGGCCCACGACGTGCACGTGCAGGCCGGGACGGCTCTCGCCCAGATCGGCCGCCAGGCCGACGACGCGTTCGACCCGCTTGTGACCGACGAGCCTGCCCAGGTAGACCACGGAGGGGTCGCCGGGCAGGGGGTGCTGGGCGATCGAGCGGACCGCTGGGCTGCCGTTGGGCACGACCTCGATCGGGGCCAGCCAGCGCAGCCGCGTGCGGAGGTCCTCCTTGGACGACTCCGAGACCGTGATCGTGGTGCGGCGGCGGTAGAGCAGCCGTGCCACCGGTCCCTCGACGAAGCAGCCGACCCTGGCGAGCCATGCGGGGAAGAAGGCGTGGAACTGCCGGTCGTGCACGTGGTGCACCAGGCAGATCACCGCGGTACGGCGGCGCACCACGAGGGGGGAGAAGAAGGGGATGCCGTTCATCGAGTCGATGACCACGTCGAAGCGGCGGCGGCGCAGCAGGAGCCAGAGCGGCACGAGCAGGTAGACGAGGTAGCGGTTGCCCATCCTGCGCAGCTCGACGCCGTCCCACCGCTCGGTCCTGGCCTGGCCGGGCTCGCGGCTGGTCACGAAGTGGACCGAGGCGCCCTGGGCGGTGAGGTAGCGGCTGACCTGCCAGGCGTACTCCTCGGCGCCGCCCGCCACCGACTGCCGCGGCTCGCGGAAGTTCAGCACCGCCACCCGGACCCCGCGCAACGGCGCCTCGGGGTCCCGCGTGCCCCCCGGCTCCAGGTAGGGCCGGTGCGGGGTCAGCGGACGCGGTCCGGCGCTCGCGCTCCCACCGGAAAAGGCCACGGTGTCGGCCACGGTGTCTCCTCGGTCCTCTACGGCGCCGCGCGCCCGAATCGGGGCATGGCGGAGCCACACACCGTTCTGATGACTGTGCTCAGCCCCGGCGGGCTGAGGAGAACAGCGTCCGAGGGGCCGTCACGCGCCCCCTCGGATCACCTGTCGCCGTAGTTGTACAGCGGCCGGTTGGGCGGCTCCGGTGCGGGCGAGGCCACGTTGACCACTGCCACGGAGGCACCGACCGCCAGGATCGCCCCGATGGCCAGGGCTGCGATCACTCGTAACACTGAGCTCTCCCTCCAGAATCCGGACAGTGTGCCGAGAGTAGAACGTGATTCATCTCATAAGCCATAGGCTTAGTGAAACCGTGACAAAGAAAGTTACTGCCGGGTACTTCCGGGAGCTGCGGATACACCCGGCTCACAAGGGCGGATCAAGGCGGAGAAGGCGGATCTCGCGTCCCTGGAAGACGGTCACGGCATCTTGGAACGTGTTATCGCCCGCCGGCGCCAGGACGTAGCGGACCCCCAGCCCCGCCAGCGCCGTCGCCCGCCCGCCCGGACCGGCGCGCAGCGCGGCCTCCGCCGCGGCGACCGCCGGGTCCTCCGACGCGACCCGGAGCCGGCCTCCGCCGGGCAGGCCCACCAGCAACGCGTCGTTCCACAGCACCCGGCGCCGGAACATCTTGGTCGCGGGGTCGAGGACCACCCGGCGGCCGTTCCACGCGAACGCCCGGTGCGCCCCCCACGGCAGCGACAGCAGCGCACCCGGCGCCGGGTCGGCGTTCACGATCGCCTGGACCCGGCGCCACTCGTCCGGGTAGTCGACCGCCGACAGCCTGCCGAACGCGCCCAGCGCGAAGGTGGGCAGGACCAGGACCGGGACGGCCGCCGCGACCGCGACGACGGCGCGCGAGTGCCACCGCGCGACGACGGAGGCCAGGCCGACCGCCTGGAGCAGGACGAACGGGGCGAGGTAGAGCTGCCCGTCGCGCAGCGGCCCGAAGCCGGGCCACCAGGCGATCAGGCCGCCCAGCGCGCCGGGCGCGAAGACCCCCGCCAGAG